>NZ_JXSL01000030.1:676203-1010555 GCF_000829825.1 Paramagnetospirillum magnetotacticum MS-1 | reverse complement strand
TTCGACGAGGCGGAGATTCTCACCATCGCCGTCCTACCCCCCTGGCGCCGCCGGGGTGTCGGGGCTCGCCTGTTGGATGCCGCCATGGAGAACGCGGCCCGCGCCGGGGCCCTGACCATGTTCCTGGAAGCCGCCGCCGACAACGAAGCGGCCCTGGCCCTCTATGAATCCCGAAAATTTAACCGCGTTGGGCTGCGTAAGGGCTATTACGGAGCTATTGACGGCGTCACCATGAGTTGCCGACTGGACGAAACTTCAGTCTCGTCGTGAACTACGCCAATATCCATACTCGATAAGTGGACTTATTTCTTACGCACGACAAGGTGATGAATACCCGTCGTTCCTTCACCGGGCTCTGGCCGGAGCGAGAGGATTTCATGCCCCAGCTCGGCGAGAGAACGCGGCACGTTTCCCAGAGGTTCCGCACCTTTCAGCCGCACTTCAACGATCTCTCCCGACGCCATGCGCTCCACAAGTAACTTGGTTTTGACGAAGGTCATCGGACAGACTTCGCCGGTTATGTCAAGGCTGTAGTTAGGCTTCTCAGTCATGCGAATTGTGTCACTTTCATTTGTTGCAATGGATATTGCCAGCTTTGTACGAAGGATTTATATAAGGGCCCACTGAATAAAATTGGAGGGCTGCTCTCTATGTCGGAGCATTCGAACAGCGGCGACCTGCTGGGCCTGACCACGGAAATCGTGGCTGCGCATGTCGCCAATAATAGCGTCGCGGTTGCCGATCTTCCTCATCTGATTCAGGAAGTCTACCGCACCCTGGCCTCGGTCGGCAGCGCGCCCGCCGCGCCTGAGCGTCCTCAGCCCGCCGTGAACGTGAAGAAGTCGGTCACCCCCGACTACATCATCTGCCTCGAGGACGGCAAGAAGCTGAAGATGCTGAAGCGCCATCTCAAGACGGCGTACAATATGAGCCCCGAGGAATACCGGGACCGTTGGGGTCTCCCGGCTGATTACCCCATGGTGGCTCCCAATTACGCGCAGCACCGCTCCAGCCTGGCCAAGAAGATCGGCCTGGGCACCAAGCCGCGCAAGCGCAAGCGCACCGTCTGAGGACGCCCAACCGTCAGGTAAGACTCGTCTTCTCGACAAGTGAGGGAGTTCCGGGCATGATCCCGGAATCCCGGCCTGACGGGGCGCCATCAGCGTCCCATTCGCGGCGGGACCCGTCGGCTACCGGATCGCGGCAATGATTTCACGCATCGAGCAACGCTGCATCGACAAGAGCATGAAGATGACCGACCAGCGTCGGGTTATCGCGCGTGTTCTGTCCGAATCCTCCGACCACCCCGATGTGGAAGAGGTCTATCGCCGCGCCACCGCCATCGATCCCCATATTTCCATCGCCACCGTCTACCGCACCGTGCGGCTGTTCGAGGAAGCCGATATCCTGGAACGCCACGATTTCGGCGACGGCCGCGCCCGTTACGAGGAATCGGCGGGGGACCATCACGATCACCTGATCGACATGCAGTCGGGCAATGTGATCGAGTTCACCAGCACCGAAATCGAAGCCCTGCAGCGCGAGATCGCGCGGCGCTATGGCTACCGTCTGGTGGGGCATCGCCTTGAACTTTATGGAGTTCCGTTGACTTCCGGTGATAAACCGGAAGACAAATAGGCTTTGCGGTCGAACCCGCGCCGCAAAGGACGGAACCAGAGGGATCATGCAATCCGTGTCCGAGACACGCGAGCTCAGCGACAGGCTTGAGGTCCGCCTTGCCGAAAGCGCGGCCGAGATCGCCGCCGCCCAGGCCTTGCGCTATCGCGTCTTCTATCAGGAGATGGGGGCCAAGCCCACCCAGGCCATGCGTGACCGCCTGGCCGATTTCGACGATTTCGATCCCGTCTGCGATCATCTGCTGGTCATCGACCGGACGCAGGGCGCCGGAGCGGCTGGCGTGGTTGGAACCTACCGTCTGATGCGCCGCGCGCCGGGCGAGGCCTTCGGCCGGTTCTACACCGCGGGCGAATACGACATTTCCAAGATCCTGGCCAATGGCGGCCGTTTCATGGAACTGGGCCGTTCCTGCGTCGATTCCGGTTACCGCAACGGCGGCACCATGAAGAAGCTGTGGGACGGCATCGCCGCCTATGTCTTTGAAAACGGCGTCGAGCTGATGTTCGGCTGCGCCAGCCTGCCCGGCACCGATATCGAGGCTCTGGCCGGTCATCTGTCCTATCTCTACCACCATCATCTGGCGCCCGAATCCCTGCGTCCCCGCGCCCTGCCCCATCTGCGCGTCGACATGGCGCTCCGGCCCAAGGATGCACTCCAGCCGCGCCGGGCCATGGCCGAATTGCCGCCCCTGATCAAAGGTTACCTGCGTCTGGGCGGTTTTGTCGGAGACGGCGCGGTGATCGACCACCAGTTCAACACCACCGATGTTTGCGTCATGGTCAAAACCGACTTGGTCACCGCCAAGTACCGGGCTCATTACGACCGCACCATTCCCGGCTGGTCCGAGGAATAGGCCCCCATGATCTCCACTCCCATCGCCATTTTGCGCTTCCTCGGCTTCGTGCTGTGGACCCTGCTCCTGCTGCCGCCCTTTCTGGTGCTGCGCCTTGCGGCGCGTCCGCGCATGCCGACTTACACCCGCTTCTACTGGAAGGGAGTCATGGCCATCATCGGCTATGACGTGGTGGTCCATGGCCGCCCGCTGGAAGACGGATCACCGGTGCTTTACGTGGCCAACCACGCCAGCTATCTCGACATCATCGTGTTGGGCAGCCTGCTGCATGCCTATTTCGTCGCCAAGAACGAGGTTGCGGGCTGGGCCGGTTTCGGCTTCCTGGCCCGCATTTCGCGCACCGTGTTCATCGAGCGCAGCCGCGGCGCCACGGCGCGGGAAAAGAACGGCCTGCTCGACCGCTTTGATCTGGGCGAGTCGCTGATCCTGTTCGCCGAGGGCACGTCGAACGACGGCAATCACGTCATGCCGTTCAAAAGCTCGTTCTTCTCGGTGGCAGAAGGCGAGGTGCGGGGCGCCGACGGGATGCCGCGCGCCGTTTCGGTGCAGCCAGTCTCGGTGGCCTATGCCAGGCTGGACGGCCTGCCCATCACCCGCGCGCTTCGCCCCTTTCTGGCCTGGTACGGCGATATGACCCTGGCCGGGCATCTGGTGGGCGCGCTGGGCATGGGACGCATCACCGTGGAGGTGGAGTTCCATCCGCCGGTCACCGTAGCCGAATTCGGCTCGCGCAAGGTGCTGTCGGCCCATTGCCACAAGGTGATCAGCCACGGTGTGACCCGCCTTCTGGCCGGGCGCCCTGCTGCGAATCCTTGACTCGTGACGCCCGGCTCCCTGACCATGAATTTCCTGGACGCGTAAGACATTGGCAAAGCGACTTTTCGTCAAAACCTATGGCTGTCAGATGAATGTCTATGACTCCGCCCGCATGGCGGATGTCCTGGCGCCGCTGGGTTACGGCCCGGCCGATCACGCCGAGGAGGCCGACATGGTCATCCTCAACACCTGCCATATCCGTGAAAAGGCCGCCGAGAAGGTGTTCTCCGAACTGGGCCGCTTGCGCAAGATCAAGACCGCGAGGGCCGAAGCCGGGCAGCGCATGATCCTGGCGGTGGCCGGTTGCGTCGCCCAGGCCGAGGGCGAGGAGATCCTGCGCCGCGCTCCCTTCGTCGACATCGTGCTGGGGCCCCAGACCTATCACCGCCTGCCCGAGATGGTGGCCCAGGCAGCCCGCGCGGGCGGCGCCGTGCTCGATACCGAATTTCCGGCAGAGCCCAAATTCGACTTCCTGCCCGAACCCCTGGCCCAGGGCTCCAGCGCCTTCCTTTCGGTGCAGGAGGGCTGCGACAAGTTCTGCACCTTCTGCGTGGTGCCCTATACCCGAGGCGCCGAGTATTCGCGGCCCGCCACCGCCATCCTGGCCGAGGCCGCCAAGCTGGCCCAAGGCGGCGTGCGCGAGATCACCCTGCTGGGCCAGAACGTCAATGGCTGGCACGGGGATGAAGGCTGGGGTTTGGGCCGCCTGATCCGCGCCCTGGCCGAGGTTCCGGGCGTCGAGCGTCTGCGCTACACCACGTCGCATCCCCGCGACATGGATGACGAACTGATCCGCGCCCATGCCGAACTGCCCCAGCTGATGCCCTTCCTGCATCTGCCGGTGCAATCGGGCTCGGACCGCATCCTGGCCGCCATGAATCGCGGCCATGACCGCGATACCTATCTGCGGCTGGTGGACCGCTTGAAGAGCGTCTGTCCCGATCTGGCCCTGTCCTCGGACTTCATCGTGGGCTTTCCCGGCGAAAGCGATGCCGATTTCGAGGCCAGCATGGACCTGATCCGCCAGGTGGGCTTCGTGCAGACCTATTCCTTCAAATACAGCCCGCGCCCCGGCACGCCTGCCGCCGCCATGGACCAGCAGGTCCCCGAACCGGTGAAGGACGAGCGTCTGGCCCAGGTCCAGGCGTTGCTGATGGAGCAAACCACCCGCTTCAACCATTCTTGCGTCGGGCGCGAGATGCGCGTCCTGCTGGACCGTCCCGGCCGCCATGCCGGTCAGTTGCTGGGCCGCTCGCCCTATATGCAGCCGGTCCATGTCAAGGCCGCCGCCCATCTGATCGGCACCGTGGTCAACTTGCGCATCACCAAGGTACATCCCAACAGCCTGGAGGCCATACCCGCGTGAGCCCCGGCGACACCTCGATCGTGCGCGAATTTCCCGACAACGCCCTGGCCCAGGTGCTGTTCGGCCCCCACAACGCCAATCTCGACCGGATCGAGGGCCATCTGGGCGTGGCGCTCGATGTGCGCGGCAATACGGTGACCGTTTCGGGCACCCCGGATTCCGCCGCCGAAGCCGCCCGCATTCTCGACAGCCTCTATCAGACGACCAAGCGCCAGGGCCATCTCGAGACCGCCGACGTGGATAGCGCGGTTCGCATGGTGCGGCACGAGGATTCGGCCGGGGATCTGGTCATCCGCACCCGCAAGCGCCACATCGCGGCGCGCACCCCCGTTCAGGCCGCGTATATCCGGGCCATGGGCGAGGCGCCACTGACCTTCGGCCTTGGCCCCGCGGGCACCGGCAAGACCTATCTGGCGGTGGCAAAGGCGGTCTCCATGATGGTGGCGGGCGAGGTGGACCGCATCATTTTGTCGCGACCTGCGGTGGAGGCGGGCGAGCGCTTAGGGTTTCTGCCCGGCGATCTCAAGGACAAGGTGGACCCTTATCT
Organism: Paramagnetospirillum magnetotacticum MS-1; assembly: GCF_000829825.1. Lineage (NCBI taxonomy): Bacteria > Pseudomonadati > Pseudomonadota > Alphaproteobacteria > Rhodospirillales > Magnetospirillaceae > Paramagnetospirillum > Paramagnetospirillum magnetotacticum. The sequence goes on along the minus strand of NZ_JXSL01000030.1, from coordinate 1,005,335 downwards.
GCGGCCGCTCTACGACGCGCTTCACGACATGCTGCCCGGCGATCAGGTGGCCAAGAAGCTGTTGGGCGGCGAGATCGAGGTGGCGCCGCTGGCCTTCATGCGCGGACGCACCCTGGCCAATTCCTTCATCATCCTCGACGAGGCCCAGAACACCACCGCCATGCAGATGCGCATGTTCCTCACCCGCATGGGCGAGAATTCCCGCATGGTGGTGACCGGCGATGTCAGCCAGATCGACCTGCCGCCCGGCACACGTTCGGGGCTGGTGGACGCCGTCCACATCCTGGACGGCGTCGAGGGCGTGCGTTTCGTGCGTTTTAGCGACAAGGACGTGGTACGCCACGATCTGGTGACCCGCATCGTGCGCGCCTATGACAAGGCCGACCGCGAATCCAAGGAAAAGAAGGCCGAGTCATGACCGTAACCATCGACATCGCCGTCGACATTCAATACCCGGCCTGGACTGACGTCCTGCCCGATGCCGAGGCCCGCTGCGGGCGTCTGGCCGCCACCGCGCTGGGTGCCGTCGATCTGCCCGAAGGCGTGGTGGAATTGTCCATCGTGCTGGCCGACGATGCCACGGTGCAGGGTCTCAATCGCGACTGGCGCGGCAAGGACCAGCCCACCAACGTTCTGTCTTTCGCCTCCCTGGACGACGAGGACGCGCCACTGGTGCCCGGCGCGCCGCTGCTCTTGGGCGACGTCATCCTGGCCTATGAGACCTGCGCCGCCGAGGCCAAGGATCAGGGCAAGACTCTCGCCGATCATTTTGGTCATCTTGTTGTCCATGGCGTCCTGCATCTGTTGGGTTATGATCACATGGACGATGAGGAGGCCGCCGAGATGGAATCCTTGGAAACCACCCTGCTGGCGGCGCTCGGCATCGCCGACCCTTATGGAGAGCAATAAAGGTCCATGAACGACCCTGGCAGTAGCCCGCCCCGCGAAGGCGGGGCAAACACCAAGAGATCGGGCGAAAGCCCGCCCCGCGACGGCGGGGCAACTCAGCGCAAGGCAGGCGATGATTCGCTGTTCGGTGCCATGCGCGGCTGGCTGAAGGGCCGCCGCCGCCCCAAGGGCGCCGAGACCGTGCGCGACGCCCTGGAAGAGCTGATCGAGGATCGCGACAGCGCCGAAATCCCCATCGACGAACACGAGCGCCAGCTGCTCGGCAACATCTTGCATCTGCGCGACGTCACCGCCTACGACGTCATGGTGCCGCGCGCCGATATCGTGGCGGTGGAAGCCAAGATATCCCTGGAAGGGCTGATCGCCCTGTTCATCGATTGCGGCCATTCCCGCCTGCCGGTCTATCGCCGGTCGCTGGACGACGTCATCGGCATGATCCACATCAAGGATCTGCTGGAGGTGATGGGAGAGGGCAAGGCGTTCAACCTGCCCCGCCTGGCGCGCCGCGTCCAGTTCGTGGCGCCCAGCATGCGGGTCACCGATCTATTGCTTGAGATGCGGCTCAAACGTTCGCATCTGGCTCTGGTGGTGGATGAATACGGCGGCATCGACGGTCTGGTCACCATCGAGGATCTGGTGGAACAGATCGTCGGCGAGATCGAGGACGAACACGACCAGGACGAAGAGCCGGAACTGACGCTCTGCGACGACGGCACCGTCGAGGCCGACGGCCGCACCCCCATCGCCGAATTCGAGGACCGCATGGGCGCGGTGCTGACCGAGGAAGAGCGCGAAGAGGTGGAAACCTTGGGCGGTCTGGTCTCCTTCGTGGCCGGACGGGTGCCGTCGCGCGGCGAGCTGATCACCCATTCCGCCGGACTGGAATTCGAGGTCCTGGACGCCGATCCGCGCCGGGTCAAGCGGGTAAGGGTGCGCCGGGTGGCAAGCCTGGAGCCAGCGGCCACGGAATAATATCTTGCCCCTCTCCCGCCTGCGGGAGAGGGTGGCGAGCCTTTAGCGAGCCGGGTGAGGGTGCGTCCGTGGCCGTCACCCCCCTCACCTCGACCCTCTCCCCCCGCAAGCGGGTGGCGAGGGAGAATCAAAGAAGCACAAGCCCATGACCTTGATCTGCGTGCATTCCCTGTCCAGCCGTTTCCAGGCGCTCACTGGCTGGCGGCGGCGATTTGCCCTCATGGCTGCGGGAATCCTGGCGGCCAGCGCCCTGCCGCCCACCCATGTGCTGCCCGTTCTGCTGATCGCCTTTCCCGCCATGGCCTGGAGCCTGGATAGTGCAGCCACGCGGCGCGAAGCCTTCGGCGCCGGATTCTGGTGGTCCACCGGCTGGTTTGCCGTGGGGCTTTACTGGATTTCCAACGCCCTGCTGGTGGATGCGCTCCGCTTCGGCTGGATGATCCCCTTCGCGGTGTTCGGCCTGTCCTCGTTGCTGGCCGCCTTCAACGGTCTGGCCACTTTGGCCGTGCACATGGCCCGCCTGGGCCGGATCGCCCGCATACCCGCCCTGGCCGCGACGCTGACCCTGTCGGAATGGCTGCGCTCCTGGGTGATGAGCGGCCTGCCCTGGAACCCGGTCGGGTCGGTCTGGGATATCAGTCTACCCATGCTGCAATTCGGGGCGTTGGGCGGCATTTGGGGCCTGTCCCTGCTGACCTATCTGGTGGTGCTGGCCCCGGCCCTGGTCACCCGGCCCGGCCAGGGCCGCACGGTGGCCGCCCTGGTCCTGGGCCTGCCCGCCCTGATATGGATCGGCGGCACCTGGCGGCTGGCCCTGAACCCTGAGGCCAATGTCCCCGATGTCACCTTACGCCTTGTCCAGGCCGCCGTGCCCCAGGGCAACAAATGGCGCGACGAACAGCGCGAAGCCCATCTGCGCGACCATGTGACACTGTCGCGGGGACCGGGTTTCGAAAAGATCAGTGCCGTGATCTGGCCGGAAACCGCCGTGGCCTATTTCCTCGATCTCGACCGTCTGCACCGCCAGATGGCGGCGGCGGCGGTGCCGCCGGGCGGGCTGCTGCTGACCGGCGCGCCGCGCATCACGCCCAGGGGCGTCGAGCCCTTCCAGATCTGGAACTCGCTGATGGTGGTCACCGGATCGTCGGAAATCGCGGCCATCTATGACAAGGTCCATCTGGTGCCCTGGGGCGAATACGTGCCCCTACGCTCCATCCTGCCCATCGACAAGATCACCCATGGCAGCACCGACTTTTCGGCGGGACCGGGACCGGTCACCCTGGCCCTGCCCGGCTTGCCCGCCATGGCGCCCATGATCTGCTACGAGGCGATCTTTCCCGGCGCCTTCCTGGCCAAGGACCAGCCCCGTCCCGGCTGGATCGTCAATGTCACCAATGACGGCTGGTTCGGAATTTCCTCGGGACCGCATCAGCATCTGGCGGCGGCGCGCATGCGTTCCATCGAGGAGGGCTTGCCCCAGGCCCGTGCCGCCAATACCGGCATCTCGGCGGTCGTGGATCCGGTGGGCCGCGTCATTGCCCACCTGCCCCTGGGAGAGAGGGGAATCCTCGACGCCCCTCTGCCCCAGTCCCTGCCCGGCACGGTTTATGGCCGATTGGGCGATCTGGTTCCCGGACTGATGATCCTGTTGACCTGTATCGCAGTTTTTTTTCTGCGTCGGTTGAATTAGAAATTTACCAACCATACATTAGGTATATGATAATAGTGCTATGCGCCTCCCGTGTAGCGTGTTGACTGTATGCAATCACGCCCCTATGGTAACGACACAACTGTCGGTACTTTTACTCCGCCCACCTAAGACCTATTAGGACGCAGCCATGGTCAAGAGCAAACGCACTTCCGCCCCTACCCACCGCGGCTCGTCCAGAGGCCGCCTCCCCTCTGGCCTTCCCAATCCGGTGGATATTCATGTGGGTGGACGGGTCCGGCTGCGCCGCACCCTGATGGGGATGAGCCAGGAGAAGCTGGGAGAGTCCATCGGGCTGACCTTCCAGCAGGTGCAGAAATACGAGCGCGGCGCCAACCGGATCGGCGCCTCGCGCCTCTTCGACCTGTCGCGCGTTCTGGACGTGCCCGTGTCGTTCTTCTTCGACGACATGGCCGAAACCGTCCAGGAGCAAAGCCCGGTGGCGGTTTCGCGCGGTGCCTCCGGCCTCTCCGAGGAGCCCGCCAGTTTCGAGGCCGATCCCATGACCAAGCGCGAAACGCTGGAACTGGTCCGGGCTTATTACGCCATCATCGACCCTCAGGTCCGCCGCCGTGTCTATGACTTGGCCAAGGCCCTGGCCGCGACCGGCGAAACCAAGAAATAACCCTTTGAAATCCAGGATTTTAGCCGAGGGGCGATTCGTCTTGACGAGTCGCCCCTCGGCCTGTCAGAAGAACGACCCGGAGGGGTGTTGCCGCTCCCGTGGAGATTTTGACCGCTTGCCGCCACGCTGATTTCGGCTAAGTGGGTGCATCACGATGGCGCTGTTCTCGCGTGCTGATGCCCCAGGTCCCAATTTTGGTTGGATCTAGGAGGGTAAGCCCCGTGTCCAAAAAGAATTTCCTCTTCACCAGTGAATCCGTGTCCGAAGGCCATCCCGACAAGGTTGCCGACCGGATCTCCGATGCCGTCGTCGATGCGTTCCTTGGCGCCGATCCCTATGCCCGCGTGGCGGTGGAGACCCTGGTCACCACCAACCTGATCGTCATGGCCGGCGAAGTGCGCGGCCCGGCCTCGGTCAACGCCGCCCTGATGGACGAGTTGGCCCGCCACGCCGTCAAGGATATCGGCTACGAGCAGGAAGGCTTCCACTGGAAGCATGCCGAGATCATCAACCGCGTCCATGCCCAGTCGGCCGACATCGCCCAGGGCGTCGATTCCGGCGCCGACAAGGATGAAGGCGCGGGCGACCAGGGCATCATGTTCGGCTATGCCTGCAACGAGACCCCGGTCCTCATGCCGGCGCCCATCTACTACTCGCACGAGATCCTGAAAAGCCTGGCCGAGGCCCGCCATTCCGGCGCCGCTCCTCAGCTACTGCCCGATTCCAAGAGCCAGGTCACCCTGGAATACCGCGACGGCAAGCCGGTCCGCGCCACCTCCGTGGTGGTCTCGCACCAGCATGTGGACGGCCTCACCCAGGCCGACATCAAGGAAATCGTCCGCCCGCATGTGAAGAACGTGCTGCCCGAGGGCTGGTTCCCGCCCGAGGATCAGTTCTACGTCAACCCCACCGGCCGTTTCGTCATCGGCGGTCCCGACGGCGATACCGGCCTGACGGGCCGCAAGATCATCGTCGACACCTATGGTGGCGCTGCGCCCCATGGCGGCGGTGCCTTCTCGGGCAAGGACCCGACCAAGGTTGACCGTTCGGCCGCCTATGCGTCGCGCTATCTGGCCAAGAACGTGGTCGCCGCCGGTTTGGCCGACAAATGCGTGATCCAGCTTTCCTACGCCATCGGCGTGTCCAAGCCCCTGTCGGTCTATGTGGACACTTCGGGCACCTGCAAGGTGGACGAGGACAAGCTGGCCCTGGTGCTGCAGCAGCTGGTGGATCTTTCCCCCCGCGGCATCCGCACCCATCTGGGCCTCAACAAGCCCATCTATGCCCGCACCGCGGCTTATGGCCATTTCGGCCGCAGCCCGGACGCCGATGGCGGCTTCTCCTGGGAGAAGACCGACCTGGTGGAGCAGCTCAAGAAGGCCTTCTAAGCTTTTCATGAGCAAACATGCTGAAAAGGGAAACGCGGCCGCCGAGCGGCCGCGTTTTTTCGGTCGGCGCAAGGGCAAGGCCCTGCGCCGCAACGCCCTTGGGCTGATCGAGGACTTGCTGCCCCGGCTGAGCCTGGCGATCCCGCAGCCGGGCGAAATCCTTGAACCCGGCCTCCTGTTTCCCGGCGCGGTCCGCTCGGTCTGGCTGGAAGTGGGATTCGGCGGCGGCGAGCATCTGGCCGAACTGGCCGAAACCAATCCCGATCTCGGCCTGATCGGCTGCGAAGTGTTCAAGAACGGCATCGCCAGCCTGCTGGGCCATGTTCAGACCCGGCACTTGGGCAATGTGCGGATCTTCCCCGAGGATGCGCGCCTGTTGCTGCCCGCCCTGCCCGACGGCGCGCTGGGGCGGGCCTTCGTGCTGTTTCCCGATCCCTGGCCCAAGACCCGGCACGCCTATCGCCGCTTCATCTCGCCCGAGAATTTGGACGCCCTGGCCCGTGTGCTGGAAGACGGCGGAGAACTGCGGGTGGCCAGCGATGATCCCGTCTATGTGGCCTGGGCCGCCCACCAGTTGGACGCCCATCCGGATTTCGAGAAGGTCCTGGCCACCACCGACCGGGCAGGGGTGCCCGCCGACTGGCCTGCCACCCGCTACGAGCAGAAATGCATCACCGGACGGGCCCCCACCTTTTTCCTGTACCGCCGGCGGGCTAGGTAGTCTCCCGACTCGATACGGCGTGTCATCTTTCAGTCACATGTGCTATTGAGGCGGCGAAAGTCGTAACTGCCCAAAGGTTCCCCCATGTTTTTCCGCATGTTCCGTGCCTTGATGCCCAAGGAAGAGGAATTCGTCGGGCTGTTCGCCCAGCACGCGGAGAAGATTCACGCGGCCGCCAAGGAATTGGAGGCCATGATGGGCGACGGCGCCGACATCGATCTGCATTTCAAGCAGATCTGCCTCTATGAGGGCGAGGCCGACCTCATCACCCGCGAGACGCTGCAGGCGCTGCACCGCTCGTTCATCACGCCTTTCGACCGCGACCAGATCCATCGGCTGATCACCACCATGGACGACGCGGTGGACACCATCGAGGAGGTTGCCCAGCGGGTCGACCTTTATGGCGTCAAGGAATTCTCCCCCGATATGCGGGCCCTGGCCACTGGCATCACCGAATGCGCCCATCTGCTGACCAAGGCCATTCCCATGATGCGCGAGGTCACCCGCAACGCGGCGGCCATCAACGAACTGTGCGACGCCATCGGCCGCCAGGAAAGCGCCGCCGACAAGCGCCAGCATGAAGGCCTGCGCGCCCTGTTCGCCACCGAGAAGGACCCGGTCAAGCTGATCACCCGCAAGGAGATCTATCAGCGGCTGGAAAAGGTCTCCGACCGCTTCGACGACGTGGCCAACGTCATCGAGACGGTGGTCATCGAACAGGTTTAGGACCCCCCGATGGAATCCGTCGCCTTTCCCATCATCGTCGCCCTGGTTATCACGGCGCTGGTGTTCGACTTCCTGAACGGCCTGCACGACGCCGCCAATTCCATCGCCACGGTGGTGTCGACCCGCGTGCTGTCGCCCAAATACGCGGTGGCCTGGGCGGCGTTCTTCAACACCATCGCCCTGGTCTTCTTCACCACCAGCGTGGCCAAGACCATTGGCACCGGCATCGTCGAACCCGGATTGGTGGACACCCATGTGATCTTCGGCGCCCTGATGGGGGCCATCGCCTGGAACGTCATCACCTGGGGCCTCGGCATTCCCTCGTCCAGTTCCCACGCTCTGATCGGCGGCATCGCCGGAGCGGGCATCGCCAAGGGCGGCCTGTCCGCCCTGGTCCCCGCCGGGTTCATCAAGACCGGCTCGGCCATCGTGCTGTCGCCGATGATCGGTCTGGTCCTGGCCATGAGCCTGATCCTGGTGGTGTCGTGGATGTGCCGACGCACCGCGCCCTTCACCGTCGACCGGCGCTTCCGCATCTTGCAATTCTTCTCGGCGGCCATGTATTCCCTGGGCCATGGCGGCAACGACGCCCAAAAGACCATGGGCATCATCACCGCCCTGCTGTTCAGCCAGGGCATGTTGGGCGGCGAGTTCCACGTTCCCATCTGGGTGGCCGTGCTGTGCCAGATCGCCATGGGCCTGGGCACATTGTTCGGCGGCTGGCGTATCGTCAAGACCATGGGATCGCGCATCACCGACATGAAGCAGATCGACGGCTTTTGCGCCAACGCCGCCGGTGCCGCCACGCTGTTCGGAGCCACATGGCTGGGTATTCCGGTCTCGACCACCCACACCATCACCGGCGCCATCATCGGCGTCGGCTCGGCGCGCAAGGTGTCCGGCGTGCGCTGGGGCATCGCTGGCAACATCATCGTCGCCTGGGTGATCACCATTCCGGCGGCGGGTTCGGTCGCCGCCCTGTTCTACGGACTGTCCACCTATTTCTGGTAGGCGGTGGCCGTCTCCTACTGCGGATCGGCGCCCACCAGGGATGAATCGTCCTTCTTGACCCGCTCTTGCAGACCGGCTCGGCCAAGAATACGGAAATGGGCCAGTTCGGCGATATTGGTGGCGTGGTCGCCGATGCGTTCGAGATTCTTGGCGATGAACATCAGGTGCGAACAGGGCGTGATGTTGCGCGGGTCCTCCATCATATAGGTGAGGATTTCGCGAAACAGCGAGGCATAGACGTCGTCCAGCTCCTGATCGCGGTCGCGCGCCGCCAGGGCTCGCCCGGCGTCATGGGCCAGATGGGCGTCCATCACTTCCTTGACCAGCCCCAGGGCCAGCCTGCCCAGACGCAGCAGCGAGCGCATGGGCTCCACCGGCGGCAGGCGGTTCAGGACCAGAGAACGCTTGGCGGCATTGGCGGCCAGATCGGCAATGCGTTCGATCTCGCCCGCGATTTTCAGCGCCGCCACAACGGTGCGCAGATCATCGGCGACGGGGGCGCGTAGCGCCAGGACGCGGACGGTCTGCTCGTTGATGAAGGCCTCAAGCTCGTCGACCTTGACGTCGGCCCCCACCACCTTGGCGGCCAGATCGCTGTCGCGCCGCTCCAGGGCGTCCAGCGCCGAAACCAGCTGGGCCTCGGCCAGACCGCCCATACGGGCCAGGGAATCGTCCAGACGGGCCAGTTCGGAATCGTAGGACTTGACGATATGGGGCTCGCCGATGGTGGTCATAGCGGTAACTCCTCTTTCATACTGCCCCTCAAGCGCCGGGCGGCGGACCTCGGGTCCGCCTTGGCTTCCACCGCATAAGCGGCGCGGCCCCTTGGGCCTAGCCGAGCCTGAAAGGAGGCTCGGCCTCAGCCGAACCGGCCGGTGATATAGCCCTGGGTCAGCGCATTGGCGGGTGCGGTGAATATCTGTTCGGTAGCGCCCACCTCGATGATCTCGCCCAGATGGAAGAAGGCGGTGGTCTGCGACACGCGGGCCGCCTGCTGCATGGAATGGGTGACGATGACGATGGTGAAGGCCTCGCAGAGCTCGTCGATCAGCTCCTCGATGCGCGCCGTGGCGATGGGGTCCAGCGCCGAACAGGGCTCGTCCATCAAGATCACTTCGGGGCTGACCGCGATGGCGCGGGCGATGCACAGGCGTTGCTGCTGGCCGCCCGACAGGCCGGTACCCTGGCCGTCCAGCACATCCTTGACCTCTTTCCACAACCCGGCCCGCTCGAGACTGCGGCGGACCAGCGTATCCATCTCGTCGCCCTCGGCCGCCAAGCCGTGCAGGCGGGGCCCGAAGGCCACATTGTCGTAGATGGATTTGGGAAAGGGATTGGGACGCTGGAACACCATGCCCACCCGGGCGCGCAGCAGCACCGGATCCATACCCGCGGGGCCGTAGAGTTCTTCCCCATCCAGGGAGACGCTTCCGCTGACACGGGCGGCGGGAATGGTGTCGTTCATGCGGTTGAGACAGCGCAGAAAGGTGGACTTGCCGCAGCCAGACGGACCGATCAGCGCGGTGACTTCGCCTGCCGCCACATCCAGATCGACGCCCTTCAGGGCTGGCTTGCCGCCATAATGGACGGCCAAGGCCCGGGCCGTCATTTTTGGCTGGACCGGTTGTTCTGCCATGTCACCCTTCCAATGATCCGCAGGGCTTATACCCCTGGACGCCGAGTCAAAAACGTGAAGGATTTGTTTCAGTCTTGAAGCCTGGACCCCCGACGCCATCTATGGCGGACCCCCGCTTCTTGCCGGAGAGATCATGACCGAAGAAAACGACCAGCGCCACCGCGAGAAAATGGCCAAGAAAAAGGCCTCCCGCGACAAGATGATGGCCAGGAAGACCGGCGCGCGCGGCGTGGTGATCGTCCATACCGGCGCGGGCAAGGGCAAGTCCACCGCCGCTTTCGGCATGGCTATCCGCTGCGTCGGCCACGGCATGAAGGTGGGCATCGTCCAGTTCATCAAGGGCGCCTGGGATACCGCCGAGCGCCGGGTGATGGAAGGCTTCGGCGATCTGGTCACCTTCCGCGCCATGGGCGAGGGCTTCACCTGGGAAACCCAGGACCGCGCCCGCGACGTCGCCGCCGCCGCGCGGGCCTGGGACCTGGCCGCCGCCATGTTGGCCGACCCTGACTACAAGATGGTCATTCTCGACGAGATCAACGTGGCGCTGCGCTACGACTATCTGCCCCTGGATAAGGTTCTCGACGCCGTCAAGGCGAGGCCAGAGGGCCAGCACGCGGTGCTGACGGGCCGCAACGCCCTGCCCCCCCTGATCGAAGCCGCCGATCTGGTCACCGAGATGACCATGGTGAAGCATCCCTTCAAGGACGGCATCAAGGCCCAGGCAGGGGTGGAGTTTTGATGCCCATTTGACAGGCAGTCCGGTCCGCATGCCCAATCCGCATCCGAAGGGACTGGCGGCGGGCCGCTTCCGGCCTCTATAATCTCCGCCTCGATTTCCTGCGGTGACGGCACCCGACCATGAGCAAGATCAAAGGCCAGCGCGCCATCATCAACCGCAAGGCGATTATCGCCCGGCTGGACGAACTTGCGGACGAGGACTTGCCCAAGAACAAGCGGCGCATGAAGGCGTTGGACGTCTTCAAGCAGGTCCTGGCCTCGGGGCGCGCCGAAGTGCGGGCCCGCTTCGACGTCCACGGCGATGGCACCAGTACGGTGCAGGAAAACTGCTTCCTGATCGACCAGCTGGTCCGCCTGGTCCACGACTATGCCTGCGACCGCGAATTTCCCCAAGGTGTGCGCACCTCGGGCGAGACCATGAGTCTGGTGGCGGTGGGCGGCTATGGTCGTGGCGAATTGTCGCCTCATTCCGATATCGATCTGTTATTCCTGCTGCCCTATAAGCGCATGCCCTATCACGAACAGGTGGTGGAGTTCATCCTCTACATGCTGTGGGACATGGGCCTCAAAGTGGGCCATTCCACCCGCTCGGCCGAGGATTGCATCCGCAACGCCAAGGCCGACCTGACCATCCGTACGGCATTGCTGGAAATGCGCTGGCTGTGGGGCGACCGGGCGCTGTTCGACGATCTGTGGACCCGCTACACGGCCGAGATCATGACCGGCACCGCCGAAGCCTTCGTGGAATCCAAGTTGGCCGAGCGCGATTCCCGGCATTCGAGCATGGGCGATTCCCGCTATGTGCTGGAACCCAATGTCAAGGAGGGCAAGGGGGGCTTGCGGGACCTGCACACCCTCTACTGGATCGCCAAATACGTCTACCGGGTCGAGGACGTGGCCGAACTGGCGGAAAAAGGCATCATCTCGCGCCCGGCGGCGCGGCGTTTCGCCAAGGCCCAGGCCTTCTTATGGGCGGTGCGCTGCCACCTGCACTACCTGACCGACCGGCCCGAGGACCGCCTCACCTTCGACGTCCAGCCCGAGATCGCCGTGCGCATGCATTACGCCGACCGCGCCTGTTCCAGGGGTGTCGAGCGCTTCATGAAGCACTATTTCCTCATCGCCAAGGATGTGGGCGACCTGACCCGGCTGTTCTGCGCGCTGAGCGAGGAGACCTTCAAGAGCAAGCCGAGACGGCTGCAACTGGGCCGCCTGTTCTCGCGCCGCACGCAAGTGGCCGGATTCTCGCTGGAAGGCGGCCGTCTCGACGTCGCCACCCCCGACCAGTTCGAGACCGATCCGGTGGCCATGATCCGCCTGTTCCATACGGCCCTGGCGCAGGGTGTGGATATCCACCCCCACGCGCTCGATCTGGTGCATCGCAACTTGAAGCGCATCGACAAGCCGCTGCGCGAAGATCCCACCGCCAACCGGCTGTTCGTGGAGATGCTGACCAGCCGCAAGAATCCGGAAGTGGCGCTGCGCCACATGAACGAGGCCGGAGTGCTGGGCCGCTTCATCCCCGATTTCGGCCGCGTCGTCGCCCAGATGCAATACGACATGTACCATGTCTATACCGTCGACGAGCACACGGTGCAGGCCCTGGGCATCCTGCATGCCATCGAACACGGCGACCTCAAGGAAGAAGCGCCGACCTCGTCCGAGGTGATCCATCAGGTGGTGTCGCGCCGCGCCTTGTTCGTCGCCACCTTCTGCCACGATATCGCCAAGGGCCGCGGCGGCGATCACTCCTCCTTGGGCGCCGATGTGGTGATGAAGCTGGGACCGCGCTTCGGCCTGACCGACGAGGAGACCGAATCCGCCGCCTGGCTGGTGCGCGAACACCTGTCCATGAGCCGGGTGGCCTTCAAGCGCGACATCGACGATTCCAAGACCATTTCCGACTTTGTCGCCCTGGTCCAGTCGCCCGAGCGCCTTCGTCTGCTGTTGTGCCTCACCGTGGCCGATATCCGCGCCGTGGGGCCCACCGTATGGAATGCCTGGAAGGCCGGTCTGCTGCGCGAATTATATTCCCGCGCCCTGGAAGTGATGACCGGCGGCCTGTCGGGCACGGCGCGCGCCGCCCGCGTCAAGGCCGCCCAGGACGCGCTGCGCTCGGAACTGTTCAAGCTGTCCTGGCCGCCCGAGGATATCGAGGCCCATGTGGCGCGGGGCTATTCCACCTATTGGACCACCTTCGACACGCCCATCCATCTGCGCCACGCCCGCCTGGTGCGCGAGGCCGAAGCGGTCGGCGCGCCGCTCACCGTCGAGCCCAGGGTGGACAGCCACCGCGCCGTCACCGAGATCATCGTCTATACCGGCGACCATCCCGGCCTGTTCTCCCAGATCGCCGGGGCCATGGCCGTCTCGGGCGCCAATATCGTCGATGCCAAGATCATTACGCTCGCCAACGGCATGGCGTTGGACACCTTCTGCATTCAGGATTCCGACGGTGGCGCCTTCGACAGCCCGGCCAAGCTGGCCAAGCTGTCGAGCTGCGTCGAACAGGTCCTGTCCGGGCGCACACGCCTCGACCGCGAACTGGCCGCCCGGAAAGGCAAGCTGCCGTCGCGCGCCCATGTCTTCAAGGTGCCGCCCCGCGTCCTGGTCGATAACGTGCCGTCGCGCTCCCACACCGTGGTCGAGGTCAATGGCCGCGACCGGCCGGGCCTGCTTTACGACATCACCAGCGCCATGACCAATGTGGGGCTGCAGATCTCCTCGGCCCATATCTCCACCTATGGCGAGCGGGTGGTGGACGTGTTCTACGTCAAGGATGTGTTCGGCCATAAGGTCGAACACGGTCGCAAGCTCGAGCAGATCAAGGCCGCCCTCCTGGCCGCCCTGGAAGACCCCGCCGCCAAGGCCGCCGGGACCAAGGCGGCGGAGTAGAGCGGTTAGCGGGGCTTCCGCCCCGGTCCCCGATCGGGAGGTACGCCTCCCGAACCCTCTTCTTTATTTTCAATAAAATGGAGGTTCGGAGGCTTCCTCCGAGTGGGTATGGGCGGCAGCCCGTTCGCGCAAGCGAGATTATCCCACCAGTTCGCGCACCACCGCCCATACCGCATCGGTAGAAATGTCGGCGACGCAGGGGAAGGCATCCTGGGGACCGGCTCGCTTGGGGCAGCGCCACAGGCAGTGGTAGCACTCCATGGGAGTGTTGAGGAACCGAACCCTTGGCGGGCGGATTTCCTCGGGGTAGGGCACGAAGCAACCGAAATGGCCGCCGCCCGCCAGCAGCAGGGTCGGCGCCCCCACGCCGATGGCCAGATGGCCGGGGCCGGAATCATTGCCGACCACGCAGGCCGCGTGCTTCATCACATCCACGGTCTGGCCCAGCTTCAGCGCGCCGATGGCGTCGATCAGTCCCGGATGGCCGATTTCCGCCAGAATCGGCTTGGCATAGGCCTCTTGCGGCCCGCCCACGAACACCACCCGCAGACCCGTCTCGAGGGCTTGTTTCGCAACGATAATGAATTTTTCCAGGGGCCAGCGCCGCCCCGGCTCGTTAGAGCCGATGAACATCACCACATAAGGCGCGCCCTCGGGCAGGGCGGGCTTGCGGTCGGGCCAGGCAATGGCGGGAATTTCCGCTGGCATGCGGGTGCCCGACAGGGCCTGGAGAAAGGTGAAGTGGCGCAGCCCCTCATGGGTGGGGTAGGGGCCGGTATCGATCACCCGCGTGGCCTTAGCCAGATACCAGGCGTATTCCGCTTTGGTCCGCTCGGTGATGAAGGGTGTGCAAACGATGCGCTCAGGCGCCCGGCTGGCCCAGACCAGGGTGTCGGCGGTCAGCGTCTTTCGCATAAACATGTCGCACAGAGCCGTCTTGAAGCCCCGGCGGCGGATCCACAGCGCGATCTTCAGGCGATAAAACCACTTCTTCTCGAAGGCGTGTTCGTCGATGGTCACCACGGTGAAGCCGTCGAACACCTCGTCGATGACCGCTTTCCAGGAATGGCAGCCCAGAACGGTAATCTCGGATTTGGGCAGGCCCAGCACCGCCGGATAATGTTCCAGGGCGGCGCGGAACATCACCATGTCGCCAATGCCGTCCATGCGCACCACCACGGCGCCCTTCGGGATGCGGGGGGCGGGCCACAGGGCGATCAGGGCGTCGATGGGACGAAACATCCACCAACGCCGCCGCATGCCGCGTGGAAACAGGGTCGACAGCAGGCTCATGAAAGATGGTCTTCCCACTCGGCCACCGACATCGTCGGATCAACGATGGTCTTTCACCACGAAGGCGCGAAGGCACGAAGGAAATAGGGAAATCCCTTCTTCCCTTCACTTCGTGCCTTCGTGCCTTCGTGGTGAATCATTTGATTTCTAGAAAACGCCCCGGGCCACCGAGTCGCGCACGAAGGCCAGCACCTGATCGGTGTCGATTTCGTTGACGCATTTGTACATGCCGTCTTCCAGCGGGAACTTGCAGCGGCCGAGACAGCCCTGGCATTCCATGGGGATGTAGACGAACTGCACATTGCCGGGAACCACCCGCTCGTCATAGGGCACACCGGCGCCCACATAGGCGGCGCTGGCCATGCACAGGGTGGGTGCCCCCAGCAGCACCGCCAGATGCAAACCGGCGGTATCGACGCCAATGACCAGCTTGGAGCCCAGCAGGATGGAGGCCAGCCTTTCGAATCCGGAGGTTTCCATCCTGACATTGGGCTGGGTCAGCAGGGACATGTAGTCGGGATGCTTGTCGAAGTCGTTCTTATGCCCGGCCACCAGCACCTGCCAGTTGGGCGGCACCAGATCGGCCAGTTGGCGCCAGACCTCGGCGGGCAGCATGCGCTGCTTCACGCCCGAGAAAGGCAGCAGCACGATGGTCGGCGCGGCCAGGGCCTCGGCATTGGGCAGCTGGCTGTCTTCCAGCAAAGCCAGGACGGGGGGCTGGCGGTCGTCCAAGACCTCGTCGGCAAAGCGCGACCAGCGGACGATCTTGTCCTGGCGCACTGGCCCTGAATCGAACAGCAGGTCGAAGACTTTTTCGCTCTCTTCCAGGCGCTGATGAAAGTTGCGCTTGAAGGGCGGCGGCACCATGCCCGCCGTCTCCGCCGGATCGGCGGTGATGATCAGGGCCTCGTCCTGGTCATGCTCGCGCACATAGTCCAAGGAGACGATCAGGCGGTAATGTTGGGAGAACAGGTCGGTAAAGGCGCTCCAGCGATATTCCAGCTCGTCGAGACGGCGGAAATCAATGCGGCGCAGCTTCAGCGTACGGGGAAACAGGAAGGCCATGCCCGCCGCATCGGCGCGGCACAGCAGGGTGACGCTCTCGTCCAGCTTGGCCAGGCGCATGAAGCGGGGCAGCACGGCCGACAGGAAGACCATCTCGGCCGGTCCGCGTGAACTGACCAGCAACACGCCTTCGGCCCGCCGCCGGCGCTTCTTATAGCGCAGCAGCAGCCGCAACACCGGGTCCAGCAGGGCGGCGATCCTCATGATCTTCCCTCCACCATCCTGGCAATGTCCGTCAAAATCGCGTCGGAGTCGAGAGCCGCCACGCAAGGAAACATGGAATTCACGGTTGGAATGCGGCAATCGCCCAGGCAGCCCGCGCAATCCATGGGCTGGTACAACACTTTGAGGTTGCCGGGCATCACGTCCTCGGCATAGGGCACGATCTCACCGACAAAGCCCGCCGAAGCAAGGCACAGGGTGGGAACCCCCAGGGCCGCTGCCAGATGCATGCAGGCCGTATCCACCGAGACCACCAGGACGGCCCCGCGCAGAATACCCGCCAGTTCCGAAAATGGCGCGGGCTCGAACGAAACATTGGGCAGGTCCAACAGCGCCCGGTAATCGGGGTTCTTATCCAGATCGCTGGGATGGCCTGCAATACGCATGCTCCAGCCCGACGGAAGAGATGCCGCGATGCGGCCATAGAGCGCGGGTGGACTCTGCTTTTCGCGCACCGCCGAGAAGGGCTGGACGATCACCGTGGGGCCGGGCAGCTTGACTGGCGGCGGCATCTGGGCGGAAGACAGCGCCACGCGGGGCGGGGCCACGTTCCGGCCCGTCAGTTCGTTAGCGAAACGAGACCAGCGCACCACCTTGTCCTGCAGCGCGGCGCCACTATCGACCAGCTTTGTCCAGCGCTTTGCATTGGCATCGAGGCGGCTTTGATATTTGGCCCAGGGCCGGGCGGCCATGGCGGCGGATTCGGGCGCCGCGCAGGCGAAGGCCAGGGCCTCGTCCAGATCGGGATGGCGCTTGAAGTCCGTAGAGACCACCAAACGGTAATGGGCGCGGAAAAGATCGTCGAACACGGTGCCGCGATAGGCCGTATCCTTGCCCAGACGGCCGAAATCCACCTTGATCACAGCGATTTCAGGGGGAAAGAGAAAGGCCATCTTCGCGCCATCGGAGCGCAGCAGCACCGTGACCTTTTCCCCACCCTGGGCCAATTCCATGAAGCGCGGCAGAACCAGGGCGAACAGCACGGTATCACCCAGCCCGCCCGCCGAAATCAGCAGGACGCCCGAGGCCTTCCCTGGCCGAGGCGGTCGGGGCCGCAGGCGGCGCAGGCCATCAAAGATCAGGCGCTTGAGCTTCACGGCGTCCTCACCCTTATCGAATCCCGATGACCGTAACCGATCATCGGGATCGCCCTCAGGCGGCGGGCGGGCGCTGTGCGCCCTTGCCTTCCGCGGCACAAGCCGCGCGTCGCCTTGCTCCTAACCAAATGCCGATGAAATCCTTTCATCTGCATTTGGTATTAGTAGGGAGCGTACGACTTTTCCTCGATCAATGCCGAGCCCAACAGGTCGTTGACCTTGCGTTTGGCCGCCGCCCGCTCGTCATTGGTGAAGTAGACGGCGCGGGCCAGTTCCACGAATTTCGGCCCGAAATCCTTGGCGCGCTCGCAATCGCGGATATCGTCCTCGATCACCCAAAGCTTTTCATTGATGGCCTTGAGCTCGGCCGACAAGGCCGCCAGACCGGCATGACGCGGAAATTCACGCTCGCGCACCGCGACCAGTTCGTCCAGTTCCTTGGTGACATTGGCGATCTTGGCGGCGTCGGCCAGACGCTCGGCCTTGATCTCGAGAATGGTGATCTTGTCGATGATCTCGCCCCATGACTGGGGAACCAGAACGGACATGGCAAACCTTCATCTAGCGGGAAACCCTGCCGGTCTTAACAGATTTATCCGATCAGCGCATCTCGATCGTGACCAGTCCCGGCAGGTCGGCGAAATCCACCAGGATGCGCCGGACCCTTTCCTGCCAAAGCCCGGCGAAGCGGGCATGATCTTCCCCATCCCGGCTGCCGGCCAGGACGCGTTGCAGCCTTTCGCGCATCTCGGGATCGGCGGGCACCAGTTCCGGATGATAACGGGCCAGGGCCTCCGCGCCGGTATCGACGCGGCGAAGGGCCAGTTCTGCGCCAATTCCGGCTTCGAAGCGCAGCAGATCCTTGCGGCCGAACCGCCCCGCTATCCCTTTGAACCCGCCCGGCCCGGCAGCGCCGGTGACCAGACCGGCGACGGCGGCCATGACGCCGGTGACGCCGTCATCCTGGGACTCGTCCATCAAAAGAAGGCAGGCTCCGCGCTCGGGCATGGAATCGGGCCACAGTCGGCGCAGCGCCTTGATGGTCATCAGCCAGGCTCCGGCCACGGTGGGGCAGGAATGACCGGCCAGACGCACCGCATCTTCGTAGCGATAGGTGATCATGCCGTCGTAAGGCGCGCCCAGAAATCCCGCCAGAGGATCTTGCAGCGTGATGGCGGGGGCATCGGCAAAGAAGGCGGGAAACGGCATGGCGGCATCCTGTCACGGCGAAAACCGTACTGTGCCCCGCGCCGGAAAAAGCGATCCTTGAGCTTGGTCAGGTGAAAATATGTCCCATCTGTAAATGAGTTCACAGATTGCTCATCATTTGGCCGCTAGGGTCGATGTTAAGACAGTCTGTCCACCCACCGGGGATTATCGGGTGATATCATGATGTTCGCCTCACGCCTGCTATGTTTCATCGCGATTGTGGTCATGTGCGCCGCACCGCTGGCCGCCGAGGAGATCGGCAGCGTTTCCACGGTGTTCAAGGCGTTGGGGCCCAACGACAAGATCGTGGTGGAGGCCTTCGACGATCCCAAGGTGGCAGGCGTCACCTGCTATCTGTCGCGGGCCAAGACCGGCGGCATCAAGGGCGGCGTCGGACTGGCGGAAGACACTTCGGACGCTTCAGTGGCCTGCCGCCAAGTAGGGCCCATCCATATAGATGGAAAATTGAAGGACGGAGAGGTCGTATTCAAAAAGGACCTATCCATGGACTTCAAGACCATGCAGGTGGTGCGCTTTCACGACCGCAAGCGAGATGTGCTGGTCTATCTGGTCTACAGCGACAAGATCATCGACGGCTCGCCCAAGAATTCGGTCTCGGCGGTGGCCATCGAGAAGAATTGGAAGCCGTGATGAACGCCCCCCTCCCCGCCGACCAGCGCCTGCTTCTCGACGATGTCCTGTCCCGGCTGGCCAAGGTGGAGGATTCCCCCGGTCTGCTGCGTTTCATGGCCGGGATGCTGAAGACCTTGCTGCGCCGCCAGGGCGATGCCCAATTCCTGGCCACAATTCAAGACGCCTTCGCCGCCGGGCTGCCCGGTTTGGATTTCACCGGGCAGAAGGAACTGGCCGCCGAGGTTCTTCAGGTGGTCATCACCAAGCGGCCCGAAATCGCCCTGGCCTGGCAAAAGATCCATGGCGCGCCCCCCCGGCCCGCCCCGGTTCAAGCCCCGGTTCCCGAACCGGCGGCCCCGCCCCATCGCCGGGCCGCCGATCTGCCCATGGAGATGCCGCCGCCCCTGCCCCCCGAAGCCGATGATTACGCCTTCGCCGAGGCCGAGGCCTTCATCGCCACCCAAATGGGCGAGGCCCTGGACAAGCGTCTTGCCCTGATGCGCGTGCCGCTGCCTGCCATTCCCTCGGTGGCCTGGTGCCTGGATCAGCCCTTCTTCCTGTTCGTGCCGCAATTCGCCGCCATCGCCAAGGCCTTCATCACCGGCCCCATCCTGCGCCGCTGCCGCGACGGGCTGGAAAAGCGGGTCCTGTCGCGTGTCGATTACGAGATCCTGACCAAACCGGATCGCCAGGCCGCCTTCTGGGGTGACGTGCGTGAACTGGTGCTCAAGGCGGTGGACGAGTCCCTGACCAAGCTGGCCACCCATCTCAAGACGGCCGAAGCCAAGCAGGCGGCCATCGCGCGCACCGGCAACGAGGGCAAGGAAGGCTTCAAGCTGGTCAATAAGGCGGTCACCAAGCCGCGCAACTACAACATTCTCGGCGTCGAATTCGCCCTGGGCCAGGTCACCACCACCGAACAGGTGAAGGTCAAGGTGCCGCCGCCCTATAAGCTGGAGCCCAATGAGATCGAGGCCCAGGAACTGATGGGGAAATTCCGCACCGGTGCCGCCCATGCCGGGGTGAAACTGCCCGATTCCGCCGATTTCCAGTTCCTGCGCACCTTGCTGAATTTCAATACCCGCCTGTTCATTCAAAGCCGCGACGAATTGATCGGTCTGGCCGCCCATGAAGACACCACCGCCGGTTTCCTGAGCGAGCGTCTGCGGGCCGCCGACAAATCCTTCACCAATTACCTCACCGATGTCCTGGTGATGATGATGTTCACCCGGTGCGGCGACACCAGCTTCCGTCTGGCCCAGTTCCATGCGGTCTGCGTCGGTTCGGCGCGCGACAAGAGCGCCATGGTCGCCATGCGCCCGTTTATTCCCGCGGAACTGGCGCGCCGTCCCCATGAACTGGCGGTACAGGTGCGCGAAGCCCTGCGCCGCCGACTTCACCTGGACGCCGTCCTGGGTTCGGTGGAACGTCTGCTCGATTGCTACAAGGTGATGGGCCGCAACCTGTTCGGGCACGAACTGGAAGAGGCCAGGGCGGTGATCGCCGCCTTCCCCATGGTCTTCGCCGCCGATGGAGAGGTTGCCGCCTATTCCACCATCGCCAAGCTGATCCTGGCCACCATCTCGGGCGAACAGCCCGACCGCTCCATCTGCCTGATGCGGGTCGGCCAGGCCTATGACCGCATCGGCCGCAAAGCGGCGGCGACGGCTTAAAGTGTGATGCCTTAAATATGCATCACGCTTTAGTTTCATTTGTTTTGCCCTCTGCCTTAGCGGGCGACTCCGCGCCCTTGGCCGCTCGCTCAATGCTCGCATCAGCGCCGCGCCTCATATTTGAGGCTCGGCACTCTAAAAACAAAACCGCCGCCCCCGGACAAGTCCGAGGGCGGCGGCGATGCCGGGCCGTCTTGCCCTATTTCTTCTTCGGCTTGGCCGCGATGGCGCGGTCGATGGATTCCTGGATGATCTGGCCGGCGCGCTCGGGCCCGCCCCAGCCCTTCAGCTGGACCCACTTGCCCACTTCCAGGTCCTTGTAGTGGACGAAGAAGTGCTCGATCTGCTGCACCAGGATCTTGGGCAGGTCCTCGTAGCTGTTCACGCCGTCATAGAACGGATGCAGCTTGGCATGGGGAACGGCCAGGATCTTCTCGTCCATGCCGGCCTCGTCTTCCATCAGCAGAACGCCAATGGGACGCGAGCGCATCACCGAGCCCACCGCCACCGGAATGCGGCCCACCACCATGACGTCCACGGGATCACCGTCGGCCGACAAGGTGTGCGGCACGAAGCCGTAATTGACCGGATAGTACATGGCGGTGTTAAGGAAGCGGTCCACGAACATGGCCCCCGATTCCTTACAGATCTCGTACTTCACCGGATCGCCGCGCAGCGGAATTTCGATGACGACGTTGACGTCGCGGGGCGGGTTCTTACCGATTGGGATCTTCTTGAGGTCCATTTTTGCTTTGTTTCCCTTATGGAGAAGATAGGGCTGTCTCGGGCGCCACATGGGCATATCCGAGGTCCCGGGCCACGGCGGCGTGGGTGACGCTGCCATGGTGAATGTTGAGACCCGCGCGGAAATGCGGATCGATGGACAGTGCCTGGACCAGACCCTTGTCGGCCAGGGCCAGCACGAATGGCAGCGTGGCGTTGTTCAACGCGAAGGCCGAGGTGCGCGCCACCGCGCCCGGCATATTGGTGACGCAGTAATGTACCACACCTTGCTCGAGATAGGTGGGAGCGGCATGGGTGGTCGGACGCGCCGTGGCGATACAGCCCCCCTGGTCGATGGCCACATCCACCACCACCGAACCGGGGCGCATGGCGCCCACCAGTTCGCGGCTGACCAGACGGGGCGCGGAGGCGCCCGGCACCAGCACGGCGCCGATCAGCAGATCGGCTTCCAGCACATGGTGCTCGATATTATCCATGGTGGCGTAGGCGGTTTCCACCGTATTGAGCAGCAATTCGTCGATCTGGGCCAGACGGGTGAGCGAGCGGTCGAGAACCACCACCCGCGCTCCCAGACCCACCGCCATGCGCGTCGCGTTGGAGCCGACCACGCCGCCGCCCAGCACCACCACCTTGGCCGGGGCCACGCCGGGCACGCCGCCCAGCAGCACGCCCGATCCGCCCTGCTCCTTTTCCAGGCAATGGGCGCCCACCTGGATGGACATGCGCCCCGCTACCTCGGACATGGGCGCCAGCAAGGGCAGCCGGCCATTGGCATCGGTCACCGTCTCATAGGCAATGGCCGAAACGCCCGAATCCACCAGCGCCCTGGTCTGTTCGGGATCGGGCGCCAGATGAAGATAGGTGAAGAGGATTTGGCCCGCGCGCAGCAGGGGGAACTCCACCGGTTGGGGCTCCTTGACCTTGACCACCAGATCGGCGAAGGCGAAAACCTCGGCGGCCGAGGTGGCGATCTCGGCCCCGGCGGCGCGGTAGGCGGCATCGGAACAACCGATTCCCATCCCGGCCCCCGTCTCCACCAGCACCTGATGGCCGTGATGGACGAGCTCGCGCGCCGAGCCGGGCGTCAGCCCAACCCGGTATTCATGGCTTTTGATTTCCTTGGGAACGCCGATGCGCATTCCACCCTCAACCCTTGGAACCATTCCTAAAAGCTGACAATGAGGCTTTGGCCGTACAGTTTCAACAGGGCTTGGACGCAACCCGGCCCTGCTGCTTCATGATCCAGGGCAGAATCAGCAGGGCGGGCAGGGTCACCACCGTGGTCAGCAGGAAAAAATCCACCCACCCCAACGCATCGGCCAGCCAGCCGCTGGTGGAGGCGAAGACCGTGCGGCCCAGGGCGGTCAGCGACGACAGCAGGGCATATTGGGTGGCGGTATAGGCCTGGTTGCACAGGCCCGACAGATAGGTCACCAGGGCCGAGGCCGCCATGCCCGCCGTCAGATTCTCGGCCGCCACGCACAGCGCCAGGGCCCAAAGGTCGTGACCGGCCACGGCCTGCCAGACATAGGCGAGATTGCCTAAGGACTGCAGCACGCCGAACAACAGCAGCGCCCGCATGACGCCCAGCCGCGTCACCAGCGCTCCGCCCGCCAGGATACCGATCATGGTGGCGCCAAAGCCGAAGATCTTGCTGACATAGGCGATCTCGGCCAGGGAAAAGCCCATCTTGATGTAAAGGGGATTGGCCATGGCGCCCGCCATGGCCTCACCCATCTTGTAGCCGATGATGAACAGCAGCACCGCCCACCAGACCGGCCGCGTCATGAAATCAGCGAAGGGGCAGACCACGGCTCCGTAAAGCCAGGCCACCACCTTGGCCCGCATCCCTCCCAGATGGGGCCGCGCCGCCAGATAGTCCGCGGCCCGGCGCTCGCGCTCCTGGGTGGCGGCCGAGACCTTGACCTGGGGCTCGGGCCCCAGCAGCAGCACCACCATGCCCAGACCCAGCAAGGCCGCCATCAGCCCATAGGCCGCGAACCAGCCGAAACTCTGGGCGCACAGCATGGCGCCTGCCCCCGAGGCCAGCATGGCCAAACGATAGCCCGCCTGCACCGCCCCGGCGCCCGGCCCCTGCTGGTCATCGTCGAGGATCTCCACCCGGTAGGCATCGAGCACGATGTCCTGACTGGCCGAGAGAAAAGCCACCGCCAAGGCCAAGGCGGCGGTCAACCCGATCTCACGCACCGGATCGGTGGAGCCCAAGCCGAGAATGGCGGCGATCAGCAAAGCCTGTATCAGCACCCCCCAGGACCGCCGCCGCCCCAATAGCCGGGTAAGACCGGGAAGCGGCAGCCGGTCGATCAAGGGCGACCACAGGAATTTGAGGGCGTAAGGCGTGCCCACCAGGGCGAACAGACCGATGGCCTTGCGGCTGATCCCTTCGGCCGCCAGCCAGGCCGACAGCGTGGAAAAGGTCAGCGCCAAGGGCAAGCCGCTGGCAAAGCCCAGCAACAACACCATCACCACCCGCCTCTCGGCATAGGCTTTGAACCCGGACACCCAGGAAGACGTCATGAACAGGCCATGGTGTTGGAGAGGGACATGGGGGACCACAAGATGTTGAGGTATTCGCACTCTACCCCTTGATTGCGCCCCCGACAAAGCCCTGTTCTCTTCCAGCCCCGGCCCGAAGGGTGTAGGTTGGCGCGGTTTTCTTCACTCGCGCAGTCACCAGGGCTTTCATGACCGACACCAACCAGACCAAGGCCGCATCCTCCATGTGGGGTGGGCGGTTCGCGGGCGGCCCCGCCGCCATCATGCAGCGGATCAACGCCTCCATCGATTTTGATAAGCGGCTTTATGCCCAGGATATCCGAGGCTCCAAGGCCCATTGCCGCATGCTGGTCAAGCAGGCGATCCTAACGCAAGCCGATGGCGCGTTGATCCTGGATGGTCTGGACAAGGTGCTGGCCGAGATCGAGGCGGGCGACTTCCCCTTCAGCCACGCGCTGGAAGACATCCACATGAATGTGGAATCCCGTCTGGCCGAGCTGATCGGCGAGGCGGCGGGGCGTCTGCATACGGCCCGGTCCAGAAACGATCAGGTCGCCACCGATTTCCGCCTGTGGGTGCGTGACGCCGTCGACGGCATGGAGACCGCCCTTAAGGACTTGGTCGCCGCCCTGCTGGACCGCGCCGAGGAGCACGCCGCCACGGTGATGCCCGGCTTCACCCATCTGCAGACCGCCCAGCCGGTGACCTTCGGTCATCACATGATGGCCTATGTGGAGATGATTTCGCGCGACCGTTCGCGTCTGGCCGATGCGCGTCGGCGCCTCAACGAATGCCCGCTGGGCTCGGCCGCCCTGGCCGGGACCTCGTTTCCCATCGACCGCGAGGCCACGGCCAAGGATCTGGGCTTCGCCGGTCCCATGCGCAATTCCCTGGACGGCGTGTCGGACCGCGATTTCGCCCTGGAATTCATGTCGGCCAGCGCCATCTGCGCCGTGCATCTGTCGCGCCTGGCCGAGGAGCTGGTGATCTGGACCTCGTCCCAGTTCCGCTTCATTACCCTGTCGGACGCCTTCACCACCGGCTCGTCCATCATGCCGCAGAAGCGCAACCCCGACGCCGCCGAGCTGATCCGCGCCAAGACTGGACGGGTGATCGGTGATCTCAACGCCCTGCTGATCGTCATGAAGGGCCTGCCGCTGGCCTATTCCAAGGACATGCAGGACGACAAGGAACCGGTTTTCGAGGTGGCCGACACCATGGAACTGGCCATCGCCGCCATGACCGGCATGGTTCAGGACATGAAGGTCAATGTCGAGATCCTGCGCGCCGCCGCCGGGGCGGGCTATACCACCGCCACCGACATCGCCGATTGGTGCGTGCGCACCCTCAAAATGCCCTTCCGCCGCGCCCACCATGTGGCGGGCTCTCTGGTCAAGCTGGCCGAGGGCAAGGCTTGCGGCCTGGAGGACCTGAGTCTGGCCGAAATGCAGGAAATCGAGCCGGGCATCACCGAGGAAGCCCGCTCCGTCCTGTCGGTGGATTCCTCGGTCAACAGCCGCACCAGCCTGGGCGGCACGGCCCCAGTCCGGGTCCGCGAAGCGGTCGCGGCGGCCCGTAACCGCCTGAAGGAGGGCGTCTCATGATGATCCGCTCCATCCTAGTCCTGGCCCTGGTTCTGGGCGTTGCCGCCTGCGGCCGCAAGGGTATGCCCGAATGGCCCGATGACGTGATCTATCCCCGCGACTATCCCTATACGCCGCTGCCGAACGAGCCGAAGGCGAAGAAGCCCGATCTGAACACCAATTCCGGCTACTGACCGGCATCCAGGATCCAGCATGAACCACTTCCACTATTCGAACGGCACGCTGTTCGCCGAGGACGTCGCCATCGCCCGCATCGCCCGCGAGGTCGGCACACCGTTCTACTGCTACTCCACCGCCACCTTGGAGCGGCATTACACCGTGTTCGCCGAGGCTCTGAAGTCGGCCGGGCTGGACGCCACCATCTGCTTCGCGGCCAAGGCCAATCCCAATATGGCGGTGATCCGCACCTTCGCCCAATTGGGAGCCGGTGCCGACGTGGTCAGCGAAGGCGAACTGCGCCAGGCCCTGGCCGCCGGCGTGCCTGCCGCCCGCATCGTCTTTTCCGGCGTGGGCAAGACCCGCCACGAACTGGAATTCGCCGTGGCCAAGGGCATCTTCCAGATCAATGTGGAATCCGAGCCGGAACTGGAAATGCTGTCCGAGGTGGCGGCGGCGCGCGGGCTGGTCATGCCCATCGCCATCCGGGTCAATCCGGACGTGGATGCCGGAACCCACGCCAAGATCACCACCGGCAAGAAAGAGAACAAGTTCGGCATCGAATGGACGCGGGCCCGCGAGGTCTATGCCCGGGCCAAGGCGCTGCCCGGTGTCGAGCCGGTGTCCATCGCCTGCCATATCGGCTCGCAGTTGACCGAGCTTGACCCTTTCCGTGAGGCCTTCCTCAGGGTGCGCGATCTGGTGGCCATGCTGCGCGCCGACGGCATCGACATTCGCCGCCTGGATCTGGGCGGCGGTCTGGGCGTGCCCTATGACGACGAGACCCCGCCCGAGCCCAAGGCCTATGCCGAGGTGATCAAGGCCAGTCTGGGTGATCTGGGCTGCCGCTTCATCTTCGAGCCTGGCCGCCTGCTGGTGGGCAATGCCGGTATCCTGGTTTCCTCCATCATCCGGGTGAAGGAGGGCAGCACGCGCACCTTCCTCATCGTCGATGCCGCCATGAACGATTTGGCGCGGCCCTCGCTCTACGACGCCTATCATTCCATCTTCCCGGTGGCCGAGCCTAAGGCGGGCGCGCCCCTGGCCGAGGTGGACGTGGTGGGCCCGGTCTGCGAGACCGGCGACACCTTCGCGCGCCAGCGCCGCCTGCCGCCCATGCGGGCCGGTGACCTGTTGGCGCTCGGCACCGCCGGGGCCTATGGTGCCGCCATGTCGTCCACCTACAACACCCGGCCGCTGATTCCGGAAGTCCTCGTCAAGGGCGCCGACTATGCCGTCATCCGCGCCCGACCCAGTTACGAGGATATGCGGTCGTTGGAGAGTCTTCCCGGCTGGCT
Source organism: Paramagnetospirillum magnetotacticum MS-1 (assembly GCF_000829825.1). Taxonomy (NCBI): domain Bacteria; kingdom Pseudomonadati; phylum Pseudomonadota; class Alphaproteobacteria; order Rhodospirillales; family Magnetospirillaceae; genus Paramagnetospirillum; species Paramagnetospirillum magnetotacticum. Next base: position 978,495 of record NZ_JXSL01000030.1, on the reverse strand, counting down.
GAGTGATGACTGATTGGGCTGCCGCCCCAATTTTCAAAAGAAGGGAGGGCTCGGGAGGCCCCGCCTCCCGATTGGGGTCTGGGGCGAAAGCCCCGATGGCCGCCTAACCATGCTCGCCCTCTCCCACAAGCTGCGCCTGACGTGCCTCGCGCTGCTGTGGGAGAGAGCGTGGCCGCCTTTGGCTGCGGCTTTATCCCTGCTGGCCCTGTTCCTGGCGCTGGCCCTGTTCGATGCGGCTCCGCTGCTGCCCTTCTGGCTGCATGCCGCCCTTGCGCCGGTTTTCGCATTGGCCATTGCCGTCCTGCTGTGGAAAGCCTGGAGGGTGGAGCGCCCCTCCGCCGAAGAGGTGGCGCGGCGGCTGGAACGGGACTCCCACGTCGCTCACCGCCCCCTGGCCATGCTGGCCGATCGTCTGGCGACCGGCGACGGGACCCTGTGGCAGGCTCACCGCGCCCGCATGGAGCGCGAAGCCCTGGGCCTGCGCCCCGGTTGGCCCGACCCGGTCCTTCCCGCCCGTGATCCCCTGGGCCTGCGCTTCGCCGTGCTGCTGCTGCTGATCATCGCCGCAGCCGGGGCAAGGTCTGATCTGTCCGAACGGCTGGCCCGCGCCGTCGATCCCTATTCCCATCGCCCGGCTCTCGACTCCGACACTCTCGAAGTGTGGATCGTGCCCCCCGCTTATACCGGTTTGGGCCAGACCCTGCTGAAACCCGGCCAGGGCGCCGTCACCGTCCCGGCAGGCAGCCGGGCCCGTGCCGTCACCTCGTGGCGCGGCTGGACCGGCTCGGCCCTGTCGGCGGGCGGCGACGCCGCGCTGTTCGCCGAGGATGGCCGCGCCGAACTGGTCCTGAAATCGGGTCCCAGCCTGGATGTGCGCCTTGGTCTGCGCATGGCCGCCTCCTGGCCCATCACGCTGCAAGCCGATCAGCCACCCTCCATCGCCATCACCCAGCCGCCCAAGGGCGACGAGCGGGGCCGTCTGCTGGCCGAGGTGGAAGCCAGCGACGATTATGGACTGACGCGGGCCTGGATCGAAATTCTCCCCGTCGAAGGCCGGGCCGAGCCGCTGCGCCTCGACCTCACCCTTCCCCGCGACAGACCGCGACAGGCCCGGCTGAGCTTGCGCGCCGATCTGGCCGACCACGACTGGGCGGGCGCCAAGGTGCGCCTGACGTTCAAGGCCGAAGACGGCGCGGGCCAGGTGGGCGAGACCGCCCCGGTGGAGACCGTCCTGCCCGAGCGAGAATTCCGCAATGTTCTGGCCCGCGCCCTGATCTCCTGGCGCAAGCAATTGAGCGCCGCGCCGCGCCAAGGGCCGGAAATCGCCGAGGAACTGCGCCAGATCCTTGGCCAGCCCGACGCCTTCGGCGGCGATGAGCGGGTCTTCCTTGCCCTCTCGGTCACCCGCCACATGCTGATGGGAGACGATTTCGAGCGCGACCGCATGCGGTCCCTGCTGTGGTACGCCGCCACCCGTTTGGAAGACGGCGGCCTGCCCGCCGCCGAGAAGACTCTGGAGGAAGCCCGCGACCGTCTGGATCGCGCCCTGGCCGACAAGGCCGATCCGGCCGAACTGGCGCGTCTGGTGGAGCAATTGCGGGCCGCCATGGAACAGTGGATGGAGGCCCTGGCCGAACTGGGCCTGGAGGAGTCGATCATACCGCCCGATGGCGGTACCCCCGCCGCCGATCTGGCCGAGATGCTCGACCATCTGCGCGGTCTGGCCGAGACTGGCAACCGCGAGGGCCTGCGCCACAGGCTGGAACAGCTGTCGCGGATGCTGGCCGAGATGGGCACGCCCCGCAAAGGCCGGGGCGCCGACCCGGCCGCCGCCGAAGCCATGCGCCGCCTGCGTGATCTCACCCAGCGCCAGCAGGATCTGCTGGACCGCAGTTTCCGCAAGGCCCCCCCGCCCGACGATCAGATGGCGCCCGACGAGGATATGCCCATGCCTCGACGCAAGCCATCGGCCCGCGAAACCGCCGAAGCCCGCAAGGACGCGGCCGAGCAAAAGGCGCTGCGTCAGGCTCTTGAACAGCTGGCCAAATCCATGCCCCAGCCCCCCGATTCCCTTGCAGAAGCGCAACGATCCATGCGGGGCGCCGAATCCAGTCTGTCCGAAGGGGAATGGGGCGATGCCGCCGAGCAGCAGGCCGAGGCGGTCAAGCGTCTGCAGGATGGCGCCCGCCAGATGATGGAACGCATGGAAGCCGCCCAGGGCAAGGGCTCTCCCGGCCTTGTGCCCCGCGATCCCTTCGGCCGGGCCCTTAACGGCTCCAGCTTCGCCGATGACGGCCGCACCAAGGTGCCGGGCCGATCCGACACCATGCGGGCGCGGGAAATCTTGCAGGAATTGCGGCGCAGATCCGGCGACACCGGCCGGCCGGAACCGGAGCGCGATTACCTCAAACGTCTGCTCAAGCCGTACTGAGGCCGACTACTTGGCCGCAGCGGGCGGCGGGGCCGGAGCCGCGGGGGAAGCAACCGGGGCAGCCGAAGGCGCGGGAGGCGCGGTCTCGGCAGGCACAGCCGGAATTGCGGGCGCGGGCGGAACGGCAGCAGGCGCTTCGACGACGGGAGCCGCCGGAGCCGGAGCGGGCGGCGGAGCCGGAGCCATGGGGACCGGCGGAGGGACGGCGGCCGATTTGGCCTCGCCCACATCCACGAAGACCACCACCACCTCGACGGCGTTGGGATCGGGCCGTTCCAGCATGATCTTGAAGCTGGCCGTGCCGTTGGGGGCCAGTTCGGCCACCGGCGCCTGGGACAGCTTTTCCTGCACCGCCTGCTTGTTGCGGTCCATGAGCACCAGCTTCATGGTCGGAACCGGGCGAGTGCGGTCGGTGATATTGGCAATGATGCCGCGCACCACCAGCACGTCGGTATCGTTGTGAACGAAGCGTTCCGGCGTTCCGGCCTTGCGCAGTTCCAGCCCGGCACCGGGCTTTTCCCGGCGAAGCCCGGCCTGGCCCAGCAATTCCCCGGCCTCGGGCACCGCCTCGACCAGTTGGTCCTGGAAGTAATATCCGGCACCGCCCAATCCGCCAAGAATCAGCAGAACCAGCAGGACCCACAGGACACCGGTCCCCTTCTTGCCCTCATGGGATGCCGTGGAGAACAGGTCGGGCACCGGCTGGGGCTCGTCGTCCATCAAATCGATTTCGCTGGGCCGCTCCATGCCCTCTTCGGGCGGCATGCGGTTGGCGAAGGTGGGAACCGGCGGCGCATCCAGATCGAAATCGTCGTCCGCGGCGGTGGGCGCGGGCGCGCGGGCGGCGGGGCGCGGCGCGTCGAAGACCGAATCGTCGCGGACGGGATTGAATCCCGACACCTTGCTGAAATCGGGAATTTCCGGCCCGGGCGGCGCGAAGGACGGCCCGGCCAGATCCAGGTCGGTATCGTCGTCATCCTCCGGCAGCAGCGGCGCCTGAAACCACTTATGGGCGCATTTGGCGCATTTCAGCTTGCGCCCAGTGGCTCCGAGCGCGCTGTCGGGGATGGAGAAGTTGGTTCCACAGGCGGGACAGGTGATCAGCATGGTCTGCAAGCACCGGAAAAGATTTACTTCTTATAGGCTGGAGCCGGGATCAACACAAGCGGCTACAGATTCCGGTGTTTAAGACGTTGGAACCGCGTGCGTCAAATCTGACGCGCGTCGTGACTTGCGGCCATTGAGGCCGCGGCCAAGCAGGCGAAGCCTGCGCCCGGCAAGGGCAAAACCAAGGTTTAGAACGTGATGCGGATTGTCTGCATCGCGTTCTAAAGACGGATCAATCCTTCCGGATTGGAGAGCAATGCGGCGAAGGTGGCGGCATTGACCGGACGCGAGAACAGGAAACCCTGCATCACCGGACAGCCGCGCGCCGCCAGGAAGGCAGCCTGATCGCGGGTTTCCACCCCTTCGGCGATAACCGAAAAGCCCAGATTGCCCGCCAGGGCGATGACCGAGGCGATGATGGCGCCATCCTTGGCATTGCCGGGCAATTCCGTGACGAAGGCGCGGTCGATCTTCAGCGTGGAGACGGGAAACAGCTTGAGATAGGCCAAAGAGGAATAGCCGGTGCCGAAATCGTCCAGCGACACCCGCACGCCCAGCGCACTCAGCTGGCCCAGAATCTCAATGGCCCGGTCCACATCGCTGGCCATCATGGTCTCGGTGATCTCGAGTTCGAGAACCGAGGGCGACAGGCCCGAATCGGCCAGCGCCGCCTTGACCTTGTCCTTCAACCGCCCGTCATGGAACTGGGCGGGCGACAGATTGACGCTGATGGACGGCAGATTCAGCCCCGCCGCCCGCCATTCGGCCACCTGACGGCAGGCTTCCACCAGAACCCAATCGTCGATGGCCCCGATCAGCCCGGCGCGCTCGGCCACGGGAATGAACAGACCGGGCGAGACATCGGACCGCATCGGATGACGCCAGCGGATCAGCGCCTCGGCGCCCACGATGGCACCCGACAGGGCATCGACCTTGGGCTGGTAGACCAGACGGAACTGATCCTCGCCCAAAGCCAGGCGCAGATCGTTCTCCAGACTGACCCGCTCGGCCACCTGGCGGTCCATTTCTATATCGAAACAGCTATAGGGCAGTCCGCCGCGCTTGGCGTGGTACATGGCGGCATCGGCCCGCGACAGCAGGCTTTCGGCCCCGTCGGCATCGTCGGGATATAAGGCGATGCCGATGCTGGTTCCGGCGAAGAGTTGCAGCCCTTCCATGTCGAAAGGCTCGGCGAAGGCATAAAGCACCTTGTTGGCGCAGGCCTGGGCCGCCGAATGATCGCCGACACTGGGCAGCAGCATGACGAATTCGTCGCCGCCCAGGCGGCCGATGACGTCGCTGGCCCGCACGCAGGATTTCAGACGCCTGGCCACCTGGCGCAGCAACTCGTCGCCCACGCCATGGCCGTAGCTGTCGTTGATATCCTTGAAGCGGTTGACGTCGAGATACAGAACGGCCAGGCGTTCGCCGGTCTGATCCGCCCGGACGATGGACTCGCCCAAGGCTTCCATCACCGTATGGCGGTTGGGCAGGCGGGTCAGGGCGTCGTGGCTGGCATGAAAGCGGATGCGCTGCTCGTCACGGCGCTTGCGGGTGATGTCGCGCAGCAGCAGCACGAAGCGCCCATCAATCCCCTGGTCCACCGCGGTCAGGGCCAGGGCGGCGGGAAAGGGCTCGGATTCCTTGCGGCGCGTCCAGGTCTCACCCGACCACTGGCCGGTCCCGGCGGCCAGTCGCCACATCTCGTCCACCTCGCGCAGGCCGATCATCTCGACGGCCAGCAGATCGCAGGATTGGCCGACCATTTCGGCGGCGCTCCATCCGGTCATGCGTTCGAAGGCGTCATTGACCGCCAGGATACGCCGCTGGCCATCGGTGACAACGATGGCCTCGCCCACCGTCTCGAACACCGTGGCGGCCAGACGCAGGGATTCCTCGGCCTGCTTGCGTGCCGTAATGTTCTGGACCGTGCCTTCGTAACAGACCAGACGGTCGCGGCCGTCAGTGACGGCCCGCGCATTCTCGGCGATCCAGATGATCTCACCGCTGCGCGTCCTGACCCTGGCTTCGAAATTGCTCACCACCGAGTCGCGGGCCAGAATCTCGCGGAACCGGTCGCGGTCGGCAGGATCGACGTAAAGCCCACGGGCGATATCGGTCAGTCCGGCGATCAGTTCCGCCGGGTCCTTGTAGCCGTAGATGCGGGCCAGGGCCGGATTGGCGTCCAGGTAACGCCCGTCGGGCGTGGTGCGGTAGATGCCCTCGACCGCGTTCTCGAACAGCGAGCGATAGCCGCCGAGATCGTCGTTCTTTCGGGCCATCACCAGCACATCTCCACTCATGGCGTCCGAATCCGTTGGACCACTTCCAACTGGGACAGTGCCACTGTCAGTTTATGCACCGCAACACAATCCGGTGCTCACCTGACTTTTGTCTCTCTATGCTGGATTTCCCGGCACCGTGACCTTATGAAGATAGGCCAGTTTTGAAAAGGGATCAGGCCATGAGGATCGGAATCGTCGGGTGCAATGGGCGCATGGGCCGGATGCTGATGGAGGCGGTGCTGGCCGCCGGAGGCTGCACCCTGTCGGGCGGCACGGAACGGGCCGGGGCCGAGGTCCTGGGCCGTGATCTCGGCACCCTGCTGGGCCGCGAGCCGGTGGGCGCCCTGGTGGGCGCCGATGCGCGGGCCCTGTTCCAGGCTTCCGATGCGGTCATCGACTTCACCGCGCCCGCCGCCACCCTGGCCCACGCCGCCATGGCCGCCGAAACGGGCAAGGTTCTGGTGGTGGGCACCACCGGCCTGTCCAAGGACGACGAGGCCAGGCTGGCCGAGGCCGCCAAGGCCGCCCCCATGGTCTACGCCCCCAATTTCAGCGTCGGCGTCAATCTGCTGATGGCGCTGACCGAGCGCGCCGCCGCCATTCTGGGCGAGGATTACGATATCGAAATCGTCGAGATGCATCATCGCCACAAGGTGGATGCGCCCAGCGGCACGGCGCTCGGCCTGGGCCGCTCCGCCGCTTTGGGGCGTCAGGTGGCCCTGGACAGCCGGTGGTGCAAGAGCCGCGACGGCCATACCGGGGCGCGCCCCAAGGGCGAGATCGGTTTCGCGACCTTACGCGGCGGCGATGTGGTGGGCGACCATACGGTGATGTTCGCAGCCGAAGGCGAGCGGGTGGAACTGACCCACAAGGCATCGTCGCGCACCGTCTTCGCCAAGGGCGCGGTGCGCGCCGCCCAGTGGGCCGCGACGCAAAGCCCGGGGCTTTATTCCATGCGCGACGTCCTGGGGCTGTGATCCATGAGCGATGAACACCACCAGCCCGCGCCACCCCCCACCGGCCGCCGCTACAAGGCCTGGGAGCACAGCTCGCCCGAGGAAGTGGCGTTCTCGCGCAAGATTTTCTACGGCATGATGATCGCCCTGGCCATCTTGCTGGGTGCGCTGACCTATGGGGCCCTAAGATAGCTTATTGGGCTATCGCCCAAACCCATCCGGGGCGAACCCCGGCCCCCCTTTCTTTTTATGGATAAAATAAAGGGAGGTTTGGAGGTTCACCTCCAACCGGGGCCGGGGCGGGAACCCCGCGTCGATGACCCGCCTGACTTAGACGTTGGTGTCCACGTTACCGCCGCCGCCCTTGGGGCCGCCCTTGGCGACACCCACCAAAGCAGGGCGCAGCAGACGGTCATGCAGGGTGTAGCCCGCCTGCATGACCAGCACCACGGTGCCCTCGATCTGGCTGGGATCTTCCATTTCCATCATGGCCTGATGCAGGTTGGGGTCGAACTTGGCGCCCTGCGCCTCCACCATCTTGATGCCGTAGCGTTCGAAGGTGGCCAGCAATTCGCGCTCGGTCATCTCGACGCCGGTGGTCAACGCGGTGAGCGATTCATTGCCTTCCCGGGCCGCCTGGGGCACGGAATCCAGGGCGCGGCGCAGATTGTCGGCCACGCCCAGCACATCCTTGGCGATATTGGAGATGGCGTATTTGCCGCGATCCTCGGCCTGCTGCTCCAGGCGGCGGCGCGTATTCTCGGTCTCGGCCTTGGCATAGAGCACGTCGTTCTTGAGTTTGGCGATTTCCGCCTCCAGCTCCTTGATGCGCTCGGATTCGGCGGGTGCCGCGGCGGCGGATTCGGCGGCCGGGCCCTGATCGGCGCTTTGATCGGCGCTTTCGGCGGCGGGCGTCTGCTCGGCGGTCTGATCCTGGGTCATAATAAGGCTCTCTCGATATCTTGAGGTTAGGGTCAGGCGGGCGGCCCGATCAGGCGGCCGATGACCTTGGCGGTATAATCGACCATGGGAATGATGCGGGCGTAATTGATGCGTTGCGGGCCGATCACGCCGATGGCGCCGATGATGCGTTCGCGCGCGTCGCGATAAGGCGCCACCACCATGGAACAGCCGGTGACGCCGAACAGATCGCTTTCGGCGCCGATGAAGATCTGCACCCCGTCGGCCACCTGGGTGAGATCCACCAGACGGAGGAACTGCTCGGAGGTCTCCAGCGCCTCGAACAGGCCCCGGATGCGCTCCAAGTCCTCAACGGCGGTGACGTCTTCCAAGAGATGGGACTGGCCGCGCACGATGAGGGCGGAATGATTGTCGCCCCCCGCCCAAGTGGCCAGCCCGGCCTCGATCACCCGCTTGGTCAGCGAATCCAGCAGGCTGCGTTGCTGCTCCAGCTCGGCGGTGATGACGTCCTTGACCTCGTCCAGCGAGCGCCCGGCCAGACGGGCGTTAAGGTAATTGCCCGCCTCGACCAGGGTGGACATCTCGACGCCATCGGGCAGATCAAGCAGGCGGTTTTCCACCATGCCGTCCTCGGTGACCAGCACCACCAGGGCGCGGTTGCGGCCCAGCCAGACGAATTCCACATGTTTGAGCATGCGCTGAATCTTGGGCGCCACCACCACGCCGGCGCAGCGGCTCAACCCCGACAGAGCGCCCAGCGCCTCGCCCAGCACCTGTTCCATGGAGCGTCCCGCCGCCCGGCATTGGGCATCGATGGCCGAGCGCTCCTCTTCGGCCATGCGGCCCACTTCCAGCAATCCGTTGACGAACAGGCGCATGCCCGCCTGGGTGGGCAGCCGCCCGGCCGAGGTGTGGGGCGCGTAAAGCAGGCCGAAATCTTCCAGATCGGCCATGACGTTGCGGATGGTGGCGGGCGAGAGCGACAAGGTCAGGCGCCGCGACAGGGTGCGCGAGCCGATGGGCTCGCCCGTTTCCACATAGGCTTCCACGATCTGGCGGAAGATTTCCCGCGATCTCTCATTCAGCTCGGTGATGACGGGACCCTTGGTCCGAGGCATATGGCATTCTCCGGTGCGGCGAAAATCTAGTGGCGCCTTGCCCCCTCGTCAATGTCGGGGGGTCGAGATTGTGGACGGCACCCACCATATGGAGGTAGCTTGCCGCCTCTTCACCTTCGAGAGGACCATATTAAGCATGAGACCGTCCGGCCGCGCCCCCGACCAGCTTCGCACCGTCATTTTGGAAACCGGCGTGTCGCGCCATGCCGAGGGCTCGTGCATCGCCAAATTCGGCGACACCCATGTGCTGTGCACCGCCTCGGTGGAAGAGAAGGTGCCGCCCTTCCTGCGCAATACCGGCAAGGGCTGGGTCACCGCCGAATACGGCATGCTGCCGCGCTCGACCCATACCCGCACCGACCGCGAAGCCGCCAAGGGCAAGCAATCGGGCCGCACCCACGAGATTCAGCGCCTGATCGGTCGTTCGTTGCGTTCGGTCACCGACCTTGTCGCCATGGGCGAGCGCCAGATCAAGATCGATTGCGACGTGTTGCAGGCCGATGGCGGCACGCGCACCGCCTCCATCACCGGCGCCTTCGTGGCCCTGCATCTGGCCTTCCAGCGTCTGGTACGGCTGGAACTGTTGAAGGCGATTCCGCTGACCGACCATGTCGCCGCCATTTCCTGCGGCATCTATGAGGGCACCGCCGTCCTTGATCTCGATTACCCGGAAGATTCCAACGCCCAGGCCGATGCCAATTTCGTCATGACCGGCAACGGCGGCATCGTCGAGATTCAAGGCACCGCCGAGGAGCGCCCCTTCTCGCGCGCTCAGTTCCTGGAACTCACCGATCTGGCCGAAGCGGGCATCCGCCAACTGGTCGAGGCCCAGAAGAAAGCCCTGGGGCTGTCATGACCGCGCGCCGGTTCCAGGGTGGCCGTCTGGTCATCGCCAGCCACAATGCCGGCAAGGTCCGCGAGATCGGCGAATTGTTGGCCCCCTTCGGCACCGAAGTGGTCTCGGCTGGCGCATTGGGCCTGCCCGAACCCGAAGAAACCGGCGACACCTTCGTCGCCAATGCCGAGCTGAAGGCCCGCGCGGCGGCCGCCGCCTCGGGCCTGCCGTCGCTGGCCGACGATTCTGGTCTGGCGGTAAATGCCCTGGCGGGCGCGCCCGGCATCTATTCCGCCCGCTGGGCCGGGCAAGCCAAGGATTTCGCCTTTGCCATGGCCAAGGTCCAGTCGGCGCTGGGCGAGGAAAAGGACCGCAGCGCCCGCTTCGTCTGCGCCCTGGCTCTGGCATGGCCCGACGGCCATTGCGAGACCTTCGAAGGCGTGGTGGAAGGCGATATCGTCTGGCCGCCCAAGGGCGAGAACGGCTTCGGCTACGATCCCATCTTCCTGCCCAAGGACGGAATCCTCACCTTCGGCGAGATGGATGCGGCGGCCAAGCACGCCATCAGCCATCGGGCCGATGCCTTCACCAAGCTGGTCGCGGCGTGTTTCGGGGTTGGGAACTAATTGGGCACTCGCCCATGACCTCTCCCGGCTTCGGCATCTATATCCACTGGCCGTTCTGCCTGTCCAAATGCCCTTATTGCGACTTCAACAGCCATGCGGGCCTCGCCGTGGATCATGGGCGCTGGCGCAAGGCCCTGTTGGCCGAACTGGATCATTTCGCAGCCCAAACGCCTGACCGCACCCCCACCAGCGTGTTTTTCGGCGGCGGCACGCCGTCGCTGATGGAGCCTGAAACGGCGGGCGCCCTGATCGCCATGGTGAAAAGCCGCTGGGCCTCAGGCCCCGATCTGGAAGTGACGCTGGAGGCCAATCCCACCAGCGTGGAGGCCGACCGCTTCCGCGCTTTCCGCGACGCAGGCGTCAACCGTCTGTCCTTGGGGATTCAGGCGCTGGACCCGGAGTCCCTGGCCTTTTTAGGGCGGCGCCATTCGGTGGACGAGGCCCTGGCGGCCTTGAGCCTGGCCCAAGCCACCTTTCCCCGCGTCTCCTTCGACCTGATCTATTCGCGCCCCGGCCAGACGCAAGCGCAGTGGCGGGCCGAGCTGGCCCGCGCCCTCGATCTGGCGGGCGAGCATCTGTCGCTCTACCAGCTGACCATCGAGGACGGCACCGCCTTTGCCCCCCTTCATGCCCGTGGCGGTTTCGCCCTGCCCGACGAGGACGAGGCCACGGCCCAGTTCGAACTCACCCAGGAGATGTGCGAACGGGCCGGGCTGCCCGCCTATGAGATCTCCAACCACGCCCGAGCGAACGCCCAATGCCGCCATAACCTCACCTATTGGCAGGGCGGCGCGTGGCTGGGCATCGGCCCCGGCGCCCATGGCCGCTTTGGCGGCGAGGCTTTGGCCCAAACCCGTTCGCCCGGTCCCTGGCTGGCCCAGGTGGAGTCGCAAGGCCACGCCACCGAAACCCGCTACGTCCTCGACCCCGCCGAGCGGCTGTCCGAACTGGTGCTGATGGGATTACGGCTGCGAAACGGCCTTGGGCCCGCCTTGCTGGCCGAGGTGCGTCAGGTATTGGATGCCGAAGGCCTGGCCCGCATGATCGCGGACGGCTTCCTGGTGCAAGACGCACGGGGCCTGCGCACCACCGACCGAGGACGGCTGGTGCTCAATGCCGTCTTGGGCCAGCTACTGGCCTGAGCTACTGAAACGAACTCGGCGCCGCGCCCACTTCGCGCGATCCGGTGGGCGCGATCTCCTTGATGGTCAGGCCGCGTTCGGCGATGCCGTTGGCGCCCAGGCGGAAGATCCCATCCACCCCGGCAAAGCCGCTGGGGCTTTGCAGCCGGGCCGAGCCATAATCGCCGGTGCCGTTGCGGGCCAGGGCGGCGGCGAGCGCGGTGGAATCATAGGCGATGCCCGCAAGACCGCTGAGGCGGGGCGGCAGGGCGCCGAAGGCCTTGGCATAGCGCTGCTCGAACTCCATATGCGCGGCCGCGGGCGGCGCGGGATACCAACCCCCGGCCAGGGCGGGCTCGGAGGCCAGCTTGGGATCGTCCCACAGCAAGGTGCCCAGCAGGCGCGGCACCTGGGCCCCGCCTTCGCTCATATAGTAAGACAGCAGCGACGCGATATTCCTGAGCCGCACCCCGTCATCGGGCAGCAGCACCGCGTCATAGGCCGAGCCGGTGACGCCCTTGGAGCTGATCCCCTTGCGCGCCGAGAAGCGCTTGACCACCTGGGTGAAGTCGGTGGCGGCGGGGTCGTAATACTCCACGGCCACCAGTTCCAGGCCCTGAAGCGCGGTAGCCTCCTTGGCGGCATCGGCCACGGCGCGGCCGTAATCGTCGGAGCGGGCCAATACGCCGATGCGGCGCAGTCCCTGTTCGCGGGCATGGGCCAGGACACGCGCCACCTGGGGACCGGGCAGGAAACCCAGGGCATAGACCCCGGACCCGGCCACGCTGCGGTCGGTGGTATAGGCCAGGAGCGGAATGGCTTGATCCCGCAGCACCGGAGCCACCGCCTTGACCTCATAGCTGAACACCGGGCCCAGCACGATATCGGCGCCTTGGGTCATGGCCGTCTGGGCCGCCGCCGCGGCACCCTCGGCAGTTCCCTTGGTGTCGAGCGGAATCAGATTGAACTTGGCATCGGATATTTCGAACAGCGCCAGCTGGGCGGCATTGGACAGCGCCTGGCCGATGGCCCCTTGCGGTCCCGACAGGGGCAGCAGCAGGGCGGCGCGCACCTCGCCCTGATGGGACGATTTGGCCGGAGCGGCGCCGTGCATCGCCTCGGCGGCGGGAGGCAGAGTGGCGGTCTGGGCCTGCGGCTCGGCGGCGGGAGCGGGAGCAGGGGCCGGGACAGGGGTGGGTGCGGCAACCGGCGCAGCGGCCGGAGCCGGAGCGGGCTTGGGGGCCGGAACCGCCTTGGCCGAAGCCGAAGCCGGAGGAGGAGGCGAGGGCAAAGGCGCGGGCTGCGCCTGGGGAGCGGGCTTGGTTCCGCCCGCCCAAGGTGGTAACTCTGACGCTTGTTGACAGCCCGACACCATCAGCATGGCGGCAAGCAATGGCAGGACAACGGCACAGTGCCGGAAAGAGCCGCGACGGCGCAAGGGAACCCTCCTCCTCGGACGATGGCCCCGGAGCCATGGAGCCCGGCGGCGAGACCGACGCAAAAAGTAGACCTTGGGCACGCGGAAGTAAACCAAGCGCCGGGCTTTATCTGGTCGCCACCCCCATCGGCAATCTGGGCGACATCACGCTGCGCGCCCTGGAGGTGCTGGGCCATGCCGATCTGGTGGCCTGCGAGGATACCCGCGTCACCGGCCGCCTGATGCAGCTTCTCGGGCTCAAAAGCCCGCTTACGCCCTATCATGACCACAATGCCGACAAGGCGCGGCCCGCCCTGCTGGCCCGCCTGGGCCGGGGCGAGGTGGTGGCCCTGGTTTCCGATGCCGGGACCCCCATGGTCTCCGATCCCGGATTCAAGCTGGTTCGGGATTGTATCGAATCGAATATCCCGGTCACCGCCCTGCCGGGTGCCTCGGCGGTGCTGACGGCTTTGCAACTATCAGGCATTGCCGCCGAGCGTTTCCTGTTCGCGGGCTTCCTGCCCTCCAAGGGCACCGCCCGCCGGGCCGCGCTGCAGGAACTGGCCCAGGTCCCGGCCAGTCTGGTCTTTTACGAATCCCCCCATCGAACGGGCGAGTCCCTGGCCGACATGCTCACCGTATTGGGGAATCGCGAAGCGGCCGTCACCCGTGAACTGACCAAGCTGCATGAAGAGGTGGTCCGGGGCGTCTTGTCCGATCTTGCCCCCCGCTTTGCCCAAACGCCGCCCAGGGGCGAGGTGGCCATCGTGGTCGGCGCCCCCGGCAACACTGCCGGCACGCCCCAGGATATCGAGGGCAGATTACGCGCCGAAAGAGAAAATGGTCTTTCCGTCAAGGATGCCAGCGCCCTGGTGGCGGCGGAAACCGGTCATCCCAGGCGCGATGTCTATGCCACGGCGCTGCGACTGTTCCGAGGGGGCAACGAGGAATGAATGCCTATGGCCCCTCGGCCTCCCGTCAGGCGGCTCAACGGCGCGGTAAGGCGGCGGAGAGACTGGCGGCCTTTTGGCTGCGACTCAAAGGTTATGTAATCCTGGCCCAAGGGCTGAAATCCGGCCGGGGATCGGGGGCGGGTGAGGTGGATCTGGTGGCAAGGCGCGGCGATCTGGTGGCCTTTGTCGAGGTCAAGAGCCGTGCGACCATGGACCAAGCCATTGAATCCCTTAGCCCTTTCCAAAGACAGAGGATCGAGCGCAGCGCCGCTGCCTTCCTGGCGCGGCGCCCCGAACTGTCCGGCTGCGGCATGCGCTTCGATATGGTGCTGATCGCCCCTTGGCGTCTGCCCCGCCATATCCCCGACGCTTGGAGAATTGATTAGAGAGTCTTCTCGGCCTTACACTGCCGCAGACATATCGCCGTCTTGAGAGGGAGTTACCCGTGCGTCCGCTGCTCAATGTCCTGATCCTGGCCGCCATGGGCGGCCTGATGTCCGGCTGCGCCGCCACCGTGGTGGGCGCGGGCGCCTCGGCGGGTGTGGCCGCCGCCGAGGAGCGCGGCCTCGACGGCGCTGTCGACGACCTGAAGATCCGCACAGAAATCAATCACTTGTGGTTCCAGAAGGATGTGGAGATGTACCGCAAGGTCAATCTCAACATCTCGGAAGGCCGGGTGATGCTGACCGGCGTGGTCGCCACGGATCAGGCCCGCGCCGATGCGGTGCGCCTGTCCTGGCAGGCCACCGGGGTCAAGGAAGTCCTGAACGAGATCCAGGTGGTCGCAGCGGGCGAGTCGGGCTGGGATCAGGCCAATGATCTTTGGATTCAGAACAAGCTCAAGGCCCGCCTGCTCACCGATTCCGACGTGAGGAACATCAACTACGTCATCGACGTCACCGATTCCGTGGTCTATCTGCTGGGCATCGCCCAGAGCAGCGCCGAGCTTGACCGGGTCATCGCCCATGCCCGCGACGTCAGCGGGGTGAAACGGGTGATCAACCATGTGCGCCTGAAGACCGATCCCAGGCGGAACGGGGGCTGATCCATGAGCGAAGCCGCCATCTTGGTCCGCGACCGCCTGACGGCCCTTGGCCGGATGGAGGATTGTGACCTGGACCCGGCGGAATCTCTGCTGTTGCTGGCCGCCCTAGGGCGGGCGGGCAGCAGCAGCCTTCTCGATGTCACCCCCTATCTCGCCCGGCTGGACGGCATGGCCGCTGAATTACGGGCCGAGGCCATGGATTGCCCCGACGCGGCAAGTCTGGCGGCCAGGCTGTTCCATCTGCTGGGCCGCCGCCACCGTTTTCAGGGCGACGAGCGCGACGACGACGATCTTGGCGATCTCGACCTGCTGACCGTCATGGATCAACGGCGCGGCGGCAACGACGCGCTGGGCCTACTGGCGCTGACCATTGCCCGGCGGGCCGGGATGGTGGCCGAGGGCCTGGCCTTTCCCGCCCATTTCCTGCTGCGTCTTGGCCTTCCCAGCGGAAGCCGGGCCATCGTCGATCCCCTGGGCGGCGGCCTGGTCCTCACCCCTCCCGATCTGCGCGCCATGCTGAAAGCCGCGGCCGGACTGGAAGCCGAACTGGAACCCGCCCATTACACCGCCATGAGCAACCGCGATCTGCTGCTGCGTCTGGGCAATGCCGCCAAATTGCGGCTGCTGCGCCTGGGCCATGTGGAACGCGCCCTGTCCATGGTTGAATCCCTGCTGCTGGTGGCGCCCGACACCTGCCTGCTGTGGCGGGAAGCCGGGCTGATGCACATGCGCCTAGACCACACGGCCCAGGCGGTGGCGGCCCTGGAACAATTCCTCGGCCGCACACCCAACGCCCAGGCCAAGGCCCGCACCCTGGCCCTGTTGGCCGAGCTGAAACGCCGGATACACTGAACAAAGGTCCCCCCGATGAGCCTTAACGTCGCCATTCAGATGGATCCCATCGAGTCCATCGACATCGATGCCGATTCCACCTTCGTCCTGGCGCTGGAGGCCCAGAAGCGCGGCCATACCCTGTTCCATTACCTGCCCAGGGATCTGGCGCTGCGCAATGGCCGCGTCCTGGCCCGTATCAGGCCGCTCAGCGTGCGGCGCGCCAAAGGGGATCACTTCACGCTCGGAGAGGCCCGGCTGGTGGATCTGGCCAGCATGGACGTGGTGTTGATGCGCCAGGACCCGCCCTTCGACATGGCCTATATCACCGCCACCCATCTTCTGGACCACATCCATCCCCACACCCTGGTGGTCAACGACCCCACCCATGTGCGCAATTCGCCGGAAAAGCTGCTGGTCACCCATTTCGGCGATCTGATGCCGCCCACCCTGATCACCTCGGACCGCGAGCAGATCATGGATTTCCGGGAAGAGCACAAGGACATCATCGTCAAGCCGCTGTTCGGCAATGGCGGGGCGGGCGTCTTCCATCTGGTTCCGGGCGACGAGAATCTCAATTCCCTGCTGGAGATGTTCACCCAGATCTACCGCGAGCCGGTGATGGTCCAGCGCTATCTCCCCGAAGTGCGCCAAGGCGACAAGCGCATCATTCTTGTGGACGGCGTGGCGGTGGGCGCGGTCAACCGCGTCCCGGCCGAAGGCGAGGCCCGCTCCAACCTTCATGTGGGCGGCACCGCCAAACCTTCGACCCTGACCGAGCGCGAGCGCGAGATTTGCGCCGCCATCGGCCCGACGCTCAAGGAGCGCGGCCTGATTTTCGTGGGTATCGACGTCATCGGCGACTACCTCACCGAGATCAACGTGACCTCACCCACCGGTATCCAGCAGATCGATCGGTTCGATGGCGTGTGTATCGAGGGTCTGATCTGGGACGCCATCGAGCTTCGCAGAGCGGTTTAGCACTGTCGGACAACAGGCTGAGAATCCTTTATTTATCCTGAAAGGCACCAACAAATGCAGTTGCGGCGCACCGTGTCGGCCGTCTGCGACTGCATTTGTGGTTGGGAGATTCGCCCCTCGCGCCCCACTCAACTGCATTTGCGGTTGGGGCCGCCGGGACATTTTCCCCTGGCATTTCTTCGACCCAAACACGGTTGAAGGCTCCTTGCCCAGCTAGCGGTATAATTTCCTACTCTCCATGCCCGCCCGGTCCAAAAGGCACGTCTGGCATCGGCAAGGATGAAACCTCGCCATAAAGGCCGCGATCGGAGCGCCACTTCTTTTCGGCGATCGAAGGGATTTTTGGGTAGGCGACCTCTGCGCGCCGGTGCGTCCCAAAGCCTTGTCCCATCGCCCTGTCACGACCCCTCCTGGTCCCGAGGCCGGACGTGACTGGCCAGGAAAGCCCATGACGCCTGCCCGCCTGGCTTGAATAGTGTGGCCCCTGACCACCGCGGCCAGGTGGTCGCTGGCTCTCTACTTCCGAACGAAGCTTTAAAAGCGGTCCGGCCCGACCTTTCGAGACTGCTGCGCGGAGGGATAAAGACCCCCATCCGCCCATCCGGACTTCCCCTGATCCCGCGGGCGAAATGAACCTGCCGTCCAGACGTACCGACCAGTCGGTCAAGTTAATGCACTCGCCGACAGGTTGTCTTCGGATCAATCCGCGCTTAGGAGAAGAGCTTGCCGCTCGGCAAGGCGTGCGGGGCGACTGCCACCTCGCCATGCTCGCCCACCACCGGACCTGAGAACAGCTCGAACCCTAAATCCACCGCCCGCTTGACGTTGTTGGGCACCGTGGAATTCCACAGGCAGTGTTGAAATCCCAGGCCACGGGTCTCGTGGGCGAAGACGGTGGCGAGAGCCAGAATGGCCGAAGGCGTCAGGCCCGCCATGCGGATCTGCGCCACGTTGAGACAGAGGAAATTCACACCGCACTTGGCCAGGAATTTGGCGGTGTCCACGTCGGGCACGGTTCGCACCGCCACCTTGGCGCCGCAATCCAGGATCGTGGCGATGGTTTGCCGCAAACGCCCGTGAGCGATGGAAGCGACCGCACCGGCCAGTTCGATGACCAGAGGCCCCTTGCGCAACTCGACCATGGGCCGGATCTGGGCGGCAATCTGGACGACGTCGGTCATGGCGTGATCGTTGATGGCCTGGGGAAGAAACAGCACCCCGCCGATCCTGGCCAGATGACTGGCCGAGCGAAGCAGAACCGCATCGCCGTCCACGGCCAGGGGATCTTGCTCTCCACCGAACAGCACGGCGTTCTCGAACATGTCCTGACCATTGAAATGACGCCGGATGCGGGCCCGGTTCCCGACGACTTCCTGCCGGGACGCGCTCCATACCGGCTGATACACAACGTCAAGATCGATGCCGTTATGAAGGCTATGCCGGGTCAGCACATTGTCCATCGCCTCGGCGGCGGTGACGGCGCCGCGTTGTTGGAGACGGGTCAGGGGAAGCACCTTGGCCGTGACATCGATCCCGCCGCCGGTTTCACCGAACAGGCGTCCCTTGATCTCGCTGGCGATAGCAACGGCACGGACCAGCCCTTCCTGCTCGGACATGCTGGGAAACAGCATCATGTACTGTCCCTGTCCGATTTTTAGGCAGACATCATCGTGGGAAAGCCGCGAGCCGATGATGCTTTCCGCGATCATGGCGGCCTTGGGCAGGATGCGCGCCCATTCGGCCTCATTATCGCCGTGATCGACGGTCACCACATGCAGCTTGCCGAAACTGCCCGATGGATTGGATTTCAGTAATGAGGCCGCCAAGGTCTCGAAAGCGTGACGATCCGTGAAGATGCTCTTGCTCATCCGCGCCCGACTGCCTCTCAGATCGCGGCCGCTTTCATTTGCCGCCCAAGGTATCGGGGCGAAGGGCCGTTACTCTTATGGCACTAAATAGGCAATTTAGATACGGGTACTAGTTGCAGTAAATACCTACAAGCCCCCAGCCCACCTTGTAAGACGACAGAAACGAGAGCGGGCGGCAGAGTACGATTTTTCCATCCCAACCCCGCACGCGGCCCTTCCTCGGCTTGCCGGTTGCGGCGGGTTGTGGCACTTCGGGTGTCCTTGTCTCCCGCAACAGGGGGTCTCCCGCAACAGGGGGATCATCCCGAGGTCACGTCATGAAGATCGAAGGCAATGTCGTCGTCACCTTACGCTTGAAGGTCACCAGCCTGGATGGTGTCATTCTCGACCAAGGGGCCGAGCCCATACGCTATCTGCATGGCGGACACGGCGGACTCTTACCCAAGCTGGAAGCGGCCCTCGACGGCAAGAGTGTCGGCGAGTGCATTCAGGTGACGCTGGCACCCGAGGACGGTTTCGGAACCTATGACGCCGCCCTGGTCACGGCCGTGTCGCCAGATTGCGTCGAGGCGCCTGCCAAGGTCGGCGAAACGCTGGAGCGAGAGTATGAGGGCGTCGCCCTGCCATACCGTGTGATCGCGGTCGATGACCGGAACATCCAGTTGGACGCCAATCATCCCTTGGCGGGCAAGACATTGGTCTTTTCCGCGACGGTGATGGACGTGCGCTCGGCCACCCCCGAAGAGATCGCCGCCGAAATCGCTGCCCTGAACCAGGCCATGCGGGACGTGATGGTGAAGAACCGGGCCATCGCCCAATCCAAGGCCGAAGCGGAAAGCGCGGCGGAAGCGGCCATCCTGGCCGAGGCCGAAGCCGCGGGTTTGGTCGAAAGTACCTATCTGCCTCAGCTCGGCACCCGTCTGCGCTTCGTCTTCCGTTCCCAGACCCACAAGCTGTGCTGGCTGGCACCCTTGTTCCTGTTACCCGCCGTCGCGGCTTGGCTTGGCTATCACGGCTGGGAGATAAGCTGCGGCGTCATCGTCGCGCTGTGGATCGCCTGGAGCTTCGCCGCGCCATCGGTCATCGGCAAGGCGATCAAACGCTGGGGTTACCAATTCCTGTTCTTCGACTTTTCGCCCAATCTGAATCCCAGCCGCCTTGAAAACGCCATTTCCTTCGGCGGTGGGCTCCTTTCGGTCCTCGCGGTCCTCGTCTATACCGTGGTCGCCCTGTTTCACATGGAGCGCCTGTCCGATCTGTTGACGATCATAGGCTTGGATTTGGCGATTCTCTTCGCCCTGGGCATCCCGCTGATGGTTTTGTTGCCCTTCCTGGTGATGGTCCTGACCGCATTCCGGGTCCGACCGGTCGTCGACAAGGATCTGAAAGGTCTGTCCTTATCGCCAGAAGCCGGGAAATAGCAGGGTCGGGGCCTCGTAACTGAATTGCCCGGCCCCGCCGAACCCGGTGGCAGCCATTGCATACAAAGGGTATGATCCCCTGCTCTTTTTGGGGGAAGCTGCCTGCTTATGACCACCCGTACCAATACGGTCGCCTTTTCCGGCATCGACTGCCTGGACATCGACGTCCAGGTGCAGGTGGCCGCGGGCCTGCCCGCCTTCACCCTGGTGGGGCTGCCCGATAAGGCGGTGGGAGAAAGCCGCGAGCGGGTGCGGGCCGCCTTCAACGCCATCGGGCTGGCTCTGCCGCCAAAGCGCATCACCGTCAATCTGGCGCCCGCCGATCTGTTGAAGGAAGGCAGCCATTTCGATCTGCCCATCGCGCTGGGGCTGCTGGGGGCCATGGGGGTTCTGCCCGCCGACGAGCTCATGGGTTATGTGGCGCTGGGCGAGTTGGGCCTGGACGGCTCCATCGCCCCCGTGGCCGGGGTTCTGCCCGCCGCCATCGCCGCCAATGCCTCGGATCGCGGCCTGATCTGCCCCCAGTCCCAGGGCTCCGAAGCCGCCTGGGCAGGCGAGGTGGAGGTGTTGGCCGCCCCTTCCCTGTTGGGCCTGATCAATCACTTCAAGGGCAGCCAGATCCTGGCCCGTCCCGCCCCCCGGCGCATGGAGGACGAGGGCAAGCTGCTGGACTTGATGGACATCAAGGGCCAGGAATCCGCCAAGCGCGCCCTGGAAGTGGCCGCCGCCGGGGCCCATAACCTGTTGATGATGGGCCCGCCCGGCTCGGGCAAGTCCATGCTAGCCGCCCGCCTGCCCGGATTGCTGCCGCCGCTCGAGCCCGCCGAGGCCCTGGAGGTCAGCATGATCCACTCGGTGGCGGGGCAACTGGCTGAGGGCCGCCTGCTGACCCGGCGCCCTTTTCGTGACCCTCATCATTCCGCTTCCGTACCATCCCTGGTGGGCGGCGGGCTGCGTGCCCGTCCGGGCGAGGTCTCCCTTGCTCATAACGGCGTTCTGTTCCTCGACGAATTGCCCGAATTCCAGCGCGGCGCCCTGGAAGCGCTGCGCCAGCCCCTGGAATCAGGGCGCGCCGTGGTGGCGCGCGCCAATGCCCATGTCACCTATCCCGCCCGCATCCAGCTGGTGGCGGCCATGAATCCCTGCCGCTGCGGTCATCTGGGCGACCCGGCCCTGGCCTGCAACAAGGCGCCCAAATGCGGCCAGGATTATCAGTCCAAGATCTCCGGCCCCCTTTTCGACCGCATCGACCTGCATGTGGAGGTCCCGGCGGTCAGTCCCGCCGATCTCTCCTTGCCGCCGCCCGCCGAGGGCAGCGCCGAGGTGGCGGCCCGCGTCGCCGCCGCCCGTGCCCTGCAGCTGGATCGCTACCGCGACACCAATATCCGCACCAATGCCGAGGCCGATGGCGAATTGCTGATGCAGGTAGCCTCTCCCGACGAAGCTGGGCGCCGCTTATTGACCGAGGCGGCCGAGCGCATGCGCCTGTCGGCGCGCGGCTGGCACCGGGTGCTGCGCGTCGCCCGCACCCTGGCCGACCTTCAGGGGGTGGAAACCATCGGGCGCTTGCAGGTGGCCGAGGCCCTCTCATACCGACGGCTGATGCCGGGTCGTCCGGGCTGAGACTTATAGCCCTATGACTTCTGTGGGTATTGCGCCTTTTGCGTGCCCGGCCCCATGCTCCAACAGCCGGTGGGAAATGGGGTTAAGACCCGATGAATGCCTGTGCGCAATCCAGGGATAAGCGGCGTTGCCATGACATGGCGATGATCGTCACCGATGTGATCATGACCTTGGCCCGGGAAAAGGCCGAGGATGACCGTGTTTCGCTGCATGATCTTGAACGCATCGCCGCCCTGATCTGTGGCGGCAGCATGGTTCTGGACGCCGCCTATATCCGCCAGGAAGAATCCTGCCGTAAATTCCACCAGCTGCCCAAGGGCAATGTGGGAGCCCGCTCGAACCCTTTCCACCGCCTGATGGTCCGGCCCTTCGAGCATTTGCTGACCGGCGACGGCATGGTGCTGCAGCGCGACTACCTGCCCAACTATTTCGAATTCCTGGGCCATGCCCTGGAAAAGCGTCTGGATGCCTTCGAGCGCCATTGCCGCACCATCATCCAGGCCCTGATGGTGGTGCACGGCAACAATCTGACCTGGGACCAGTTCTATGCCGATCTGCGCACCGTCAAGACCCTTCAAGGCGCGCTGAAACTGCTGCGCGCCTATCTGGAAGGCCCCGAGGGCCAGCGGGTCTGGCACGGCTGCATGATGCGGCCCGTGGGCGATCTGCCCCAGCCCTCGGTCGGCCAGGTCAATCATATCCGCCAGGTCCTTCTGGAAACGGCGCGCGGTCTGGAAGCGGCGGAATAACTGGCTCGTTTCGGTTTGATATATGGGCTGCCGCCCATTCCCGCCCGGAGGCAAGCCTCCGGACCCCCCCCCCTTGTTTCTTAAAATAAAAAGAGGGTTCGGGAGGCATGCCTCCCGATGGGGCCGGGGCAAAGCCCCGTATCGGCCCTTAAGCCCCGGTGCGGGGCAGCATATGGCCCAGCTTGCAGCCGCCGAAGATATGGATGTGCAGATGGGGCACTTCCTGATGGCCGTTCTCGCCGATATTGCTCAGCATGCGCCAGCCATCGGCGGTAACCCCGGCCATTTCAGCCACCTTGCCCACGGCGCGAACCAGACCGGCGATCTCGGCATCACTGGCGCGGGCCGAGAAATCGTTCATGGAGACATAGGCGCCCTTGGGGATCACCAGGATATGAACCGGCGCCTGGGGATTGATGTCGTGGAAGGCCAGGGTATGGTCGTCCTCGTGCACCTTCTTGCAGGGAATTTCGCCCCGGAGAATGCGGGCGAAGATATTGTTGGAATCGTAGGCCATGGCTTTCTCCCTCGCAGGAAAGGTCACTTCTTGGCGCGCGACTTCTTTTCGTCAATGCCAGAAGTCCCGGTGCGCCGGGCCAGTTCCGCCCAGACCTTGGCTGGCTCGACGCCGCAATCGGCCCATAGCACCAGCAGATGATAGAGGGTATCGGCGCTTTCGCCCACCAGCTCGTCCTTGCCCTCGGACAAGGCGGCGACCACGGTTTCCACCGCCTCCTCGCCGAACTTCTGGGCGATCTTGCCGCGCCCGCGGGCGAACAGCTTGGCGGTATAGGACTTGTCGGGATCGGTGCCCTTGCGGCTGGCGATCACCGTGTACAGTTCCTCGAGAATATTGCTGTCCTGCGCCACGGCACCCTCTCTTTATAAAGCTTCCAGACCGTCATCTTTCCTGGGGGTGGTACTAGCAGATGGACACCGGCCTGTCACGCCCTTCACGGACGGACGGGAATTCCCGCAGCCCGCATATGGGCCTTGGCCTCGGCGATGGTATAGGTTCCGAAATGAAAGATGGAGGCGGCCAGCACGGCGGTGGCGTGGCCGTCGCGGATGCCCTCCACCAGATGATCGAGATTGCCCACCCCGCCCGAGGCGATCACCGGCACGGTGACGGCATCGGCCACGGCGCGGGTCAGCGCGATGTTGAAGCCCTGCTTGGTCCCGTCACGGTCCATGGATGTGAGCAGGATTTCGCCTGCCCCGTACTCGGTCATGCGCTTTGCCCATTCCACCGCGTCGATGCCGGTGGGATTGCGGCCGCCATGGGTGAAGATTTCGAACTTGTCGGGACCCGTCTGCTTGGCGTCGATGGCCACGACGATGCACTGCCGGCCGAACTTCTCGGCCGCCTCGCTGACGAATTCGGGACGGTGCACGGCCGCCGTATTGATGGAGACCTTGTCGGCCCCGGCCAGCAACAGCTTGCGGATATCCTCATTGACCCGCACCCCGCCGCCCACGGTCAGCGGCATGAAGCATTGCTCCGCCGTGCGGCGCACCACGTCATAGATGGTGTCGCGGTTATCAACACTGGCGGTGATGTCGAGGAAGGTCAGTTCGTCGGCTCCGGCCCGGTCATAAAGCTTGGCCTGCTCCACCGGATCACCGGCATCGATGAGATCGACGAAGTTGACTCCCTTGACCACGCGGCCGTCCTTGACGTCCAGGCAGGGGATGATGCGCATCTTGAGCATGGGCTCAGGCCTTCAACAGGGCGATGGCCTGGGCCACGTCGATGCGCCCGTCATAGATGGCGCGGCCCGAGATGACGCCTTCCAGCTTGGGGTAAGCCTTCAGCGCCCGCAAATCGTCCAGGCTCGACACCCCGCCCGAGGCGATCACCGGAATGGAAATGGCATCGGCCAGGGCGGCGGTGGCCGCCACATTGGGTCCGGCCAGAACGCCATCACGGTCGATATCGGTGTAGATCAGGGCGGCGACGCCGCAATCTTCGAATTTGCGCGCCAATTCCAGCACGGTGAGATCCGAGGTCTCGGCCCAACCTTCCACCGCCACCTTGCCGCCCTTGGCGTCGATGCCCACAGCCACCCGGCCGGGAAAGCACTTGCAGGCCTCCTTGACCAGGGCCGGGTTCTTCAGCGCCACGGTGCCGAGGATCACCCGGCGGATGCCGCGCGCCAGCCAATCCTCGATGGTGGCCATCTCGCGGATGCCGCCGCCCAACTGAACCGGAACCGAAACGGATTTGAGGATGCTGTCCACTGCGGCGCCGTTGACCGGCTTGCCAGCGAAGGCGCCGTTGAGATCGACCACATGGATCCACTCGGCACCGGCAGCGGCGAAGTCGCGGGCCTGGGCGCCAGGATCGGTGTTAAACACCGTGGACTCTTCCATCAAGCCCAGTTTGAGCCGGACACAGGCGCCGTCCTTGAGGTCGATGGCGGGGAACAGAAACATCTTATGGCTTCCACGTCAGGAAGTTGGAAATCACCTTGAGCCCCGTGATCTGGGACTTCTCGGGATGGAATTGGGTGCCGACCATATTGTCGCGCCCGACCACGGCGGTCACCGCTCCGCCATAGTCCACATGGGCGAGGCGATGGGCCGGATTGGCGGTCTCGAACTTGTAGGAATGGACGAAATAGGCATGGGACTCGGATTCCAGCCCCGCCAGCAGCGGATGGGACAATCCGTCGGGAACCAACTGGTTCCAGCCCATATGCGGCACTTTGAGGCCCTGGGATTCAACGCCCAGCGGCACCACCTCGCCCGCGATCCAGCCCAATCCGGCATGCAGGCCATGCTCGCGCCCGATACTGGCCATCAGCTGCATGCCGACACAGATGCCGAAGAACGGCGTGCCCTGAGCCAGCACCCGCTCGGTCAGCGTCTCGGCCATGCCCGGCAGGGCCAGAAGACCGGCGCGGCAATCGGCGAAGGCGCCGACGCCGGGCAGAACGATGCGATCGGCGCTTTCCACCACCTTGGGATCATTGGTGACGGCCACCTCGAGATTGAGGCTGGCCTCGGCCACCACCCGCTCGAAGGCCTTGGCCGCCGAGCGCAGATTGCCCGAGCCGTAATCGATGATGGCGACGATGCCGCTCACAAAGATCCTCCCCCGCGACGCGACGCGGCGCTCAAAGCGAGCCTCCCAGCGTCCCCTTGGTGGACGGCACGGCATCGGCCTTGCGCGGGTCGATCTCCACCGCCTCGCGAAGCGCGCGGGCCAGGGCCTTGAAACAGCTTTCCACGATATGGTGGTCGTTATCGCCGTACAGGCTTTCCACATGCAAGGTCGCGCCCGCCGCCTGAGCGAAAGCCTGGAACCATTCCTTGAACAGCTCGGTGTCCATGGTGCCCAGCTTGTCGCCGCCGAAGGCCACCTTCCAGATCAGATAGGGACGGTTGGACAGATCCAGCGCCACGCGGGTCAGCGCCTCGTCCATGGGCACATAGGCCGAACCATAGCGGCGGATGCCCTTGCGGTCGCCCAAAGCCTGGGCTACGGCCTGGCCGATACTGATCCCCACATCCTCGGTGGTGTGATGGGCATCGATGTGCAGGTCGCCCTTGGCCTCCACCTCCAGATCCATCAGGGAATGCCGGGACAGTTGCTCCAGCATGTGGTCGAGGAAACCCACCCCGGTCTTCACGGCGTATTTGCCGCTGCCGTCCAGATCGACGGCAACCTTGATGCTGGTCTCGGTGGTATTGCGCGTGATGGCAGCCTTGCGCATGGGAGCCTCCATAATCTGCCCCGTTTAGTATCAGGAATGCGGCCCGCATGCCAGTGCGAGCGTCCGCAAGCAATAAGACTTCCCGGCGGGTATAACTTCCGCCTCGGATTGCCGAATACCCGCCTCGCCTGTAAGATGTCAGCATTCGTTCTTGTGATCGGATGCAGGGGGCATCGTTATGAAACTTGGATTCCGTATGACCGCCATCATGATGGTGGCGGCGCTGGGCGCTTGCGCCACGCCCGACTATCCTAAAACCGCCGCCGAGGCCCCAGCCGCTCCGGCCGTTCAGCGCCAGGCCCAGCAGCAGCAAGCCGCGCCGACCGAGTCCGCGAAAGTCTTGAAGCGCAAGATCGCCATCGGCCGTTTCAGCAACGAGACCCGCTATGGCCGCACTTTCGTGCGCAGCGATAACGGCGATCCCTTGGGCAAACAAACATCCGACATGCTGGCGGCCCGACTGGTGGAGTCCGGCTCCTTCCTGGTGTTCGAGCGCCCCGACCTCGACAAATTGGTCAAGGAACAGGCCTTGAGCGGCGGCGGCGATATTGTCGGCGTCGATACCTTGATCCTCGGCTCATTGACCGAGTTCGGCCGCTCCACCGTGACGCGGGGCGGTCTGCTCAGTTCCACCAAGCAGCAAAAAGTGGATGCCAAGGTGGAGATCCGTCTGGCCGATCCCAAGACCGGTCACGTCTTCTTCTCGGCCTCGGGCCGAGGCAGCAGTTCGTCGGAAGCCGGTGAGGTCTTCGGCTTCGGCTCCCAAGCCGATTACGATGCCAGTCTCAACGACAAGGCCATCGGCGCCGCCGTTTCCGACGTGATGAACGCCCTGGTGGTCAAATTGAAGGAGCGGCCCTGGCGCACGGATATCCTCAAAGTCGAGGGTTCGCGCCTGTTCATCAGCGGAGGCGCCCGTCAGGGTCTCAAGATCGGCGACCTTTTGACGGTCATGCGACCGGGCGAAAAGATCAAAAGCGGCCAGTCCGGCTTCAACATCTCCCTGCCCTCCGCCGAAATCGCCACCATCCGGGTGATCGCCCAATTCGGCGAGAGCGAGACCGACGAAGGCTCGGTGGCCGAACTGGTATCGGGTTCTCTGGCTGGCCAGTCCGCGGCCTCGCTGTTCATTTCCGAACGCAAGGGGGGCTGAGCTATGAGGCGCTTACTTTCCGTCCTCGCCATGGCCGCCATGGTCGCAGCCTGCGCACCGGCCGAACGCACCGAGACCGTCGACGACCGCCCCTCCCTGGAAGTGGTGGGCGCCGTCTCCGGGGCGCGATTGTTCATCGACGGCCTCGACATGGGTGTGGTGGATCAGCCTCTATTGCTGGAACCCGGCACCCATGTGGTGAAGGTGGTCGGACCCAAGGGTGGCATTTATACAGAGAAGGTCTTCGTCAGCGGCCGTGGTCTGCGCAAACTGGCCGTACCGGCGGGAGCGGCACAATGAAACGACTCTCGCCTTGTGCCGCCCTGGCAGCGATTTGCACCCTGACCGCTTGCGTCCAGCCACAGGGAACCTTCGAGTGGGGGACTTATGATCAGTCCCTGCTGGAGTACTACGAGGATTCCGGCAACATGGACAAGCTGGTCAGCGAACTGGAACGTCTGTCCGTCGCCTATGGTGATGCCAATGTCCCCGAATTGGGTGAGGTGCTGACGCGGGCATCGTCGGATGACCGCGACACCCGCCGCCGGGCGGTGTTCGAGGCGGAACAGGCCTTCAAGCCGTTGGATGTGGGACCTGTTTCCCGGCTTGCTCCAGGTTTGATCGCCGAACTGGGATATCTCTACCTGCAGGCGGGCAATCCCGAAAAAGCGCTTACCCTGTTCAAGCGGGAAAAGCGCAACTGGCCCGAATCCGCCTATTTCATGGATGTGATGATCCGCGTCGCGGAAGGACCGAAGAAGGACGAAAAGGGGGATTCCAAGGCCATCGAAACGGAAGCCGCCCGTCTGCGCGATGCCGAAAAAGCCCGAGGAGCCCGCAAATGATCCGCCGCCTCGCCTCCGCCCTGGTGTTGATGATTGGCCTGTCCGCCTGCGCGGTGCCCCCGCCCAAGAACTATGATGCCTTCGGCGCGGCCCAACCCTATTCCATTCTGGTGCCGCCTCCCATCAACCGCAGCACCGATGCCCTGGCCGGGGAATATCTGTCAACCACCATCGCCAAACCCCTGGCCAATCGCGGATACTACGTCTTCCCCATCAATCTGGTCCGCAGAGTGCTGGAGGATGACGGCCTGCCCGATCCGGAAATGGTTCATGCCGCGGACCCGACCCATCTGGGCCAGTTGTTCGGCGCCGATACCATTCTCTACGTCACCATCGAGAAATGGGCCGCCGAGTATATCGTGCTCGATACCATCGTGACGGTGGACGTCTCCTATATCTTGAAGGAAACGGCGGGAGGAACCACCATCTGGGAACACCGGCAGCAGGCCAAGTATAATGCCAATGCTGGCGACGCTGGCGGAGGGGGGATCGCTGGACTTCTCGTCAAGGTGGTCGCCGCAGCCATCACCAAGGCCAAACCCGATTACATCCGCATGTCGCGCCAAGCCAATACGGCCGCCTTCGGAACGCCACAGCAAGGTCTGCCCCCCGGTCCCCATTTCCGTGACCGGGCGACCGAAAAGGATCTGAGCAAGCCCTGAATTTTACGACTCGGCGTGGGGCGGGCCTTTGCTATGATGCCCGCCCCTCGTCTGTCCGGGTCCGCTTCATGTCCGAATCCTCCCTTCCTTCCTGGCACGGCACCACCATTTTATGCCTGCGCAAATCGGGCCGCGTCGTCATCGCTGGCGACGGCCAGGTCAGCCTGGGTGCCACCGTGATCAAGGGCAATGCCCGCAAGGTGCGCAAGGTGGGCAATGATTCCATCCTGGTGGGTTTCGCCGGGGCCACCGCCGACGCCTTCACCCTGCTGGAACGCCTGGAAGCCAAGCTGGAAAAGCATCCCGGCCAATTGACCCGGGCCTGCGTGGAACTGGCCAAGGACTGGCGCACCGACCGCTATCTGCGGCGCCTGGAAGCCATGATGGCGGTGGCCGACAAGGACGTGTCTCTGGTCCTGACCGGCCAGGGCGACGTGCTGGAGCCCGAGGATGGCATCATCGGCATCGGTTCGGGTGGCAATTATGCCCTGGCCGCCGCCCGCGCCCTCATTGACATCGAAGGCCTGGATGCCGAAACCATCGCCCGCAAGGCCATGGCGATCGCAGCGGGCATCTGCGTCTACACCAATGGCAACATGATCGTGGAAAGCCTATGAGCGCCGCCGCCTTTTCCCCCCGCGAGATCGTTTCCGAACTGGACCGCTTCATCGTCGGCCAGAATGACGCCAAGCGCGCCGTGGCCATCGCGCTCAGGAACCGTTGGCGCCGTCAGCAGTTGTCCGAGTCCTTGCGCGAAGAAGTCCTGCCCAAGAATATCCTGATGATCGGGCCCACCGGCGTGGGCAAGACCGAGATCGCAAGGCGCCTCGCCCGCCTCGCCCAGGCTCCTTTCCTCAAGGTGGAGGCCACCAAGTTCACCGAAGTGGGCTATGTGGGCCGCGACGTGGAGCAGATCGTCCGCGATCTGGTGGAAGTGGCCATCCTCATGACCCGCGAACGCCTGCGCAAACAGGTCACCGCCAAGGCCGAGATCAATGCCGAAGAGCGCCTGCTCGACGCCCTGGTCGGTGAAACCGCCGCAGCCGAGACCCGCCAGAAGTTCCGCAAGATGCTCAGAGAAGGCGCCCTGGATTCCAAGGAAGTTGAGATCCAGGTGGCCGATACCGGCGGCGCGGGCCTGCCCAGCTTCGACATTCCCGGTATGCCCGGCTCCCAGGTCGGCATGATCAATCTCTCGGACATGCTGGGCAAGGCCCTGGGCGGCGGGCGAACCAAGCCCCGCAAACTGCCGGTTCCCGAAGCCTTGGCGGCCCTGACCGCCGAGGAATCCGACAAGCTGCTGGACCAGGACAAGGTGGTCAAGGACGCCATCTGGGCGGTGGAAAATCACGGCATCGTCTTCATCGACGAGATCGACAAGATCTGCGCCCGCTCCTCCGAGCACCATGTGGGCGGCGATGTCTCGCGCGAAGGGGTGCAGCGCGACCTGCTGCCCCTCATCGAGGGCACCACGGTGGCCACCAAGCACGGCTCGGTGAAGACCGACCATGTGCTGTTCATCGCGTCCGGCGCCTTCCATCTGGCCAAGCCATCGGATCTGCTGCCCGAGCTTCAGGGCCGCCTGCCCATCCGCGTCGAGCTGAAGGCGCTGTCGCGCGACGATTTGGTGCGCATCCTCACCGAGCCCGAAGCCAGCCTGCTGAAGCAATACGAGGCCCTGCTGGCCACCGAGGAGGTGATCCTCGATTTCGAGCCCGGCTCGGTCGAGGCCATCGCCGATCTGGCCGCCGAGATCAACTCCACCGTGGAGAATATCGGCGCGCGGCGCCTGCAAACCGTCATGGAGCGCCTGCTGGAAGACATCAGCTTCACCGCCCCCGACCAGCCCCCCGGCACCAAGGTGACCATTACCGCCGAGATGGTGCGCGACAGGGTCGGCGCCCTGGCCAAGACGGCGGATTTGGCCAAGTTCATTCTGTAGGGATTATTGGGCTGCCGCCCAAGCCCGCCCGGAGGGGACCTCCGGACCTCCCTTTGTTTTTTCCATATGCTATGATTCTGATCATAGTATGAGGGAGGGTTATGGAAGACTGGACTAGGATTCTCGGCGGCATCCGCGCCGCCAGCCGCGACCTGAAAACCGGCGAAGCCCTGTTTCGCGAAGGCGACGAGGCCCGTGCCATATTCCAGGTGGAACGGGGGCGGATACGTCTTGGCTGCCATGGCGTCACCTCGCATCTGGCCCAGGCCGGTTCGCTGTGCGCGGAAACCTCTCTCTTCGCCTCCCATTATCCCTGTGACGCCGTGGCGGAAACGCCCAGCCGGGTGCGGGTATTCCCCAAGGCGGCGGTACTGCTGTTCTTGCGCGCCCACCCGGATCTCAACTTGGCTTTCTCCGCCGCCCTCGCCCGCGAAGTGCAAACTCTGCGCAGTGGCCAGGAGGTGATGCGGCTGCCCGGCGCACGCGACCGGGTGGTGGCCTGGCTGACCCTGTTGGGCGCCGCCGATGGCGCCGTCACCCTGGACCAGCCGCTTTCAGCCGCGGCCCATGATATGGGCCTGACCCACGAGGCGCTTTACCGCAGTCTGGCCGCCCTGGTGAAGGAGGGACGGCTGGACCGGCCAGCGAAGCGAACATTTCGATTGAAATAAAGGGAGGGTTCGGGAGGTTCTCCTCCCGATGGGGTGCGGGGCAAAGCCCCGCTATTTCTCCCCCAACACCTCCAGCAACCGCGCCACCCTCTCATCGGACAGATCACGGATAGCGCGGCCCAGGCGATTGGCCAATTCCGTATGGGCGGGGGTAAGGCCCGACGTGTCCAAGGTCACCTTGGGCTGCGACAGCTCGGCCAGAGCCTTCAGCTCCTCGGCCTCGTCCCAGATACAGCCCAGATAACCGCAGATCTGCATGACCAGACCGGGTGCCGGGCGGCCGCGATGGCCATGCTCCATGGCCGAGAGATAAGCGGCGGAAATATGCAGATCGGCGGCCATCTGGCGCAACTGAATGCCCTTGGCGTCGCGCAGCGCCCGTATCCGCGCGCCGAACGGGGTCATGCGCGCTGCCTGCGGATCAACACATACAAGGCCCCGTCAC
The DNA here is from genome assembly GCF_000829825.1 of Paramagnetospirillum magnetotacticum MS-1. NCBI lineage: Bacteria > Pseudomonadati > Pseudomonadota > Alphaproteobacteria > Rhodospirillales > Magnetospirillaceae > Paramagnetospirillum > Paramagnetospirillum magnetotacticum. Next base: position 946,770 of record NZ_JXSL01000030.1, on the reverse strand, counting down.
CGCCATGGCGCGGCTGGGCATAGGAAAAGCCCAGGATACGTTCGCGCAAGGGGGACTGGTTCAGCCAGCGCGGCACCTGGGCGCGGAGAATGCCGAAGCCCTGGGCGCCCTTGCCGGTGACCACCACCACGCAGCGCCGCTGGGCGATCCAGCAGCGCTGGATGAAGGCGATCAGCCGGGCGTGGGCCATGTCCTGGGTCAGGCCGTGCAGGTCCAAGGTGGCCTCGATCTCCATCTCGCCCTTCTTCAACCGTTCGGCGGAGCGACGGTCCAGGCCGGGAGAATTGCCGTGATGCAGCTCACCGTGACCGGTACGGGGCGGCGTGGGAGGATGGGCCGAAGGACGCACCGGCGGCTTGCCGGGCGGCGGCGGCGGCGAGGACACCGGTTCGGGAAGCGCGGCGGTTTCAGGAGAGGGATCGGCGGGCGGCAAGCGGCCGGGCAGTGGCTTGGCCTCGGCCACCACCGCCTTCCAAACCCGGATCTCATCGGCACTCACCACCCGGCGTCGGGGCTGGCGCGGCTCGATCAGACGGGCTCGGCTCATGATTTGGGCCAGCTCATGACTTGGGCAAGACCTCGTCGTGCGGGACCTCTTCATCGGCGATGGAGGCCCAGCGATCACCCGGCTTGGGGCTGGGCGGAGCCATCATGATCTCGCTTTCCGGCTCGGCGACAGGAGGTGGCGGTGGTGGTGGCGCGGGCTGCAGCGCGTCGGCCAGGGGGGCGGTCTCCATGACCACCGGGGCCGCAACCGGCTCGGGCTGCACAGGGGGCGGCGGGGCGACGGGCTGGGCCGGGGGCGCGGTCATGCGCGGACCGGCGGGAACCGGGGCATTAGCCATGGACTGGGCCGGGGATTCGCCTTCGCCCAGATTGCGGCGGATGAATTTGCGCCAATCGCCCTTGGGCGCCAGGCAGGGCGCCTCGTTGACCCCCTTGATCACCAGGGCGATGCCGCCCAGCTGCCACAGGGTGACGAATTGCGTATAGCCCGTGGTAAGATAGGCATGGGCGCGCATCTTCAGGCGCCAGGCCACGTAATATTTATTGCCGTAAAGATGAGCCAGCACGCACAGCGTCATGGCGACGATGCCGGTGGCGATGCCCGTGGCCAGCAGGATGATCAGCGCCAGGGTCGCCTCGACGGTCAACGGCAACAGATGGTCCCAGTGCTGGTGCACGGGCGAGCCTTGGAAATCCAGCAGGCGGGGATCGGTATAGACCTGGACCTGTCCGGCACGAACGGCGGCGCAGAGCTGCTCGTGCAGCTGCTCCTCCTCGCGTCCCTTGCGTTCCTTCCATTCGGCCAGCAACCGGCTCATCGCCGCCATCCAATCCACATCAGAGGTGTAATGGAACGGAGCATGGACAAGAGGGGCGCAGAAGGCAACCCCTACCTCTCGGCCAGCCTGGGCGAACGGGCCCTGGGCAGGAAGATCACCAAGCGGCCGGGGCTTTTCATCTTGCCCGCGATCTGAAAGGCGGATTCGCCCGCTCCCCAGAACACATCGCCGCGCACCGGGCCCTTGATGGCGGCGCCGGTATCCTGGGCCATCATCAGACGGCGCAGCGGCTTGCCCGAGGGATCGGCGCTATCCACCCAGACCGGCGCACCCAGCGGCACGAAACGCGGGTCCACGGCCAGGGAACGCTCGGGCGTCAGCGCCACGCCCTCGGTGCCCATGGGCCCGTCCGTGCCCGCATTGACGCCATAGAAGATATAGCGGGGATTGCGGCCCAGCAGGGTGCGGCCCTCTTCGGGATGGGCTTTGAGCCAAGAGCGGATGGCGGGCATGGAGGTATCGGCGCCCAGTTTGCCCTCGTCCTTCAGCACCTTGCCGATGCCGACGAATTTGTGGCCGTTGCTGCCCGCCACGCCCAGGCGGATCACCGAGCCATCATCCAGGCGGACCCGGCCCGACCCTTGTATCTGCATGATGGCCAGATCCACCGCGTCATCGGTCCAGGCCAATATGGCGGCCTTGCCGTCCAGGGCGCCCTTATCGATTTCGGCACGGCTGTGATAGGGAACCAGACGGCCGTTTTCCACCCGCCCAACCAGTTGCTCGGGGGCGAGATCGGGGCGGAACTTGCCCAGATCGGCGATGACCAGATCATTGGGCTTGCCGAAGATGGGTTGGGTATAGGGCCCCCTGCGCAGGCGCGAGCCCTTGATCTCCGGCTCGAAATAACCGGTGAACATGCCGTCGGCCCGGCCGTCATTGGTGACCTGCCAGGGGGTGAACCAGGTCTCGAACAGATCCCGCACCGCCTTATGGTCACCTTCGGGCACCCGCGATGCGGCGGCACAGGGCGCATACCAGTCGGCGGCGGTGCCGCCCACGCCCTCGAAGCCCACCGATTTGTCCAGCAGCAGTTTGGCGATTCGGCCGCAAGATTTCAGCAAAGCGGGCAGCACCTGGGCCGAGTCGTCCTCGGACCAGCCAGCCAATTGGCTGAAGGTCAGGGGCTGCAGCACCATGTGGTCGGGTCCGCCTGGTGCGGGCGCCGGTTCCGGGGTGGCGCAGGCGGCCAGCGAAGCGGCCACCAATAGGGCGGCGGCTTTGATCCTCATGGGTCGGGCGTATGGGTGGCGGTCAGCGCCCAGTTGGGATCAGGGGAGCGGGTATCGCGGCGGAACGTCCACAGGTCGATCACATCGATCACCCGTTCGGGATTGCCTTCCACCACTTCGCCCTTGGCATCGCGCAGCGCGTTCACCTGCTCGCTGACAAATTTGATGGTCAAGGCGGCAAAGCGGCCGTCCATCCCCGCTTCCACCAATTCGGCGGAGCGGATGCCCACCAGTTCGGTCTGCAGCGTCTCGCCATGCTGACGGCGCGCATCGATGGCTTCGCTGAAGTGACGATAGACGTCGGGGGCCAGAAGCGGCTGCAGCGTCGCCTTGTCACCATGGGCGAAGGCGATGACGATCATTTCGAACGCCGCCTTGGCGCCGCCCAGAAAGCCGTCCAGGTCAAACCCCCGGTCGGCGGCGCGGATAGCGGCCAGACCCTGACCCAGGGGCGTCTCGGCGGGAGGCTCGGACGCCGAGCGGCGGACGCTTTGCAGATCCACCACATTATCGGCGGGGGCCTCGACCGGGCTCCATTTCTCGGGCGGACGCTCGGTTCCGGTGCGCTTGCCCAGCACGCTGCGCAGCCGCAACACCAGGAAGGCGGCGACCATGGCGAAAAAAACGATGTCGAGAAAATGATAGCCGTCGTTCATCGGGCCAGTCCAAGGTAGGCTGCTTGTCCAGTCAAAGACATAAGACGGGTTGGGAGAAAGAGCAAGCATGGCATGGGCATTCCTGGTTGGCCTGCTGACATTGCCGGTGGCAGAGATCATGGTGTGGATCAAGGTATCTGAGTCCATTGGCGGGCTGGCCACCGTGGGCCTCACCATCCTGGCCATTCTGGCGGGCTCGGCCCTGCTGCGCCATGGACGGCTGGGCGTGGCGCTGGACCTCAAATCCAGGCTGGAGCGGGGCGACCCGCCCGGCCCGGCGGTCTTCGACGGAATCTGCCTGACCCTGGCCGGTGTCTTGCTGATGCTGCCCGGCTTCATCAGCGATGGTTTCGCGTTGCTGCTGCTGCTGCCCCCGGTGCGCGCCCTGCTGCTGCAAGCCATCGTCGCACGCGCCGTGGTGATCGGCGCCCAGGCTCCGGCCTCTTCATCCGGCCCCACCGTCATCGACGGGGATTACCAGATCATCACGCCCGAATCCGAGCCCAAGCCGCCCACGGATCACAAGCGGCTTGAGCCGTGAAGGTGTCCGTGCTACGCCCCTTACCAGCTTTTAATAGATGTCTTCCCACCCGGAGAACACCATGACCGACGCCCAGACGCCCGCCGAGGACCTGCCCCAGTTGCAGGTCAACATGCAGTATATCAAGGACCTGTCCTTCGAGATTCCGGGCGCGCCCCATTCCTTCATCGAAATGCAGGGCAAGAACCCCGAGATTCCGATCCATGTGGACGTCAATGTGGGCAATGTGGGCGCCAACGCCTATGAAGTGGTCCTCCACCTCAAGGTCGAGGCCCTGCTGGAAGGCAAGGCCCTGTTCATCCTGGAACTGGCCTATGCTGGCGTCTTCACCCTGAACCTGCCGGAAGAGCAGATCCATCCGGTGCTGCTCATCGAGTGCCCGCGCCTGCTGTTCCCCTTCGCCCGCAATATCGTTGCCGACATGACCCGCGACGGCGGCCTGCCGCCGCTGCTGCTCCAGCCCCTGGACTTCGTCGAGCTCTACCGTGCCCGCGCGGCCGAGATGAGCGCCCAGCAGGGTCAGGCGTAAGTCCTTCGAAATATTGATGGGCTGCCGCCCACACCCGCTTGGGGCCATAGGCCCCAAACCCCGTTAATTGAAAAGGGGGTCCGGGGCATTTGCCCCGGATGGGTTTGGGCGATAGCCCAATCTGGTATTTCTACTCCCGCAGCCACACGGCGTTCTTGAGCTTGGCCACGAAGGCCGTGTGAGCGGCGGTTTCCTCCTCGGTCGGTCCGTGGGGCCGGGGCTCGCGGAAATCCCGCTTCACCTCTTGGGTCGAGGCACTGGCGGCGCTGCCAGCGCCATTGCCCTTGCCGCCGCCCAGTTCCAAGCCCGGCTGACGCCCGCCGATGAGCTGCAGATAGACTTCGGCCAGCAATTCGGAATCCAGCAATGCCCCGTGCTTGGTGCGGTGCGTGTTGTCGATCTCGAAGCGGCGGCACAGCGCATCCAGATTGGCCTGGGCGCCGGGAAACTTCTTGCGCGCCATCATCACCGTGTCGATGGACCGGCTCATGGGCAAAGCGGGAAAGCCCAGCCGCGCCAGTTCGGCATTGATAAAGCGCATGTCGAATTCAGCGTTGTGGATGACCAGCGGCGCATCGCCGATGAACTCCAGAAAGTCGGCGACGATCTCGGCGAAGAGCGGCTTGTCCGACAGGAACTCCACCGACAGGCCGTGCACCTTGAAGGCCTCTTCCGGCATGTCGCGCTCGGGGTTGCAGTAGCGGTGAAACACCTCGCCGGTGGGCAGGTGATTGAACAGCTCGACACAGCCGATTTCCACCAGTCGGTGGCCGCTCAACGGATCAAAGCCGGTCGTTTCCGTATCAAGCACGATCTCGCGCATGGGAACTGCCTTTCCAAGCAAATCATGGGCTATCGCCCAAACCCATCTGGGGCTTATGCCCCAGACCCCCTTTTTATTCATCAATAAAAGGGAGGGCGGGGGCCCCGCATTTTCTGAACCAAGGCCTTGAGCCGCTTCAATGCCGGGCCCTTCCCCAATCCGGTGGGAATCACCACATCGGCTTTGCGCCGCTTTTGCCCGTCGGGCATCTGCTTGGCCAGCACCGCCTCCAGGCGCGCCCGCGTCATGCCGGGCCGGGCCAGCACACGGGCCGCCTGAAGGAAGGAAGGCGCGCTGACCACCGCCACCAGATCGCAGCGCTTCTCGCCCTGGGTCTCGAAGAGAAGGGGGATATCGAGTACCACCAGGGGCGTATGGGCGCGGCGATGGCGGGCGAGGAAATCGCGCTCGGCGGCGCGCACCAGGGGATGGACGATGGCTTCCAGACGCTTCAGCGCCGCGTCGTCGCCAAACACCTGGGCGCCCAGGGCGGTGCGATCCACCGCACCGTCCTTGACCACGCCGGGAAAGGCGGCCTCCACCGGGGCCGCCGCCTTGCCGCCGGGGCCGAACAGGGCATGCACCGTGGCATCGGCATCGTGCACCGGCACGCCCAGGCGGCGCAGCATGGCGGCCGCCGTGCTTTTGCCCATGCCGATGGAGCCGGTAAGACCCAGGATCTTCATGACAGGACGAAGGCCCTCAATTCATGGGAAACCTGGGGCTTTTGGCCGAACCAGGCCTCGAAGCCGGGTACCGCCTGATGTAGCAGCATGCCCAAACCGTCGACGGTTGCATTGCCCCGCGCCCTGGCGCGGACCAGCAGATCAGTTTCCAGCGGCACATAGACGATGTCGTTAACCACGGCCGTGGTTGGCAAGGCGGCCAGGTCCAAATCCAAGTCCGACTGACCGGTCATCCCCAGCGTGGTGGTGTTGACCAGCAGGGCGCAGCCGTCGAGCATTCCGGCGCGTTCGGACCACTCCACCACCTTGACCGGACCGCCCAGATCGGCGGCCAGAGCTTCGGCCCGCTCACGCGACCGGTTGGCCAGCCTGATCTCGGGCACGCCCGCATCGGCCAGGGCCGCCACCACGGCGCGCGCCGCGCCGCCCGCGCCGATCACCGCGGCCGGACCGGACGAGGCTGTCCACGCCGGGCAGCCCTGACGCAGATTCTCGAAAAAGCCGTAAGCGTCGGTATTGCGGCCTTCCAGCGATCCGTCGTCCCTCACCACCAGGGTATTGACCGCGCCGATCCGCCGGGCCAGGGGATCGAGATGGTCCACCAGCCTCATCACCGCCTCCTTATGGGGCACGGTGACATTGGCGCCACGAAAGCCCATACGGGGCAGGGCGCGGATGACGCATTCCAGATTCTCGGGCGCCACGGCCAGGGGCAGATAGGCGCCGTCGATTCCCCATTGCTTCAGCCAGAAGCCGTGCAGGCGGGGCGAGCGGGAATGGGATACCGGCCAGCCCAGCACCCCGGCCAGCCTGGCTTTACCGGACACGATCATGGAACCAGCTCTCCGTTTTCACGCAGGAAGTCCATCAGAGCCAACAATGGCAGGCCCAGAATGGTGAAGAAGTCCCCTTCGACGGTAAGGAACAATTGGGCGCCCAGGCCTTCCAGTTGATAGGCGCCCACCGAGGACAAGACCGCATCACCCGCCTGATCCAGGTAGCGGTCCAGGAAAGCGTCGGAGAAATTGCGCATGGTAAGCAGCGCCGATTGGTTATGGTGCCACAGCCGGATTCCGTCACGGACCACCACCACGGCGCTGGTCAGTCGATGGGTCTTGTGCCGCAGTGACTGTAACTGCCGCCGCGCTTCGTCACGGCTGGCGGGCTTGTCGAACCACCGCCCGTCCTGGTCCAGCATCTGATCGGCCCCGACCACCAAGGTGCCGGGATGATGGGCCGAGACGCGCACCGCCTTCAACTCGGCCAGGATCTCGGCGACGCGGGCGGGATTGCGGGTTTCGGCGGCCAGGGATTGCTTGACCGCCGCTTCGTCCACGGCGGCCACCCGGACGGTGAAAGAAACTCCCGCCTGCTCCAGCATTTGGGCCCTGGCGGCGCTGCCCGAAGCCAGCACGATCATGACGGCGTGGTCTCCGCCTTGAGCCCGCGCTTTTCCAGATGGCGTTCATAAAGCTGGATGATGGTGGCCGAGGCCTCCTCGATGGAACGGCGCGTCACGTCCACCACCGGCCAGCCCAGACGCGAGAAGATGCGCCGTGCCTGCTGCACCTCTTCCTTGACCTTCTCGAACTGGGCGTAATCGGCTTCCTCTTCCTGATTCAACAGGCGCAGCCGGGCCCGGCGAATATCGGACAAGCTCTTTGGGTCCTTGGTCAGTCCGACGATCAGCGGCTTTTTCGCCCGTTCCAGTTCGGGCGGCAAAGGCACGCCTGGCACCAGGGGATAATTGGCGCATTTGATGCCGCGATTGGCGATATACATGCTGGTGGGAGTCTTGGACGACCGCGATACGCCCACCAGCACGACATCGGCCTGATCCACCAGTTCGATCAACTGGCCGTCGTCATGGGCCAGGGTGAATTGCATGGCGTCGATACGGCGGAAATACTCGGCATCCAGCTGATACTGGCGGCCGGGCAGGGCGCTGACCTCCACATTGAGGAAAGCCGACAGCCCGGCCATCACCGGGTCCAGCAGCGAGATGCAGGGAATGTTGCGATGGCGGCAGGCCTCTTCCAGCAGACCGCGCACCGCGCCGTCCACCAGGGTAAAGAACACCAGGCCGGGATTGTCCTCGATTCCGGCGATGACCCGTTCCACTTGGCCCTGGGTGCGCACCAGCCACCAGTTATGCTGGATGGGCTGCACGCCTTCGAACTGGACGAGACAGGCCCGTGCCACCGAGGTGACCGTCTCGCCGGTGGCGTCGGAGACGAGATGAAGGTGAAAATTCTTCATTCCTGTGGATAACCCGCAAGTCCGTGGATAAAGGGGGGGTCGGACGAAGGGGGTGAATTTCGCTCCCCACTGACCCCAATTCCATGGAGGCACATCCCCCCATGTCCAAAACTTTTCCGCTGATCCCAACAATAGCGTGAATCATCGCCCGCCACATCCGATTTCCCCATTTTCCCCAGGAGATGAAGGCGTGAAAAAACAACGCTCTGACCCGGTTCCGTCCCGATCATCCACAAGCGGGTGTCCGAGACGCGAAGGTCCGGACAAGCCTGTGGAGGATTTCGCCAAAACCTCCAATCCCCGTTTTCCACAGGCACCCTCTAACCACAGCAACCTTTTCTCTAAACCTTAAAGTCTGTAAGAGAGAGCCATCCCCAGCCTGCGAGGCAACATCCGTGTCCAGCCCGTCCAAGCCTTTCCTCCGCGCCCTCGCCGGCGAGACTCTCACTCCCCCGCCCTTCTGGCTGATGCGCCAGGCCGGACGCTATCTGCCCGAATACCGCGCCACCCGCGCCGAAGCGGGAAGCTTCCTCGATCTGTGCTACAATTCCGATCTGGCCTGTGAAGTCACCCTGCAGCCTCTCCGGCGCTATGGCTTCGACGCTGCCATCTTGTTTTCCGACATTCTGGTGGTTCCCGACGCGTTGCGGCAGCATGTTGCCTTCAAGGAAGGCGAAGGTCCGGTATTGACGCCCATTCGCTCAGCAGAGGATCTGAGTGGTCTCGACATCTCGGGCCTGCACGATCATCTCGCGCCGGTCTACGACACGGTCAAGAAACTGTCCGCCGCCATCCCCAAGACCACCGCATTGATCGGTTTTGCCGGTGCGCCCTGGACGGTGGCCACCTATATGATCGAGGGCAGCGGATCCAAGGACTTCGCCAAGGCCAAGACCATGATGTTCGGCCAGCCGGAGCTGTTCGCCCGCCTGATGGATCTCTTGGTCCGGGCCACCGGGGATTATCTCATCCGCCAGATCGATAACGGCGCCGAGGCCATCCAGATTTTCGACACCTGGGCCGGGGCCCTGCCCGAGGACATGTTCGAGCGCTGGGTCATCGGCCCGACGCGGGCCCTGGTGGAGCGCATCCGCGCCGAGCGCCCCGGCATTCCGGTGATCGGTTTTCCCCGTGGGGCCGGTATTCTCTACAAGCGCTATGTCACCGAGACCAAGGTCAGCGGCGTTTCGCTCGACCCCTCGGTGCCGCTGGATTGGGCGGCCGCCGAGTTGCAGCCGCTCTGCACGGTCCAGGGCAATCTTGATCCGCTGCTGCTGGTGGCGGGCGGCGAGGCGCTGGATTCTGGTATCGATCGGATCTTGAAGGTGCTGTCCAAGGGGCCGTTCATCTTCAATCTCGGCCATGGCATCACGCCGCCCACACCGCCGGACAACGTGGCGCGGTTGGCCGAGCGGGTGAAGGGCTGGAAGGGATAATTTCCACCATGAGCAAGACGGGAACCACCAAAACCGCCGTCGTGCTGTTCAATCTGGGCGGGCCCGATTCGCTGGACGCGGTGAAGCCATTCCTGTTCAACCTGTTTTCCGATCCGGCCATCCTTGGGGTTCCGGCCCCTATCCGCTGGTTTTTGGCCCGCTATATTTCGGCCAAGCGGGCGCCCACGGCGCGTGGCATCTACCAGTTGTTGGGCGGGCGTTCGCCCCTGGTTCCCGAGACCGAGGCCCAGGGCCGCGCCCTGGAACATGTGTTGGGTCATGGTTTCAAATGCTTTATCGCCATGCGCTACTGGCATCCCTTCACCCGTGAAGCGGTGGCTGCCATCAAGGAATGGGGCGCCGATGAAGTGATTCTGCTGCCGCTCTATCCGCAGTTTTCCACCACCACCACCGGCTCGTCGCTCAAAGAATGGCACAAGCAGGCCAAGGCGCTGGGCCTGACCGTGCCGACCCGTTTCGCCTGCTGCTATCCCACCGAGCCGGGCCTGATTGCCGCTATGGCCGATCTGGCCAAGGCGGGATATGACGAGGCACGGGCGGCGGGCAAGCCGCGCATCCTGTTTTCCGCCCATGGCTTGCCCAAATCGGTGATCGACAAGGGTGATCCCTATCAGGCTCAGATCGAACTGACCGCATCCAGCGTGGCGCGGGAAACCGGTATCGGGGATCTGGACTGGGCCATCTGCTATCAAAGCCGGGTCGGCCCTCAGGAATGGATCGGTCCCAGCACCGAGGACGAACTGGACCGCGCCGCCCGGGATGGGGTGCCGGTGGTGATCGTGCCGGTGGCCTTCGTTTCCGAACATTCGGAAACCCTGGTGGAACTGGATATCGAATATCGCCACAAGGCCGATCAGTTGGGCATTCCGGCTTATGTCCGGGTTCCGGCGCTGGGCTGTCATCCCGCCTTCATCCGGGGGCTGGCCGATGTGGTTCACCGGCCCCAGGCCTTTACGGGGCAAGCCTGTAAGCTTTTAGGGCGGAGTTGTTCGGCATGCTGAGCGGAACGGCCTATCTGTGGGTCAAGGCGGTGCATGTCATCGCCATCATCTCGTGGATGGCGGGATTGCTCTATCTGCCCCGGCTGTTCGTTTATCACTGCACGGTCAAGCCGCGCTCCGAGGCGTCGGAAACCTTCAAGATCATGGAACGCCGCCTGATCAAGGCCATCATGACTCCGGCCATGGTGCTGGCTTGGGGCTTAGGATTGTTCATGGCGGTGGAAGGCGGGTTGTTTTCCCATGGCTGGTTCCACATCAAGCTAACCGGCGCGGTTGCCATGACTGGCGCTCACTTTTTTCTGGCGCGGTGCAAGGATGACTTCGCCGGAGATCGCAATACCCGGTCGGAGAAGTTCTATCGCGTCATCAATGAAGTCCCCACCCTGCTGATGATCGTCATGGTCATCGTGGTGATCGTGAAGCCGTTTTGAAGTTGAGGTTTGACAGCGCCCCCGGCTTTGGCTAATGCTCTAGCGAAATTCCCGACGGCGGCCAATACGCCCGATTCCCACCATCCCCCTCCCGCGCCGGATCATTCGCATCCGTTCCTGATCGGCAGCCGGTCCGACTTTCAGTTCGGACCCGTCCTACCTTCAAGCCGATCGATAGCGCTGGATATCCATCTGTACGGATCTCTCCCATGCATTTGCAGGACCTGAAGAAGAAGACCCCGGCCGAACTCCTGGCCTTTGCCGAAGAGCTGGAAGTGGAAAACGCCAGCACGTTGCGCAAGCAGGACATGATGTTCGCCATCCTGAAGCAGCTGGCCGACAACGATACGCCCATCTATGGCGACGGCGTGCTGGAGATCCTGCAAGACGGGTTCGGCTTCCTCAGAAGCCCCGAGGCCAATTATCTTCCCGGTCCCGACGACATCTATGTCAGCCCCAGCCAGGTGCGGCGCTTCGGCCTGCGCACCGGCGACACGGTGGACGGCCAGATCTGCTCGCCCAAGGACGGCGAACGCTATTTCGCCCTGCTCAAGGTCAACAACATCAATTTCGAAGACCCGGAAAAGGTCCGTCACCGCATCAACTTCGACAATCTGACGCCGCTTTATCCCGACGAGAAGCTGAAGCTGGAGATCGAGGACCCCACCCGCAAGGATCTCACCACCCGCGTGATCGATCTGGTGGCGCCCATCGGCAAAGGCCAGCGCGCTTTGATCGTCGCTCCGCCGCGCACCGGCAAGACCGTGATGCTGCAGAACATGGCCCACGCCATTTCTCTCAATCACCCCGAGGTCTATCTGATCGTCCTGCTCATCGACGAGCGGCCCGAGGAAGTGACCGACATGGCCCGCTCGGTGAAGGGCGAAGTCATCAGCTCCACCTTCGACGAGCCGGCCTCGCGCCACGTCCAGGTCACCGAGATGGTGCTGGAGAAGGCCAAGCGTCTGGTCGAGCATAAGCGCGACGTGGTCATCTTGCTGGATTCCATTACCCGTCTGGCGCGCGCCTACAACACCGTGGTGCCCTCCTCGGGCAAGGTGCTGACCGGCGGCGTGGACGCCAATGCCCTGCAGCGCCCCAAGCGCTTCTTCGGCGCGGCCCGCAATATCGAAGAGGGCGGCTCGCTGTCCATCATCGCCACCGCCCTGATCGATACCGGCTCGCGCATGGACGAAGTGATCTTCGAAGAGTTCAAGGGCACCGGCAATTCGGAAATCATCCTGGACCGCAAGCTGTCGGACAAGCGCACCTTCCCGGCCATCGACATCACCAAGTCGGGCACCCGCAAGGAAGAACTGTTGGTCGACAAGGGCATTCTGTCCAAGATGTGGGTACTGCGCCGCATCCTGATGCCCATGGGCGTGGTCGATGCCATGGAATTCCTGGTGGACAAGCTGAAGCACTCGAAGAACAACGGCGATTTCTTCGAAGCGATGAATTCCTAAGGGGAATCAAGGCGAAGGGACTTGTCCCTTCGCGCATCCCTTATCCCATTGAATCTAAAAGGGGGTCCGGGGCAAAAGCTCCGGGCGGGGGTTTGGGGGCGAAGGCCCCCAATATCTTCAATTATGCCCAGACGTCCGGCGCCGGTGATGGCGGCGATGGCTTTGGCTCAGCAGATCATCGGACGGGCTGTCGTCATAAGACCGGCGGCGCCACAGATGGATGCCGCCCGCCAGCAGCATGGGCGGCACCACCACGATGGCGATGCGGCCCAGCATGTTGAAGAAGGAATTGCGGTCGGTATCGATGACCACCTGATTCTTGCATTCATAGCGCTGCTTGAAAGTACCCGAGCAATCGCGCAGCCGTTCCTTGACCGTATCCGAGGAATGGTTTTCCACCGTTCCGTCCGGAAGATTGGCGAACTGGTTCCAGCCCGCCCAGGCCATCCAGACCAGACTGACCGTCGTCACCATTACACTGCCGATCTTGGACAAAGCCTTCCTCCGACCCGGGTCCGCTCTTGATCCGAGAATCCAATATTCTTTCGGATGAGGCTCTACGGCAAGAGAAGAGTCGAACCGGTGGTCTTGCGGGCTTCCAGATCACGATGGGCCTGGGCAGCGTCCTTCAAGGAATAGGTCTGGTTGATCTCTACCTTGACCACGCCCTTACCCACCACCTCGAACAATTCACTGGCCGAGGCGACCATGTCCGAACGCTTGGCGGTATAGGCCATCAGGCTGGGACGGGTGAGAAACAGCGAGCCCTTGGCGCCCAGCAATCCGGTATCGAAAGGCTCGACCTTGCCCGAGCTTTGGCCGAACAACACCATCATGCCCAGTGGGCGCAGGCAGTCGAGCGAGTTCAGGAAGGTGTCCTTGCCCACGGAATCATAGACCACCGGCACGCCTTCGCCCTTGGTGATCTCCTTCACGCGAGCCACGAAATCCTCGGATTTGTAGAGGATGGTGTGGTCGCAGCCATGGGCCTTGGCCAGCGCCGCCTTTTCCTCGGAGCCCACCGTACCGATCACGGTGGCGCCCAGATGCTTAGCCCACTGGCAGACCAGCAGTCCGACACCGCCAGCGGCGGCGTGAATGAGGATGGTATCGCCAGGCTGCACGCGGTAGGTCCGCCGCAACAGATACTGGGCGGTCATGCCCTGGAGCATCATGGCGGCGGCAGTGCGGTCATGAATGTGATCGGGAAGCTTGACCAGCCGGTCGGCAGGCATGAGGCGCGATACTGAATAGGCGCCCAGCGGCGGATTGGCATAGGCCACCCGGTCGCCTGCTTTGAGTTCGGTCACGCCATCGCCCACCGCTTCGACGATTCCGGCGCCTTCCAGGCCGGGCGTGAAAGGCAGGGGGGCGGGATAAAGTCCGGTGCGGTGATAGACATCGATATAGTTGAGCCCCACGGCGGTGTGGCGCAGCAGCACCTGACCGGCACCGGGGGCGGCAAGATCGACCTCTTCCCAGACCATGACCTCGGGGCCGCCGGGCTGGTGGATGCGGATGGCGTTGGTCTTCACTTGGAAAGCACTCCCTTAGAAAATTGTCCCTCAAGCGGCGGGCGGGCGCGAGCGCCCTTGCCTTCCGCCGCATAAGCGGCGCGGCCCTTTGGGCCTAGCCATTCCATGGAAATCATGGAATGGCGACTCCTTCATGACGCAGCAGGAATTCCTTGGTCTCGATTCCGTCGATGCCGGAATAGCCGCCCATGGCTCCCTTGGCGCCCAGCACACGGTGGCAGGGGATGATCACCGGAATGGGATTGCGGCCGCAAGCACCGCCCAGAGCGCGCGGCGCGGTGCCCAATTGCTCGGCCAGTTCGCCATAGCTTTTGGTCTGGCCGAAGGGAATCTTGGCCAGGGCGGCCCAGACTTTCTGCTGGAAGGCGGTACCGTGAGGAGCCAGGGGCAGGTCGAAGCTGGTGCGCTTGCCGTCGAAATACTCCTCCAGCTGATCGCGGGCTTTGAGCAGCAAAGGCGTCTCGTCGTTTTCGGGCAGGAATCCCCAATCAAGCGCGACGATGGCGCCATCGGCCTCGAACAGGGCCAGCGGCCCGATGGGGGAATTGAAGGCAAGCTGCGGCATGGCAATGGTTACTTTTCGCAAAGCTGGGCCATCAGCCGGTCCGAATCCGTGACCGGCGCCCGGCAGGTGGAGCCTCGGCAAATATAGGCCGCCGCACATCCATCCACCAGAGACTTGCCATGGGCGGGATGCCCCACGGGTAGGGCGTTGCCGTCTTGCACCCGCAGCAGGGAGGCGGGAGGCAGGCTGGTGGCGGCGAAGGCCCGCAGCAGGGCCAGACCACCCGGATCATCCAGGGGGCCGACGATCACCACCTGCAATGGCTCGGCCAGGATGGCGAAGGCGTCCAGCAGCGAGGTCATATGGGGAATCTGTTCCGGCATGGCGGCACCAAAGGCGTCGATCACCGCCTGGGCTCTTTCCCTCCATCTTTCCTCGCCGGTGACCAGCCATAGCCGGGCCAGAACCTCGGCCATGACACCATTGCCGCTGGGAACCGCCGAATCGAAGGCGGGCTTGGTGCGAATCACCACATCGGTGGCGTCGTCGGCCGAGAGGAAATAGCCGCCGCCCTGTCCGTCCCAATGATGGGCATGAACCTGTTCGGCCCAGGCGATGGCCTGGTCCAGATATTCCGGCCCGGTGGTGGTCTCGTACAGGGTCAGCGCCGCAAATATTGCCCAGGCATAATCGTCGAGGACGGCATTGGTCTCGGCCCGGCCCCGGCACAGGGAATGGGCAGGGCGGCCGTCGGGACGGACCATACGGGTGGTGATGACCTGGAAGGCATGTTCGGCGGCGGCCAGCCAGTCGGGACGGTCGAAGGTCAGCGCCGCCTCGGCCAGGGCGGTGATCATCATGGCGTTCCAATCGGCCAGCACCTTGTCGTCGCGGCCCGGCCAGATGCGCTTGTCGCGCTCGGCCAGCAGCACCATTTTGGCTTCGGCCAGATCGTGATCGTCACCGCCGCCCCTTGGATGGTTGCGGTGAAGGATGTTGCGCCCCTCCCAATTGCCGTGGGCCTGCACGCCGTAGAGATGGCCGAAGCGGGTGGCGGTCTCGATGTCCAGCAGGGCGGAGAGTTCCTCCGAGGTCCAGGTATAGAACAGGCCTTCCTCGCCCTCGCTGTCGGCGTCCAGCGCCGCGGCGAAGGCGCCGCCTTCGGCCATCATGTCGCGCAGCAGCCAGCCCACCGTCTCGAAGATGCGGGCGCGGTAAAGGGGCGAACCCGTCTGCTTCCACACCTTGGTCAGCAGCGATACCAGCTGGGCATTGTCGTAGAGCATCTTCTCGAAATGGGGCACCAGCCAGGTCTCATCGGTGGAATAACGCATGAAGCCGCCACCCAGATGATCATAGATGCCGCCCTGGCAGATATGGTCCAGGGTCACGGTGACCGCGTCCTTGAGGCTGGAATTGCCGGTGCGCAAGTAAGAATGCCACAGGAAGCGGAACAGACCGGGCTGGGGGAATTTGGGCGCGCCCACCGTGCCGCCATCCTCGAAATCGATCAGGCGCAGGCATTGGGCGGCGCCCAGATCGACCACTTCCATATCCAAACTCAGGGGTCCGGGCGAGCGCGCCATCTGTTCCAGGCTTTCCCTGATGCGCGCCACGTTATGGCCGATCTTGTCCGGGTCCTTGTGGAAGGAATGGGAAATGCCTTCCAGCACATCGGGGAAGGCGGCCCGGCCATAGCGCGCCTGGGCGGGAAAATAGGTGCCGCCCCAGAAGGGCTCGGCGTCGGGGGTGAGGAACATGGTCAGCGGCCAGCCGCCATGCTGGCCTATCAGGCCCAGGGCGTTCTGATAGAGCGCATCCAGATCGGGTCGTTCCTCGCGGTCGACCTTGATGTTGATGAACAGATCGTTCATCAACCCGGCGATGCCCTCGTCTTCGAAACTCTCATGGGCCATGACGTGGCACCAATGGCAGGCGGAATACCCCACCGACAGCAGGATCGGCTTGTTGGCGGCCTTGGCCGCGGCCAGGGCCTCGGGCCCCCAGGCCCACCAATGAACCGGATTATGGGCGTGCTGCAGCAGATAGGGGCTGGTCTCGGCGGCCAGTCGATTGTGGGACATTCCCTTGATCCTTCGGCGGAACGTTGCGTCATGCGGGGCTAAAGCTTAGTTTGGGTGAGTAAGGGCTCAGCGCAAGGCGAGGACAGCATGAAGATTACCGTGGATGTGGACTGTACCCCGGACGAGGCCCGGACCTTTCTCGGCCTGCCCGACGTCAAGCCCATGCAGCAAGCCATGATGAAGCAGATTCAGGACCAGATGGCCGCCAATCTGCACGCCATGGAGCCGGAAACCATGTTGAAGGTCTGGCTGCCTGCCGGTGTCCAGGGCATGGAGCATTTGCAAAAGATGTTCTGGTCCCAGTTCGCGTCGGGCGCCAGCCGTCCCAAGGAGAAGTGATTTTGAGCCGCCTGCCCAGCGATCCCCCCGATTATTTTCGGGTTCATGTGTTCATCTGCACCAACCGTCGCCCCGACGACAACAAGCGCGGCTCCTGCGCTCAGAAGGGGTCCGAGGCGTTGCGCGAGCATATGAAGGATGCGCAAAAACGTCTGGGTCTCAAGGATGTGCGCATCAATTCCGCGGGCTGTCTCGATCGCTGCGGCAAAGGTCCGGTGATGGTGATCTATCCCGAGGGCGTCTGGTACAGCTTTCATAGCGTTGCCGATATCGACGAGATTCTTGATACCCATATCGTCAAGGGGGGCCGGGTCGATCGCCTGATGCTCGCCCCCGACGCCTGATCTTCCTTCCATGGCCGAGACCATCTATGCCCTCGCCAGTGCCGCCGGTCGGTCGGGCGTAGCCGTGTGGCGGCTGTCGGGGGAGGGGAGCGCCGCCGCTCTGACCGCGCTTACCGGCCAGCTCTTGCCCGAACCCCGCAAGGCGGTCCGGGCCCGTCTGCGCGATGGAATTGGCGAGGTCATCGACGACGGTCTGGTCCTGTGGTTTCCCGCGCCCCATTCCTTTACCGGAGAGGACGTGGCCGAACTGCACCTGCATGGAGGCCGCGCGGTGGCCGCCGCCCTGACCGCAAGGCTGGGCGAACTGGGTCTGCGTCCGGCCGAACCCGGCGAGTTTTCCCGCCGCGCCTTTCTCAATGGCAAGCTGGACCTGACGCGGGCCGAGGCCATCGCCGATCTGGTGGATGCCGAGACCTCTGCCCAGCGGCGTCAGGCCTTGCGGCAACTGGACGGCGGTCTGGCCGGACTGGTGGAGACCTGGCGCACTGGCCTCATCCGCGCCATGGCTCATCTGGAAGCGGTGATCGACTTCGCCGACGAGGATATTCCCGACACTTTGCTGGACCAGTCGGTGGCCGAAGTTCGATCGCTTCGGGCCGAGATGGGCGGCCATCTGGACGAGAGGCGCAGCGGCGAGCGGCTGAGGGACGGCATCCACATGGCCATCCTGGGCGCGCCCAATGCCGGTAAGTCGAGTCTCTTGAACCGGCTGGCCGGGCGCGACGCCGCCATCGTCTCGTCCCAGGCGGGAACCACCCGCGACGTGATCGAGGTGCATCTGGATCTGGCGGGCTGGCCGGTGATCCTGGCCGACACCGCCGGGCTGCGCGATAGCCATTGCGAAATCGAGAGCGAAGGGGTGCGCCGCGCCGAGGCCAGGGCTGCCCAAGCCGATCTCAGGCTCTGTGTCTTCGACGGGGCGCTTTACCCAAATCTGGACGCGGCGACGCGGGAGATGATAGACGACGCCAGTCTGGTGGTGCTGAACAAGCGCGATCTGATGGGGCCGGATATTCCCGACACCATCATGGGCCGTCCGGTTTTGGCCCTGTCGGCCAAGGGCGGTGAGGGTATGGATGATCTGGTCGCCGCACTGCAGGCGATGGTGGAGAGCCGCTTTGCCGTGGGGGCCGCTCCGGTGCTGACCCGCGAACGCCATAGGGTGGCGGTGGCCGAGGCGGTGCTTGCCTTGACCCGCTTCGACCCTGGTATGGGAGTGGAGATGGCGGCCGAGGACCTCCGCCTTGCTGCCCGCTCTTTGGGCCGCATCACCGGGCGGGTCGATGTGGATGAAATTCTGGACGTCATCTTCCACGAGTTCTGTATCGGAAAATGAGTCCCCCAACATATGGTATGTTTCACGTGAAACAGACAAGCTCTTGCGATGTGGTGGTGATCGGGGCGGGCCATGCTGGCTGTGAAGCGGCGGCGGCGGCGGCGCGCTTCGGGGCGCGCACCGTGCTGGTTACCCAGCGTCTGGAAACCATTGGCGAGATGTCGTGCAACCCGGCCATCGGTGGTCTGGCCAAGGGTCAGCTGGTGCGTGAGATCGATGCTCTGGACGGGCTGATGGGCCGGGTCATCGACCGCGCCGGTATTCAGTTCCGCATCCTCAACCGCAGCAAGGGACCGGCGGTGCAGGGGCCGCGGGCCCAGGCCGACCGCAAGCTCTATCGTCTGGCCATGCGGGCCGCGCTGGACGAGACCGAGACTCTGACATTGCTGGAAGGCTCGGCCGAGGATCTGGTGATCGAGGACGGGCGGGTCGCCGGGGTGGTTCTGGCCGACGGGTCGACGCTCACCTGCGGGGCCGTGGTCATCACCACCGGCACCTTTCTGCGCGGCCTGATCCATCTGGGCGAGAAGACATGGCCGGCGGGAAGGGTGGGGGATGCGCCCTCATTGGGCCTGTCCCTGGCGCTGGAACGGGCGGGGCTTCCCTTGGGCCGTCTCAAGACCGGCACCCCGGCTCGTCTCGACGGGCGCACCATCGACTGGGAGTCGCTCGACCGGCAGGATGGCGACGACCCGCCGGTGCCGTTTTCGTATTTGACGCACAGCATTACCACGCCGCAGGTGGCCTGCGGCATCACCGCCACCACGCCCGAAACCCATGCCATCATCCGCGCCAATCTGGAACGCGCCCCCATGTATTCGGGCCAGATCCAGAGCACCGGGCCGCGCTATTGCCCCAGCATCGAGGACAAGGTGGTGCGCTTCGCCGACCGCGAGCGCCACCAGATTTTCCTCGAGCCCGAGGGGCTGGACGACGACACGGTCTATCCCAACGGCATCTCCACCTCGTTGCCCGAGGATGTGCAGCGGGCCATGATCGCCACCATCCCCGGCCTGGAACACTGCCGGGTGATCCGTCCCGGCTATGCCATCGAATATGACTTCGTGGATCCCCGCGCGCTGAATCGGTCCCTGGAGACCAAGATAGTGGGCGGGCTGTTCCTGGCAGGCCAGATCAACGGCACCACTGGCTATGAGGAAGCGGGGGGCCAAGGCCTGATGGCCGGACTCAACGCGGCGCGCAAATGCGCGGGTTCGGCGCCGCTGATCCTGGATCGGGCCGATGCCTATCTCGGCGTGATGATCGACGATCTGGTCAGCCTGGGCACCACCGAGCCCTACCGCATGTTCACCTCGCGGGCCGAGTACCGGCTGCTGCTGCGCGCCGACAATGCCGATACCCGCCTTAGCCCTAAGGGCCGGGAAGCGGGATGCGTGGGTTCGGAGCGCTGGGCATCCTTCGTGGTCAAGGCCGCCGGGTTGGAGCGGGGGAGGGTGCTGCTGCAATCGCTGAAAGGCTCGCCTGACATGCTGCGGCGCCATGGGCTGGAGATCAACCGTGACGGGGTGGTGCGCTCGGCCTGGGACTTGCTGTCCTATCCCGACCTTGATCTGAAGCGCTTGTCAGATGTTTGGCCCGAGCTTGGCGGACTGAGCGGAGCGGTGGCGGAGCAGTTGCAGATCGAGGGCAAGTATGCCAGCTATCTCGACCGGCAAGAGGCCGATATCCGCGACTATCGCCGGGAAGAGGGGCTGGCCCTGCCCATGGATCTGGACTATGACGCCATCGGCTCGTTGTCCAATGAAGTGCGGCAGAAGTTCAAGACGGTGCGCCCCGAGACTCTGGCGGCGGCGGCCCGCATTCCCGGCATCACCCCGGCAGCGGTGACCGCGCTGTTGGGGCATGTGAAGCGGACCGCCTAGATTTGGTGTTTCACGTGAAACAAACCACAGGATGGAGAGTCTGATTGTGGGCCCGGAAGAGTTCCTAACAAAATCTGGTGTTTCACGTGAAACATTGGACCGTCTGCGCCTTTATGCCGATCTGCTGGTCAAATGGCAGGCGCGCATCAATCTGGTCGGTCCCGATACGCTGCCCGATTTGTGGTCGCGGCATTTTCTCGATTCCGCCCAGCTCTTTCCTCTGATCAAACCGAGGGCTAAGCGGCTGGTGGATCTGGGCAGCGGGGCCGGTTTTCCCGGTCTGGTCCTGGCCATCATGGGCGCGCCCGATGTCCATCTGGTGGAGAGCGATTCGCGCAAATGCGCCTTCCTGCGGGAAGTGGCGCGGGTCGCCGAAACCCGGGTTACGGTGGTCAACAAGCGCATCGAACAGCTGGCCCCTTTGGCCGCCGATGTGGTGACGGCCCGCGCCCTGGCGCCGCTTGATCGGTTGTTGGGATGGGCCACTCCCCACCTCGCGCCGGGGGGAGAATGTCTCTTCCTGAAGGGTAGGGGGGCGGAAGACGAATTGACCGCAAGTGCGAAAGAATGGAATATCACGGCGAGCCGGGTTTCCTCCCTGTCCGATCCCGGCGGTCTTGTCCTTCATCTGCGTGAGGTATCCCGTGGCCGAGCCCAGCCGTAGCAGCGCCCGCGTCATCGCCGTCGCCAACCAGAAGGGCGGTGTGGGCAAGACCACCACCGCCATCAATCTGGCCACCGCCATGGCGGCGACCAAGAAGACCGTGCTGATCATCGATCTCGACCCCCAGGGCAATGCCAGCACCGGGCTGGGCATCGACCGGGGCGCGCGCGAGGTCAATTCCTATCATGTGATGCTGGGCGAGGCTGCCCTGGCCGACGCGGTGATCAGCACCTCCATTCCCGGCCTGTCCGTGGTGCCGTCGGGCGTCGACCTGTCGGGCGCCGAGATCGAGCTGGTGGAGTTCGAGCGCCGCGAGCATCGCCTCAAGGAATCCCTGGTGGGGTCCCTGGGCGCCTATGACTATGTGCTGATCGACTGCCCGCCTTCGCTGAACCTGCTGACGCTCAACGCCCTGGTGGCGGCCCATGCGGTGATGGTGCCGCTGCAGTGCGAGTTCTTCGCCCTGGAAGGCGTCAGCCATCTGATCAAGACCATCGAGCGGGTGCGGCAGGCCTTCAATCCCGGTCTGGAATTGCAGGGCATCATCCTCACCATGTTCGACAAGCGCAATAACCTGTCCGATCAGGTGGCCGCCGATGTGCGCGAGTATTTCGGCGACAAGGTCTACAAGACGGTGATTCCGCGCAATGTCCGGGTATCCGAGGCCCCCAGCCACGGCAAGCCGGTCTTGCTCTATGACATGAAGTGCACGGGGGCCGAGGCCTATATCAATCTGGCCTCGGAAGTGCTGAAACGCGAACGGCAGTTGAGGGCCTAAAAATTGGCTGAAGAAAAGAAGAAGGGCCTGGGGCGCGGACTGTCCGCCTTGCTGGGCGATCATGCGGCTTCGGCCATCGCGGCGGTGACCAGCGCGGCGGCAGCCGGGCCGGAAGGCCAGGCGGCCATCAAGGGTCTGCGCATCATGCCGCTGGAACATCTCCAGCCGGGCAAGTTCCAGCCGCGCCGTACCTTCGACGAGGACCGCATCGCCGATCTGGTGGAATCGGTGCGCGAAAAGGGCATCCTCCAGCCGCTGCTGGTGCGTCCTCTGCCCGACAATCCCAATCGCTTCGAGATCATCGCCGGCGAGCGGCGCTGGCGGGCGGCCCAGGGCGCCAAGCTGCACGAAGTGCCGGTCATCGTCCGCGAGCTTTCCGACCGCGAGGCCCTGGAAGTGGCCCTGGTCGAGAACCTTCAGCGCCAGGACCTGTCGCCTTTGGAAGAGGCCGACGGTTATCGCCGCCTGATGGACGAGTTTTCCCACACCCAGGAGGAACTGGCCAAGGCGGTGGGCAAGTCCCGTTCCCATGTGGCCAATATGATCCGTCTGCTGGCCCTGCCCGATCCGGTGAAGGTCATGCTGGAAAAGGGCGAGCTGACCGCCGGTCACGCCCGCGCTTTGCTGACGGCGGCCGATCCGCTGCGTCTGGCCCGCGACGTGGTGTCGCGCGCGCTCAACGTGCGCCAGACGGAAAAGCTGGTCAATGACGAGGGCAAGGCCAAGCCCACCAATGGCGGCCGCCCGGCAGGCGGCGGCAAGGACCCGGATATCGCGGCCCTGGAACGCGACCTCACCTCGCAATTGGGCTGCAAGGTGGGCATCCGTTCCCTGGGCAAGGGGGGCGAGCTGACCATTTCCTATGGCTCGCTGGAGCAGCTGGATGACATCCTGGCGCGGCTGTCGCGTAATCCCGACCGCACGATCGAGGATCTGGACACGGTGTAAGCGGGCTTTCGGGAGGAAACAGACTCCCTCTATGAAGGACACGCCCTCCTTTGTACAATAACGGCGGGTGGCTGGAAGTATCCGTGCCCTGACCGGGGGATAGAGGATGGCGAATACCGAAGAGAATGCATCGCTCGACGCATTGCTGGCCAATTTACCTGATGACGTGATCGAGTCGTTCACGCCCGATCAGCGGGCCGCGCTGTGGAATGCCGCCAAACCGGTGAGCTGGCGCAAGCACCCCATCAATATCCGCATCACCTTTCCCTTTTTCGGTGGGCGGCATTTCGTCACCATCGTGGGCGGATACGAGCGCCGCTCGCTGGAGCGCATCGATCGCGACCGCCACATGCATCCCTTGCGCACCGCGGGCAATATCTTGTTCATGCTGGGCGTGGGCGGCGCTTTCTATCTTGCCGCCGTGGTCGGCATCTTCACCTTCTCCAACCTGATCGAGTTCTGAATGACCCTTTGTCCCTGTGGCTCCGGCCAGCCTTACGATTCCTGCTGCGAACCCTTCATTTCGGGCAAGGCCGTGGCGCCCACGCCCGAAGCGCTGATGCGCTCGCGCTATGCCGCCTTCACGGTGGCGGCCATCGATTATCTGCACGACACCCTGGCCCCTGACGAGCGCGGCGACTTTCATCGCGAAGAGACGGAAAAATGGGCGAAGTCGTCCCAGTGGCTGGGTCTGACCATTCACGCCACCAGCGGCGGCGGGGATGGCGATGACGAAGGCACGGTGGACTTCACCGCCCGTTTTCGCATGGACAACAAGAACGAGGCCCATCGCGAACTCTCCACCTTCCGTCGCGAAGAGGGCCGTTGGTACTACGTGGCGGGCCGCATCGGCGGGGCTCCGGTGGAACAGCGCCGCGTCGCCGTCAAGGCGGGGCGCAACGATCCCTGTCCCTGCGGTTCGGGCAAGAAATTCAAGAAGTGCTGCGGCGGCTGAACGGAGCCGCGGATGGGGCCTGAACGATTCAGGCCCCTTTTCCCCGATTCACTCTGAATCATAAGCGCCCTTCGCCCCTGGAATTGGAGAAGGAAGCGCCCAATTTAGGTGAGGAGATTTTTTCGTCGGGGGGATAAGCATGCAGTTCCACAAAAACGGGTTTCATCCCGGCGATCCCCGTTTCGCCGATCCCCAGGACAGGGTGATACCGCCGCCCATCAAACGCCCCCTGCCCGCGGAAGTGGACGTGATGATCGTCGGCTGCGGCCCGGCCGGGCTCAATCTCGCCGCCCAATTATCGAAGTTTCCCAAGATCAGGACCTGCATCGCCGATATGAAGGATGATCGGCTGCTGGTGGGCCAAGCCGACGGCATGGCTTGCCGCACCCTGGAGATGTTTCAGGCCTACGGCTTCGCCGATCAGATCATCCAGGAAGCCTATGGCGTGAACGAGGTCACCTTCTGGAAGCCCAATCCCCAAGCGCCGACGGAAATCATGCGCAGCGACCGCATCCAGGATGTGGAGGATGATCTGTCGGAAATGCCGCATGTCATCATCAATCAAGCGCGCGTTCATGATATGTTTCTTGACGTCATGCGCCAGGGCCCGGCCAAGATCGAACCATTTTATTCACGGCGGCTGGCCGGTCTGAGCGTGGATCGGAGCGAACCGGATTACCCGGTGAGCTTGACTTTCGAGCGGGCCGTTACCCATTCCCAGACCTCCAAGACCCTGGAAACCGTCCGGACCCGCTATGTGGTGGGCTGCGATGGTGCGCGCAGCACGGTGCGCCAGGCCATCGGGCGGGAATTGGTCGGCGATGCGCTCAACCAGGCCTGGGGCGTGATGGATGTGCTGGTGGTGACCGACTTTCCCGATATCCGGCTGAAGGCGGTGATTCACTCCAATAACGAGGGCAACATGCTCATCATTCCGCGTGAGGGCGGATACATGGTGCGCCTCTATATCGAACTGGACAAACTGAAGGAAAATCAGCGCATTTCACGCGACGACATATCGTCGGACTATCTGATCGCGGCGGCCAAACGCATCATCGCGCCCTATGATCTGGACGTGAAGGAAGTGGCCTGGTGGAGCGTCTACGAGATCGGCCAGCGTCTGACCACGGCCTTCGATGATTCCGAGCCGGGCCGGGCACCGCGCGTGTTTCTCGCCGGCGATGCCTGCCATACCCACAGCCCCAAGGCGGGGCAGGGCCTGAACACTTCGGTCAACGACACCTGGAATCTCGGCTGGAAATTGGCCCATGTGCTGGACGGGCGCGCCCCTGCCGAGTTGTTGCTCTCCTATTCGTCCGAGCGCCAGGACATCGCCAGACAGCTCATCGATTTTGACCGCGAACTGGCTCGGATGTTCAGCGCCAAGCCCAAATCACCGGACAATCCCGACGGCGTCGACCCGGCCGAATTTCAGCGCTACTTCACCCAATTCGGTCGTTTCACTGCCGGAACGGCCATCCGCTATCAGCCCTCCGCCCTGGTGGGGGAGGGAAAGCATCAGGATCTCGCCAAGGGCCAGGTGCTCGGCATGCGCTTTCATTCGGCCCCGGTCATCCGGCTGGCCGATGCCAAACCCATGCAATTGGGCCATTGCATTGAGGCCGATGGCCGCTGGCATGTCTTTGCCTTCGCCGGCCAAGCCGCGCCCATGTCCTCGGACTGCGGTATCCGTGCCTTGTGCAACGTCCTGGACGGCCACGAGGCCTCGCCCCTTCGGCGCCACACCCCCGAGGGCAGCGACATCGACGCCGTCATCGATCTGCGCGCCGTGTTTCAGACTCCCCATCGGGATATGCGGCTTGAAACCCTTCACCCCCTGCTGGTTCCGCCCAAGGGCCGGTACGGCCTGAAGGATTACGAGAAAGTGTTCTGTCCCGATTTCAAAGGCGCCAGACATATCTACGACATGCGGGGAATCGACCGGGCTCGGGGCTGCCTGATCGTGGTTCGTCCCGATCAGTATGTGGCCGAGATCCTGCCCTTGGATGATCACGAAGGACTCAGCCGGTTCTTTGCCCGCGTGCTGAAAACCGTCTGAGCATTTCGTCGTTGGCCGGGAAAAGCAAAAAGCCGCGGTTTCCCGCGGCTTTTTGGCTGGTCCGATTGGAGCGGGCGAAGGGATTCGAACCCTCGACCCCAACCTTGGCAAGGTTGTGCTCTACCCCTGAGCTACGCCCGCTCTGATCGGCGTTTCCGCTGCCTCTCGGCTGCGGAGGCCCGGATAATACGAAAAGAATTGGCCGACGCAAGCACTTTTTCGCATGGTTTCTCCCCGACCGTTTTCCGGTGGGGTTTGGACTTGCCAGACAAGCGGCAACGGTCCATCTATTGCGGGTCAAAACCGCGACCATCGGGACGGAAACTGCCATGGACCTGATCTTCAATTCCGGCGCCAAAGGAGCCCCCGGCGCCGCCCAGGGCGTGCCGGGCGAACTGATCAAGGACACCACCACCGCCACCTTCGTGGCCGATGTCATCGAGATGTCCCAGAAGGTGCCGGTGATCGTCGATTTCTGGGCGACCTGGTGCGGCCCCTGCAAGACTCTGGGTCCCGCCCTGGAAAAGGTGGTGCGCGAGGCCCGGGGCGCGGTGCGCATGGTCAAGGTGGATGTGGACAAGAACCAGGACCTGGCGGCGCAGTTGCGCATCCAGTCGGTTCCCACCGTCTATGCCTTCAAGGGCGGCCGACCCGTGGACGCCTTCACCGGCGCCCAGCCGGAAAGCCAGCTTAAGTCCTTCGTCAAGAAGCTGATCGCCGGTGGCAATGCCGGGCCGACCATCGACGACTATATCGCCGAGGCCAGGCAGGTGCTGGAAGAGGGCGACCCCCAGACCGCCGCCGGAATCTTCAATCAGATTTTGCAAGAAGCCCCCGACAACGCTTCGGCCATGGCCGGGCTGCTGCGCTGCCTGATCGCGGTGGGACAGACCGAGCAGGCGGAATCCATGCTGAAGCGGCTGGCTCCCGAAATCGCGCGGCATGCGGATATCATGGCCGTGGCCACCGCTCTGGAACTGGCCCGTCATGCCGGTGGAGTGGGCGAGGCCGCCGAGCTGCGCCGCCGTCTGGCCGCCAATGCCGACGATCATCAGGCGCGCTATGACCTGGCCCTGGCCTATTACGCCGGGGGCGAGACCGAGGCGGCGGTGGACGAGCTTCTGGACCTGTTCAAGCGCGACCGCGCCTGGAACGAGGACGCGGCGCGCAAGCAGCTGGTCAAGATCTTCGAGGTCCTGGGATTTGCCCATCCCCTGGCCAAGTCGGGCCGCGCCCGGCTGTCCACCTTGCTGTTTTCCTAAACGCCTGGCCATGCAATCCGACCGCAAGCTGCGCATGGACGATCTGCCCCGCGACCTGCCGGTCTTCGCGGTGTCGGGGGCCATCTTGCTGCCCAAGGGCAGCAGCCCGTTCATGGTGTTCGAGCCGCGCTATCTGGCCATGGTCGATGATGCGCTGGGCATGGGCCGCATGTTCGCCCTGGTCCAGCCCAGGGATGAGAGGGATAAGAGCGGAACGGTCAAGGGGCTCTACGATGTCGGGTGCCTGGGACGGATCACCGCTTTCGGCGAAACCGGCGATGGCCGCTACCTGATCACCGCCGCGGGTGTTTGCCGCTTCCGCCTGTCGGGCGAGATGGAAGGCCGCGCCGGGTATCGCCGGGTCAGGGCCGATTACACGCCCTTTAGCGCCGATCTGGATGGCAGTGATTGCGGCCCGGTGGACCGCCGGGGTCTGTTGTCCATCGTTCGCGCCTATCTGGGGGGGCTTGGCATGAGCGCCGACATTGCCCAATTGGAAAAGGCCGACGACGCCGATCTCACAGTGCGTCTGGCCATGGCCTGCCCCTTTGCTCCGGCCGAGAAGCAGGCCCTGCTCGAAGCGGCCAGTCATGCCGAGCGCTGTCAGCTGATGACTGGCTTGATACAACGGGAATTGCTGAACGAAACCGGCGGTTCCTCCATTCACTAGGAGTGGTTTTCCATGCCCGAGCGTGTTTCGGCCTTCGATACCAAGCTGCTGGACATCCTGGTGGCGCCCGGCACCCACGCACCCTTGCGCTATGACGCGGCCGCCCAGGAGTTGGTGGACGACAAGGGCGGTCTGGCCTATCCCATCCGCGACGGCATTCCCATCATGCTGGCGGACGAGGCCCGCTCCATCGAGGGAGACCGGTCATGAGCCTGCCCGCCGAGCGGCCCTGGCCCGAGGAGATCAAGGTGGACAAGGCGGCCCGTACGCTGCGCGTCGCCTTCTCCGACGGCAAGACCTTCGTCCTTCCCGCCGAATTGCTGCGGGTGGAAAGCCCCTCGGCCGAGGTTCAGGGTCACTCTCCCGACCAAAGACAGGTGGTCTCGGGCCGCATGCATGTGGGAATCATCGGCGTCGAGCCGGTGGGCAATTACGCCATCAAGCTGGTCTTCGACGATCTGCATGACAGCGGCATCTATTCATGGGACTACCTCTATGGCCTGGGCGCCAACCAGGACGCCATCTGGGCCGATTATCTCGCCGAGTTGGAAGCCCTGGGCCTGTCGCGCGACCCGGCTCTGACCAAGGCTCCGGCCCCCAAGGCCCATGGTTGCGGCGGCGGTGGCGGGGCCAAGTCGGGCGGCTGCGGCTGTAGCTGACCACCATGTCCAAGACGACGCGGGCAACCCAAGCCCTGGACAAGGCAGGCGTTGCCTATGAAACATGCACCTATGCCTATGATCCGGATGCCGACAAAATAGGCATGCAGGCTGCCCAGTCCCTGGGCGTCAGCCCTTCCATGGTGCTGAAGACCCTGATGGTCCTGGCCGATTCCAAGCCCGCCTGCGTGGTGGTGCCCTCCGATTGCGAGGTCTCCATGAAGAAACTGGCCGCCGCCCTGGCGGCCAAATCGGCCCAGATGATGAAACCCGCCGATGCCGAGCGCCTGACCGGCTTCGTGGTGGGCGGCATCTCGCCCTTCGGCCAGAAGCGCGCCGTTCCCACTGTGATGGAACAAGCCGCCCTGGCCCATCCCCAAGTGTTCATCAATGGCGGCCAGCGGGGCTTGCAGGTCAAGCTGGCTCCCGCCGATGCCCTGAAGGCCCTGGGCGCCAAGGCTGCCGCCGTGGTGGCGTGATGCGCCTCTGGAATTCGATTCACCACGAAGGCACGAAGCAAAAGAAGGTAAGGGAAGGAGGAAGGCCTTTCTTCGCGAGCCTTCGTGCCTTCGAGCCTTCGTGGTGAAATTCGGCGTGATGCCGCCGATCTACAGCGCCTCGCCTTTCATCAGGCGGGGCAGATCGCCCACCAGGCCCATGGCGTGGCGCATGAAGAAGCGCTTGGTGTGGCCCAGCTGGTGGACGCCCGCCAAGCCGAGGCGCCGCGCATGCTTCAGCAGTTCCACATCATTGGAGAACAGCCTGTCCAGCCCGTCGGTGAGGCCCAGCATCAGCATGGTGTCGAAGCGGCGCCAGCGCTGGTAGCGCTCCAGCACGTCCGGCCCGCCGGGATCGAGGCCGAGCCGCAGGGCATCGGCGATCACCTCGGCCAGGGCGGCCACGTCGCGGATGCCCATATTCATGCCTTGACCGGCTATTGGGTGCATGCCGTGGGCGGCGTCGCCGATCAGGGCGAGGCGGTGGTCGATCATGGTTTCGGCGAATTGCAGGGTGAGCGGGTGGTGAAAGCGCGGACCCTCGACATGGATCTCGCCCAGGAAACCGCCCACTTTGGCGGCCAGCTCGGCGCGGAAGGCCTCGTCATCCTGGGCGCAGATGGCGGCGGCCACATGGTTGCTCTCGGTCCATACGATGCCGCTGCGGTTTCCCGCCAGGGGCAGGATGGCGAAGGGTCCGGCGGGCAGGAAGCGCTCATGGGCAATGCCCTGATGGGGCTTTTCATGCGCCATGATGCAGACGATGCCGCTCTCATGGTAGTCGCGCCGCGTCACCTTGATGCCCGCCTGTTGCCGCAGGACCGAGCCGCGCCCGTCGGCGGCCACCGCCAGGGCGGCGTGGATGACGCGGCCGTCTTCCAGTTCCGCCTCGACCCGGTGGGGCAGGCGCTCGAGCCGCTTCAATCGGGCAGGCGCCAGCAAGGTAACATCCGGCACCCGCGCCAGGGCACCCAGCAATTCGCGGCGGATGGCGGGATTGGGGACGATCCAGCCCAGGGGCTCGTCGCCGATATCCTGGTGGTCATAGTGCAAGAACAGGGGCGAACCGTCGTCGGTGACGCGGATCTCAAGGATTTCGCCCGCCTCGTCCTTCATACCCTCCCAGGCCCCGGTGGCGGCGATGACCTTGCGCGCCGTATAGGCGATGGCGATGGCCCTGGCATCCGAACCGGGGCGGGCGAGAATCTCGGGCGGGGCCGTCTCGATCACCGCCACGCGGATTCCGACCCGGCCCAGAAGCGTGGCCAGCAGAGCGCCGACCGGGCCGCCACCATTGATCAAGACATCGACGCGCAGGGGGGAAGGGCTGTTCATGAGACCTGTTCTGCCACCCTTGGCCGGTGGGTGCAAGCGGGGTATGCCCATAAGAATCGCCGAGGAAACAGGCAAATGAGGGTAAAAGGCGCTCAAGATTCGTGCGGATGATTTGAGGTGGCCCGCCCCAACACCTTGGGAAAGCGGCATTTTCCACTTATTTCAGATGAGGGCCTGATTTCGGCATGCCGCTTGAATGGGAAAGGGCAGCGGAACATTCGCAAGAAGGCTTGCGACCGATCAACTGTGATCCGTCTTTCGGCCCGCCTCAGGTATCGGCGGACTCCGCACCGGGACGACGGATCCCTGGAATTGCATGGGGACCCCAAGATGAAGCTGATCATGGCCATCATCAAGCCCTTCAAGCTCGACGAGGTTCGCGAGGCCCTGACGCCGTTGGGCGTCCAAGGCCTGACCGTGAGCGAAGTCAAGGGCTTCGGCCGCCAGAAGGGACAAACCGAAATCTATCGCGGCGCCGAATACGTGGTGAACTTCCTGCCCAAGGTGAAGATCGAGGTCGCCGTCAACGACGATCTGGTCGACCGCGTGGTGGAAGCCATCCAGACCGCTGCCCGCACCGGCAAGATCGGTGACGGCAAGGTGTTCGTCACCGAGATCCAGCAGGCCTACCGCATCCGCACCGGCGAAAGCAACGCGGAAGCGCTCTGACATTCTGCTTGGGCGATCCTCCCCAGACGCTTGGGTTCCAAGCGTCTGGATCAGGGGATCCGCCGCCAGCGGTGCAAGCCCTCAAGCCCGGAAGACCAAGGTCTTCCGGGCTTTTGTTTTGTCCGTTTTCACGTCCTTCACCTGGCGATTCTTCGGCGATAGGAGTATTTCCGGCACAATATTGGCCCAGCACAAAATTTGACCATGCCCTGATTTTGCTGCCCAAAACTTCATCATGGCGACGGCCATCCGAGGATCATCCTTGCTCCCTGGAAAAGGGAATCGCGTAAATCCGCGCCTTTGCGGCACTTGGCACGGTTCTTGTTAATGAACAGGCAGCCGATCGTGCCGAGGATCATAAATGGCCGGTCACATTCATTCGCTGAGCCGCTTCGGGGGTAAACATGAGCAATCGTTTGAAGTCCGTTCTGTTAAGCGTAGGCCCCGCGCTCGGCCTTACGCTTCTCGCCTCGGTGGCGGGTGCTGAAGAGGCCGCCGCTCCGGCCGCCGCGGCCGCTCCGGTGGTGCTCGATACCGGCGCCACCGCCTGGATGCTCACCTCCACCGCCCTGGTGCTGATGATGACCATCCCCGGCCTGGCCCTGTTCTATGCTGGCATGGTTCGCAAGAAGAACGTGCTGGGCACCATGATGCAGAGCTTCGCCATCACCTGCGTCGTCACCCTGCTGTGGGTGATCATCGGTTACTCCCTGGCCTTCACCGGCGAGGGTCCGTTCATCGGCGGTCTGGACCGCTTTCTGCTGAACGGTCTGGACAAGGCCGCCCTGGCCCTGCCGAACCCGGTTCCCGAATCGGTGTTCATGATGTTCCAGATGACCTTTGCCATCATCACCCCGGCCCTGATCACCGGCGCTTTCGCCGACCGCATGAAGTTCTCCTCCATGCTGGTGTTCATGAGCCTGTGGCTGCTGGTCGTCTACGCGCCCATCTGCCATTGGGTGTGGATGCTCGACGAGAAGGGTGGCGCCGTTGGTTTCCTGGCCAAGCTGGGCGTGCTCGACTTCGCTGGCGGCACCGTGGTGCACATCAATGCCGGTATCGCCGGTCTGGTCGCCTGCTTGATCCTGGGGCCGCGCAAGGGCTATGGCACCGACAACATGGCTCCCCATAACCTGTCGCTGTCCATCATCGGCGCCTCGCTGCTGTGGGTGGGCTGGTTCGGCTTCAACGCCGGTTCCGCCGTGGCCGCCGATGGCCGTGCGGGCATGGCCATGGCCGTGACCCAGGTGGGTGCCGCCGCCGCCGCCGTCTCCTGGATGCTGGCCGAGTGGGTGCTGCGCAAGAAGCCCTCCGCTCTGGGCATCATCTCGGGTGCCGTGGCCGGTCTGGTCGCCATCACTCCCGCTTCCGGCTTCGTGGACGTCAAGGGCGCCCTGGTCATCGGCCTGGTTGCTGGCGTGCTCTGCTACTGGGGCGCCACTGGCCTCAAGCATGCCCTGAAGTACGACGACTCCCTGGACGCCTTCGGCGTGCACGGTATCGGCGGCATCATCGGCGCCATCCTGACCGGTGTCTTCGCGGTCGAGAAGATCGGCGGCACCGCCGGTCTGCTGGAAGGCAACGGCGCTCAGGTCATGACCCAGGTCTATGGCGTGCTGACCACCCTGGTCTACACCGCCGTGGTGTCGTTCATCCTGCTCAAGGCCATCGACATGGTCATGGGTCTGCGGGTCACCGCCGAGGAAGAGCGTGAAGGTCTGGACATCGCCCTGCACGGCGAAACCGTCCACTGATCTTAAAAAGGCCTCGACCCGTCGCCGCGGGAGAGAGGTTGAGGAGAGCGTCGGGGAAACCCGGCGCTCTTTTCTTTTATGTGTCCCTCAGTCGCCGGGCGGGTTTCCGGCGAAACCCTTGGCTCTCGCGGCATAAGCCGCGCGGCCCCTTGGGCCTAACCGGCCCTGGGCAGGCCGGTGGATTGTTCTTGTCCCTCAGTCGCCGGGCGCGGATGTCGGGCCAACGAAAGTTTCTTGTGGGCTCCGCCCTGCGGCATAAGCGGCGCGGTTCAACTTCCCCCTGGGGCGAGAGCGGGGAATAGGGTAATACTCCAATGTTCTGCCAACGTTTGCCTCGGCCCGCGCAAAAGACATGACCATCGCTCCCCATCTCGACGCCCGTCTCGACGGTCTGCCCGACTATCCCTTCGCCCGTTTGGCCAAGCTGCTGGGCGGTCCCGCCCGGCCCGATTCCATCGTCATGTCCATCGGCGAGCCCCAGCACCGCCCGCCCGCCCTGGTGGCCGAGGTCCTGGCGGCCAATGCCTCGCTGTGGGGCAAATATCCCCCGGCCAACGGCCCGGCCGAACTGCGCCAAGCGGTGGCGGACTGGGCCGGGCGCCGTTACGGCCTGCCCCAAGGGTTGATCGATCCGGAAAAGGCGGTCCTGCCAGTGGCTGGCACCCGCGAGGCCCTGTATCTGATCGCCCAGACCGTGTGCGGCGACCGTGGCGGCCAACGGCCCCTGGTGCTGCTGCCCAATCCCTTCTATCAGGTCTATGCCGGTGCGGCGGTGATGGCGGGCGCCGATCCCGTCTTCGTGCCCGGCGCCGATGGCCCGGCCAGCCAGCCCGACTTTTCCACTCTGCCCCCCGATATCCTGGACCGCACCGCCCTGGCCTATGTGTGCAGTCCGGCCAATCCCCAAGGCTCGGTGGCCGATGCCGCTCTGCTGGAGCGTCAGGTTCAGACCGCACGGCGCCACGGTTTCGTCCTGGCGGTGGACGAGTGCTATTCCGAGATCTGGGACAAGGCACCGCCGCCCGGAGTTCTGTCCATCTGCGCCGCCCTGGGCGAGGGGCTCGGCAATGTCTTGATGTTCAATTCACTATCGAAACGGTCAAGCGTGCCTGGGCTGCGCTCTGGGATCGTGGTCGGGGATGAAAAGGTCATCCACGCCTTTGCCCGCCTGCGCTCCTATGGCGGGGCCGCCACGCCGCTGCCCATCGCCGCCGTTGCCGCCGCTTTGTGGCGCGACGAAGCCCATGTGAGGGAGAGCGGCGATCTTTACCGCGCCAAGCTGGATGTGGCCGAGCGTATCCTTGGCCAGCGTTTCGGTTTTTACCGCCCGGCTGGCGGCTTTTTCCTGTGGCTGGATGTGGGCGACGGCGAGGCGGCGGCGGTCAAGCTGTGGCGAGAGGGCGATATGCGGGTCCTGCCCGGCGCCTATCTGGCGGCCGAGGATTCCGAAGAGGGCAATCCGGGCAGCCGGTTCATCCGCGTTGCCCTGGTCCATGATCTGGCCACCACCGAGGCGGCGCTGGCCCGCCTTGCGGCCATTTTGGGGGGTTAAACGGAAAGATGGCGGCTCCATCGCGCAAAACCATGCCGTCGGGCGGGTTCCTGCCGCGCGGAACCGTGGATTTTCTGCGCCGCCGCCTGACCCAGTTGGGCGGTCTGGCCATGCTGGCCTTAGGCGCGGCCGGTCTGGCCGCCCTGGTTACCGCCGACCCCCATGATTCCAGTTTCGATACCGTCACCAGCGATCCGGTGATCAACGCCCTGGGCCGTCCTGGGGCCTGGTTCGCCGATTTTCTGTTCCAGGCGGTGGGCTGGGGCGGGGCCATTCTGGCCCTGACCTGGGTGGTCTGGGGTCTATTGGTGCTGATCAGGGTACGTCTGCCCGGTCGCTGGGCGCTGCGCCTGATGATATTGCCGCCCACCATGGTGGTTTGGGGGCTGGCCCTGGCGGCCCTGCCGCTTCCGGCCATGCCATCGCTTCCCGCCGGTCCCGGCGGTGCCTTGGGGCAGAT
The DNA here is from genome assembly GCF_000829825.1 of Paramagnetospirillum magnetotacticum MS-1. Lineage (NCBI taxonomy): Bacteria > Pseudomonadati > Pseudomonadota > Alphaproteobacteria > Rhodospirillales > Magnetospirillaceae > Paramagnetospirillum > Paramagnetospirillum magnetotacticum. The sequence goes on along the minus strand of NZ_JXSL01000030.1, from coordinate 912,055 downwards.
TCTGGTCAAGGGCCTGGGTCTGGTGCTGCCGCCCGAATTCGCCTGGATCGCCGGTCCCGCCGCCCTGCTGGCCGGTCTGGGGGCCAGTGTCTTCGTGCTGGGCCTGACGGCTGCCGAATGGGCCGGATTGGGGCGGCGTTCCCTGGATATGGCCAGCGCTGCCGGTCAAGCGGCCTCGGCCCTGCGCGCCCATCCCTTCGCCGAGCAAGAGCCGGGCATCCGCCGCGTGGATCCGGTGCTGCGCCCGGTTCCGGCGCGGGCGCAGCCGGTGCCCATGCCGCCGCTGGCCGACGAGGACGAGGATGACGACGATCCCTTCGTCCCGCCACCCCTGGACTCCATGGCCGAGCCGCCGCCGCCCGCCGGTTCCCTGGTCCAGCCCAAGCGGCCGCCGGTGACGCCGGGCAAGCGCGAGCGCGCCGCCCGCCAGGGCACGCTGGATCTCGGGGCGCCGCCACCCGGTTCGGGCTATCAAGTGCCGCCGCTCACTCTGCTGGCGCCTGCGCCAGAGCAGGGCCAGACGCGCATCAACCAGGACGGCCTGGCCCAGAACGCCCGCCTTCTGGAAGAGGTGCTGTCCGATTTCGGCGTCAACGGCAAGGTGGTGAAGGTCCGGCCCGGCCCGGTGGTGACGCTTTACGAGCTGGAACCGGCGCCGGGGACCAAGACCAGCCGGGTGATCGGTCTGGCCGATGATATCGCGCGGTCCATGAGCGCGCTCTCGGTGCGCATCGCCACGGTTCCGGGGCGCAGCGTCATCGGCATCGAATTGCCCAACCAGAAGCGGGAAACGGTCTATTTGCGCGAGCTTTTGGCCGCCGAGCAGTTCGAGAAGGCCTCGGCCAAGCTGACTCTCGTGCTGGGCAAGGATATCGGCGGCGCGCCGGTGATGGTCGATCTGGCCCGCATGCCCCATCTGCTGATCGCTGGCACCACCGGCTCGGGCAAGTCGGTGGCCATCAACACCATGATCCTGTCCCTGCTCTACCGCCTGACGCCGGAAGAGTGCCGGATCATCATGATCGATCCCAAGATGCTGGAACTCTCCGTCTATGACGGCATTCCCCATCTGCTGGCCCCGGTGGTCACCGAGCCGGGCAAGGCGGTGGTGGCCCTGAAATGGGCGGTGCGCGAGATGGAAGACCGCTACCGCGCCATGAGCCAGTTGGGCGTGCGTAACATCGCTGGCTACAACCACCGTCTGGCCGAGGCCCGCGACCGGGGCGAGGTGCTGACCCGTACGGTGCAGACCGGCTTTGACCCCGATACCGGCAAGCCGCTCTACGAGGAACAGACCCTGGCGCTGGAGCCGCTGCCCTTCATCGTGGTCATCGTCGATGAGATGGCCGATCTGATGCTGGTGGCGGGCAAGGATATCGAAGCCGCCGTTCAGCGTCTGGCCCAGATGGCGCGCGCCGCCGGAATTCATATCCTGATGGCCACCCAGCGCCCCTCGGTGGATGTCATCACCGGCACCATCAAGGCCAATTTCCCCACCCGCATCTCCTTCCAGGTAACCAGCAAGATCGACAGCCGCACCATTCTGGGCGAGCAGGGCGCCGAGCAGCTGCTGGGTCAGGGCGACATGCTGTACATGGCCTCGGGCGGCCGCGTGACCCGCGTTCACGGCCCCTTTGTCTCCGACGACGAGGTGGAGAAGGTGGTCGAACATCTGCGCTCCCAGGGCGAGCCGTCCTATGTGGAGGCGGTGACCGAGGAAGAGCAGACGGAATTCGGCCAAGGCGGCGGCGAAGGCGGCGGGTCGGGCGATGATCTCTATGATCAGGCCGTGGCCCTGGTCTGCCGCGAGAACAAGGCGTCCACCTCCTTCGTGCAGCGTCATCTTCAGATCGGCTATAACCGCGCCGCCCGCCTGATCGAGCGCATGGAATCGGAAGGCGTGGTGGGCAAGCCCAATCATGTGGGCAAACGCGAAGTCCTGGCCCGCACCGGGGTCGAGTATTAAAAAATTTTCACCCCGAAGGCGCGAAGGCACGAAGGGAAGAACGAAGACCATATTTCTTCCATATTCTTCGTGCCTTCGTGGCGACTCACGATGACGGCGGCACAGGACTGAATGGGAACGAGAGACGATGGGTGGATTTAGATTCAGCGTGGCTGCGGTGTTGTGCAGCCTTCTTCTGACCACGGCCCAGGCCGCCCAACCGGCGCGCCTGCCCCTGTCCGCCCAGGACAAGGCCGATATCGAGCGGGCCGAGGACTATCTCAACGGCGTCACCACCTTGAAGGCCCGCTTTCTTCAGGTCTCGCCCAACGGCGCCTCGGTGGAGGGCGATGCCTATCTGTCGCGGCCGGGCAAGTTGCGGCTGCAATATGATCCGCCCAGCCCGCTGCTGGTGGTGGCCGATGGCAGCTTTCTCATCGTCCATGACCAGCAATTGGGCGAGCCCAGCTATATCCCGCTGGGCTCCACCCCGGCTGGTATCCTGGTGCGGCCCAATGTCCGGCTGAACGGTGGCGACGTGGCGGTGACCCGGGTGGTCCGCCTGCCCGGCGTGGTGCGCATCTCGGTGGTGGAAGCCGAAGACCCGGCCTCGGGTGAGATCACCCTGGTCTTCTCCGACAAGCCCTTCGCGCTGCGCCAGTGGCAGGTCAAGGATGCCCAGCATCAGGTGACCACGGTTTCGCTTTATCAGGCGCAAAGCGGCCTGACCCTGGATGCCAAGCTGTTCGAGTTCAAGAATCCCAAGTTCACCGCGCCGACTCTCAATACCGGCAACTGAGACATGCTTGTAGCGCATGGCGGCCATGCGTTACTGGCGCCTGTGAAGGGGGAAACGACTCCCCAGATTCCATGGAGCGCGGCCGAGACTGCAATGGTCCGGCCCTCGCGGGGTTGGTTTCCCCTGCCACCCCGCCGCTCCACACGGAGCAATAGGGCGCCCGGTTACCCCCCTGACCGGGCGCCCTTTTCGTTTGCTATGTCCCTCAGTCGCCGGGCGCGGCCTTGCAGGCCGCTTGGCTTTCGCGCCATAAGGCGCGACGGCCCTTGGCCTTGCCTCCTCGCCTCAAGGGCTCGTCGGAATTCATCTCATCCGTCTAAACCGGAGTAGCCTCGATTGCGCCTCGTCACCTGGAACATCAATTCAATCCGCCTTCGCATCGATCTCCTGAGCCAGGTGGCGTCGGTGATGAATCCCGATATCATCTGCTTGCAGGAGATCAAGGTCGACGACCCCTTATTCCCCTTGGACCAATGCCGGGAGATGGGGTTCGGGCACATCGCCTTCCACGGTATGAAGGGCTATAACGGCGTGGCCATCCTGTCGCGCCTGCCCATCGCCGAGTGGCGGCCAATGTCGCGCTGCGGCCGCGACGACCGCCGCCATTTGATGGCGCGCCTGGAAAACGGTGTGCAAATCCATTGCCTCTATATCCCGGCTGGCGGCGACATCCCCGATCCCGAGACCAATGACAAATTTGCGCACAAGCTGGACTTCGTGCGCGAAATCACCGCCTGGGCCGCCGCCGAAATCAGGCCCGAGGACAAGGTGATCCTGGCTGGCGACTTCAACATCGCACCGCTGGAGAACGATGTCTGGTCGCACAAGCAGATGCTGAAGGTGATCAGCCATACGCCAGCCGAGGTGGATCTGCTCAACGCCTTCCTGGCTTCGGTGCCCTTCGTCGATGCCATGCGCCATTTCGTGCCGCCCGAGGACAAGCTGTACACCTGGTGGAGCTACCGCTCTCCCGACTGGCAGAAGAACGACCGGGGCCGCCGCCTCGACCATGTCTGGGTCACTCCCGCCCTGGCGCCCAGTCTGCGCGGCATGCTGGTGGCGCGCGAGGCCCGCGCCTGGACCCAGCCCTCCGATCATGTGCCGGTGATGGTGGATTTCGATCTGTAGGACGCCAGCTTATCCCGATGACAGCCGGTAGCCGCCGCTCTCGCTGAGCAGCACACCGGCCCCCAGTTTGCGCCGCAGCTTGTAGATATGGGTTTCCAGGGTGTGGGTATCGATGCCCGCGCCATAGCCCCATACTTCGTCCAGCAAGGTCTCGCGCGCCACCACCTGCCCGGTGGCGCCGTGAAGACGCGATAGAATGGCTGATTCCTTGGCGGTCAGGCGGAGCAGGGCCCCCCCCTCGCCATCGAGGACCGAGCGCGTTTCATCGAAACGCCAGCGGCCGATCCTGACGCCTTGGGCGGCGCGGGCGAGGATCTCTTGAATGCGCGATGCCAGGGCGGGCAGCCGCAGCGGCTTGGTTACCACCCCTTCCACGCCGCAGCAGCGCGGAAGGGTCAGCGGACCCAGCAGAAGCATGGGCAGGACGATTCCATCAGCGCGCAGGTTGAGGCACAGGGCGGGGCCGTCCAGGGATTCATCCACGACCGCCAGATCCTGGCCGGGTGCGCTTTTCCTCGCCTCCGCCAGATCGGCGGCCTCGGTCACCGTCCAATTGGCGGTACCGCGCAGATGATCGGCGACGCTCCGGCGCAGGGGAGCATCGGCAATGGCGAGGAGAATGCGGGGCGGTGCGTTCATGTTCGGCCTTTCCGATAGCCACCCTATATCACACGGCAATGTGTTCTGGCGATGAAGGCAAAGGGGCGGAACTGTGGCGGGGGATGAACACAACGGCTTTTCCTTTTTCCAGGCGGAAAAAAGGCTGTATGGTCCCAGCCGGTCGAAAAACAAAGCCTGTCCATGACCCGAAGTCTCGATACCACGCCCAAGCCGGAAGCCTTGGCCACCCCGTCCCTCGTCGCCGTCGATCGCGCCATCGCGGAACTGCGCCGTGGCGGGCTGGTGCTGGTCGGGCATGCCGAGGGTGCGGCGCTGATGATGGCGGCCGAGGCGGTGTCCGATGAAAGCCTGGCTCAATTGGCGGCGGCGGCGGGATCGCCGACCCTGTTGGCGCTTACCGGGCGGCGCGCCGGTGTGCTGGGCCTGGGCGACACCGAAAGCGGGGTGTTCCGGGTGAGTTCCGGGCATGGTTTTGACGGCGAAACAATCGCATGGCTGGCCGATCCCGGTGCCCGCTCTCTGCCCATGCCGGTGTTTTCCGGCCTGGATGCCCGCCGCGCTGGCGGTCTGGACGAAGCCTGTGTCGCCCTGGCCAAGCTGGCCCGTCTGCTGCCCGCGGCGGTGCTGGCCCTGGTCGTGTCGGCCGCTCCTGAAGCGGTGCGGGTGGAGGCCGCCCAGATCACCGGCTATCAGGAAAACGCCGCCCGTTCCCTGCGCCAGGTCAGCGCCGCCCGCGTGCCGTTGGAGAATGCCGAGAACGCCCGCATCGTGGCCTTCCGGCCCTCAGATGGCGGAATCGAGCATCTGGCCATCGTCATCGGCGACCCCGATCCTGACCAGCCGGTCCTGGCCCGTCTGCATTCCGAGTGTTTTACCGGCGATCTGCTGGGCAGTCTTCGTTGCGATTGCGGCGACCAGTTGCGGGGCGCCATCGCCGAGATCGCCCAGACCGGCAGCGGCGTCCTGCTCTATCTCGCCCAGGAGGGGCGTGGCATCGGCCTGGTCAACAAACTGCGGGCCTATGAGCTGCAAGATTCCGGCTTCGACACCCTGGACGCCAATCTCCAGCTGGGATTCGACGATGACGAGCGCATCTATCTGCCTGCCGCCCAGATGCTGCGGCTATTGGGCATCAGCCGGGTCCGGCTGCTGACCAACAATCCGCTCAAGGTCGATGCCCTGGCGCGTCACGGGATCGAAGTGACCGAGCGCGTGCCGCACGTCTTTCCCTCCAATGACCACAATCAGGGTTATCTGCGCACCAAAGCGACACGAAGCGGCCATCTGTTCTAATGGGCAGAATTTGCCGTCCGGTTTTTGCCGCAAGACCGGTTCTGCCGGGCGCGCCAATTAAATTCTTTAAATAAATCAACATGATAAAACTGGCACCATGGTTGCAGTGATGAAGGCGTTCTTCATCCGAGGTGCGCCATGTCGCTTTCCGCCGTGTCTTCCTACCAGCTTTCGGCCATGCCCGATTCGCTGGTGCCGACGCTTCCCACCGAAAATGCGGTGACGGCGGCGGAAGCCTCGAAGGCTGCAAAATCGTCCCCGGATGTGAAGCAGCTCAGCATGTTCGCCGAGGGCGATGACGCGCCGTCCTTCTGGGACCTGCTCGATGTGATCAACCCGCTGCAGCACATTCCGATCATCAACAATCTCTACCGCGAAGCCACCGGCGACAAGATCGGCGTGGCCGCCCGTCTGGTGGGGGGAACCCTGTTCGGCGGGCCGATCGGTCTGATCGCCTCGGCGGCCAATTGCATCTTGGAAGAATCCACGGGCGAGGATGCGGGTGGGCATGTGCTGGCCCTGTTCCGCGACGATGATCCCGCCAAGGGAACCGGTACGGCGCTGGCTTCGGCCGAGGAGAAGGCGCCTGCCGCCGACGCTCAATTGGCGCGGATGGAGGAGTCCCCGGTGCAGCAGAGCCAGATCCTGGCTGCTGCCGCCGCGGCCAAGGCTCCCGAGCCAAAATTGCCCGAACCCAAATCCGCCGACGATGCCAAGGCTCAGCCGCTGATCATGGGCGATCTGGTGGGCGGCGATACTCCGGCTTCGGCTCCGGTGGTCAAGCCGGTGGCCTCCCCGTCCGCCGCCGCTCCGGTCCCGACCGCCACCGAACAGGTGGCGTCAGCTGCCAACCGTCCCATGCCCCTGGGCCGTGAACCCCGCCTGATGCCCATTCCGGGTCGTAACACGCCCTTGGCCACCCAATCGCCGCCCGCCATCGGCACCACCGTGTCCAGCAATGGCTTCCGCTCCAATGCCCCGGTCACGGGATATCGCCCCAGCGCACAGCGGGCCGCCGCCGCCGCCACGGCTCAGCAAATGGCCGCCGCCCAGGCCGAAAGCTCGGGCGCCCTGACGACTCCCGGCCTTTCCGGGGGGCAGTCGGGCGACTGGTTCTCGGCCTCCATGATGCAAGCCATGGACAAATACGAGAAAAGCTCGCGCCTGGGAACGGGCGGAGCCTCAACCGTTACGGCCCAGTAATCATTAGAGTGCCGAGCCTCAAATATGAGGCGCGGTGCTGATGCGAACATTGAGCGAGCGGTCAAGGGCGCGGAGGCGCCTGCTAAGGCAGAGGGCAAAACAAATAAAGCTAAAGCGTGATGCATATTTAAGGCATCACGCTTTAGACACGATGGCCGAAAATGGCCGATCCCACCCGCACATGGGTGGCGCCCTCGGTGATGGCCGTCTCGAAATCGCCGCTCATTCCCATGCTGATCACGTCCAGGCCATGACGCCGCGCCATGTCGGCCAGCAGGCGGAAATGGGGCGCGGGGTCGTCCTCGGCCGGGGGAATGCACATCAAACCGGCCAGGGGCAGCTTGTACTCATTGCGGCAGATGGCGACCATGGCGTCCAACTGGTCGGGGTCCACACCGGCCTTTTGAGCTTCGCGGCCGGTATTGACCTGGATCAGAATGCGGGGACGCCGTCCCGTGCGTTCCATTTCATCGGCCAGGGCGCGGGCCAGTTTGGGGCGGTCGACGGTTTCGATGACGTCGAACAGGGCGATCGCGTCCCGCACCTTGTTGGTCTGCAATGGACCGATCAGGTGAAGCTCCAAGTCAGGATAGCCGCCCCGTAAATCGGGGAACTTGGCCTTGGCCTCCTGCACCCGGTTCTCGCCGAACACCCGCTGTCCGGCGGCCAGGGCTTGGGCCACGGCTTCGGCGGAGTGGGTCTTACTGACCGCCACCAGGGTGACGGATCGCTCCGGTGATGCGGCGCGAATGCGGGCGAGAATGGCGCTAAGGCCTGCGGCGATGGCGGACAAAGGGGGGGAGACTCCGTTAGAATGCGGCCATGACCCTAGCAAACCGCCGCGTTCGACTCAACAAACCGCCCCGAGCGGCGCAGCCCTGGCTGGTGCTGGTCAGCGACGAGGCGCGCCTGCCCGATCCGCGGGAGGCCATGGGCCGACTGCCGCCGGGTGCAGGGGTCATCCTGCGTCATTACGGGTCCGAGAAGCGTCAGCCCCTGGCCAAGGCGGTGGCCGCGCTGGCGCGGCAGCGCCGTCTCGTCCTGCTGGTGGCGGGGGATTGGCGTCTGGCGGCGGAGTTGGGGGCTGACGGCCTGCATCTTCCCGAGGGAATGGCCCGGCACGGGCTGTTGGCCGGAGCCTTGGGCTGGGTCTGGCGGCGCAAACGGCTGTTGCTGGTGGCCTGTCACGGCACCATGGCCTTGGGACGGGCACAAGATCTCGGCGCCCATGGGGCCTTGCTGTCGCCGGTTTTTCCCACCGCCAGCCATCCGGGGGCCGCGACCATCGGACCTGTGCGTTTTCGGCTGTGGGCCAGGCGGTCCCGAGTGCCGGTCATTGCTTTGGGCGGCATGACGCGGCATCGCCTGCGCCATCTGCCGGGCGCGGCGGGGATGGCGGCGATCGGGTCTCTGATGCCATAAAGCGGGCTGCTGCCCGCACCCGCCCGGGGCCAATGCCCCGGATCCCATTTTCATTTGAAAATGAAATGGAGGTTTGGAGGCATAGCCTCCAACCAGGGCATGGGGCGGGAGCCCCATGATGGGTCACAACTGACCTATAGCCTTGACGATCGCCGCCGCCACCGGGCGCCAATCGCCCACGGCGGGCTGGCGGAACAGGCGTGCCGTCGGGTACCAGGGCGAATCCTCGCGCCGGTCCAGCCAGCGCCATTCGGGATAGGCCGAGGCCATCAGCCAGAGGGGGCAGCCCAAGGCGCCTGCCAGATGGGCGGTGGAGGTGTCCGACGAAATCACCAGATCGCAGGCCTTCATCAGGGCGGCCGTGCCGAGAAATGCGCCGCCCGCATCGCAATCCTTGGGCAAGGGATTGAGGGGGAAGGGGGCTTCTTCCACCCGTTCGTCGCCGCCGTGGACGCTGAAGAAATCCACCCGATCGGCCAGTTCGGCCAGGGGTGCCAGATGGGCGATGGGCACCGAGCGGAAATGATCCAGATCATAACCCGGATTGCCCTGCCAGTTGATGGCCACCGCCAGCCTGCCGGGGCGGCGGATCCGGCCGCGCCAATCCTCCACTGCGGCCTCTGGCGCTCGAAGATAGGGAACGCGCCCGGCGCCGAAGGGTTCGGTGGGCCAGAGCAGCAGGGGCAGGCTGGCGATGCCCACCTTATGGTCATGGGCGGGTTCGGGCGTGCCCAGGGCGTGGTACGCAAGCCGCGGATGGGAGACGAAGCACACACGCAGCATGGCGTTCAGACGGGCGGGCAGCGAAAGGATGATACGGGCGCCACGCTCCAGAAGGGGCAGAACGAAGCGAATATATTGGAACGTATCGCCTGCGTATTGATCCTGGTCGACCAGGATGGTGGTCCCTTCCAGACGCTCGGGCAGGGTGGCGAAGCTCCTGTCGTGACGGGCCTCGTAATCGGCCCAGCCGATGGCGAAATCCTCGGCCCGCAGGGCGGCGAAACCACGATTGAAGCGGGCCAGCTTGTTGTCGGGGGCCAGCGCCACCGCCTGATCGAGGGCGGCACGGGCGGCGGCGACGTCGCCTTTCAGCAAATTGGCGTTGCCCCGGTTGATCCAGGCGCCCACATGGCCGGGATTGGCGGCCAGAACCTGATCGCACAGGGACAGGGCCTGGTCGGCTTCGCCCGCCAGATGCAGGGCTGAGGCCAGGGTGGCGGCGATGTCGGGATGGGCGGGAGCAAGGGCCAAAGCCTGGCGCAATTCGGCAACCGCCTCGGGGTAACGTCGGTCAGCCTGAAGAATCTCGGCCAGGGTCAGGCGGAAGGACAGATCATTTGGTCCGGCGGCGATGGCGCAGCGGATGGATGCTTCCGCGTCCTTTCGTTCGGCGGCACTGTTCTTGGCCAGCAGCGCACGGGCAAGATTGGCATGGGTGGCGGGATTGGAGGCGTCGAGGGAGACCGAGTGACGGATCGTCCGAATGGCCTCATCCACCTGGCCCAGCTGAAGACGGGCGCAGCCCAGCAGATGCCAAAGGCGGGCATTTCCCGGCTGGGTGGACAGCAGTGCTTCGGCGGTCCCGGCGGCGTCGGCCGGGCGGCCTTGGCTCATGAACTGCACGGCCTGTTCGAAACTGGGCTGAGTCATCATGGGCTCGCAAAAAGAAAGAGGGCGGCCGAAGCCGCCCTCCCCATGTCGAGATATCGACGACCTATTAGAAGGTCAGCGACAGACCGGTCATGGCAGTCCAACCGGAGTTGGAGTACATGCTGTTCTGGTTGGCGGTCAGGCCAGCCAGACCATCGCGCTGGTCCTTGTACTCGATCCAGCCAACCGAAGCCAGAACGTCCACGCCCGGGCCGAGGTTGTACTTGCCCGAAACCTGGTAGGCCTCGATGGTGTCGTCCTTGCCGTTACGCAGGGTGGTGTTGGACAGACCAACGACCGACGACTTGAAGTAAGCCAGCGACACGGCATACGGGCCGGAAGCGTACTGCAGACCCACGTCATAGGCGATACCGCCGAAGTCGAGGTCGCCGCCCGAACCGCCCTTGCCGCCGTAGGTGCCGGCCTGCGAGGTGCCGGACAGCACGGCGCTGGTCACGCCGCCCTGCTTGCGGTCGTCAGAGGCGCGCTGCACCGAACCACCCAGGGTGAAGCCAGCATAGGACAGCTGAGCGCCGTAGGTCTGCTGGGTCAGGGCCTTCTCGGCGCCGCCAGTGGCGGTCAGGTCGACCCACACATAGCCGGCCGAAGCCTTCACGCCCACCGGGCCGAAGGTGTTGGCGTACAGAGCACCACCGCCCCAAGCGCCGAGACGATCGGTACCGTTGGCACGGCTGTGAGCGCCGAGGCTGGTGGCGCCGACGCCGGCACCGGTACGAACGACGTTCGGGATGTACGAAGCGCCGAGGGTCAAACCGTAGAAGGACGGAGCAACGTAGGTCAGCTTCTCAGCCTTGTCGTCGGCCAGAGCCTGAGTGGAGTTGGCCGAAACGGTGTAACCAACGCGCTGGTTCATGCCCATCACGCCAGCCGGCTTGGTGATGGCCCAGTTGCCCAGCATCACGCCGCCGGAACCGAAGTTGTTGGCGGCATCGGGAGCCTGCACATGCAGCAGGGCGGTGCCGTTGTTGTGGATACCGGCCAGAACCTTACCGAAACCACCCTCGACCCAGGCGAAGCTGTTGTCGATGACGTCGGTGACGCTGTCGGAGTGACCACCGGCCATGACGGTGAACATGACGCCGACCTTCAGGCCGTTGTCCAGAGCGGTCGAACCAGAGAATTCGAGCTGGTTGAAGCCCTTGACGTCGACGTTCTGACGCTGGGAACCGGCAGCGCTCGCGCCGTTGGCGGAGGCGCCGATGGTGCCGGTGGTGCCGTTCTGGAAGCCCTTGTCCTGCCAGGCACCGACGACCCACCACTTGGAGAAGCCGCCGACATTGATCTTGATCTTCTCAGCAGCGGAGGCGGCGCCGGCGCTCAGCATGCCGGCGGCGACCAGCGCGGTGCTGGTCATAAGAATCTTCTTCATGGTATCTCCTCTCTTTGGCCTTGCGAAGACGACCCCCAATGGCCGCAACCGCTATCCAAATGAACGAACGGACGACATCAAGCCATGAGGGACGGCTAGGGTCAAGCGAGGGAGGCAGGGTCTTGTATCGAAAACCCCGCACTGTGGCACGGATGCAACACAATGGGGTTCCAGGGGCGTTCGACGGCACATCGGCGTTACCGCTTGCAGGGGACGCGCCTCTCGTAGCATTGTTGCCTGTCACGACGGCGGGTCCCTGCCGTCGGAGATATTTGGCGTGCCAACAGGCCGTATGTCGGCGTGGCGGGGTGAAGACGGTGATGACGAGGAAAATTTCGGTTGGCGCCCTGGGCGCCCTGATGCTGATGGGCGCGACCCTGGTGATGTCCGGTTGCAGCGAGACGCAGGCGGTCTATCCCACCAAGGATAAGGGCGAATCGGCGCCGCGCATGTCTAACGAAAAGCGCGAAACCATCTTCGGGCCGGAAGGTCTGTTCGGCAAGTCCAAGCCCGAGGGCGAGGGCGTGGGCATCGGCGTTAACGCCTTCTTGTGGCGGGCCTCGCTCGACACTGTCTCCTTCATGCCCATCACCACCGCCGACGCGTTCGGGGGCACCATCATCACCGACTGGTATCAGCTGCCCGAGACCCCCAGCGAGCGATACAAGGTCAATGTGTTCATCCTGGACCGCACCCTGCGGGCCGATGGCGTCAAGGTCTCGCTGTTCAAACAGGTCCGCGACGGCTCGGGCAATTGGGTGGATGTGCGCGTCGATCCCAAGATGACGGCCGATATGGAAAATTCGATCCTGACCCGCGCCCGCCAGCTGCGGATCGTCTCGACCGAATAAATCCGGTGTCCGGGCGGCCCAGAACTGCCGCCCGGCTCCAACCCTTGAAGATTCCACCTCAAAGCAATGGACGGCCCCATGTCGCGCCCGGATGGCATCAGCGGCGACCGCTACAACGTCAAGGAAACCGAAGCCCGCTGGCAGCAGGTCTGGGAGGAGAAGCGCTGCTTCGAGGCCGAGATCGCGCCGGGCAAGCCCAAATACTATGTCCTGGAGATGTTCCCCTATCCGTCGGGGCGCATCCATATGGGCCATGTGCGCAACTATACCCTGGGCGACGTGGTGGCGCGCTATAAGCGGGCCAAGGGTTTCAACGTCCTGCATCCCATGGGCTGGGACGCTTTCGGCCTGCCCGCCGAGAACGCCGCCATCTCCAACAACGTGCACCCGGCCAAATGGACGCGCGAGAACATCGCCGCCATGCGCGAGCAGCTCAAATCCATGGGCCTGTCTTATGACTGGCGCCGCGAAGTGGCCACCTGCGAGCCCCAATATTACCGCCACGAACAGAAGATGTTCCTGGATTTCCTTAAAAACGGGCTGGTCTACCGCAAGGAATCCTGGGTCAACTGGGACCCGGTGGAAAACACCGTCCTGGCCAACGAGCAGGTGATCGACGGCCACGGCTGGCGCTCGGGCGCCCTGGTGGAAAAGCGCCTGCTCTCCCAGTGGTTCCTCAAGATCACCGCCTATGCCCAGGATCTGCTGGACAGTCTGGCGACACTGGAGCGCTGGCCCGAGCGGGTCCGCCTGATGCAGGAGAACTGGATCGGCCGGTCCGAGGGCGCGCGGCTGATGTTCGATCTGGCAGGCCGTTCCGATCAGCTCGAGATCTTCACCACCCGTCCCGACACCTTGTTCGGCGCCAAATTCGTGGCCATCGCCGCCAACCATCCCCTGGCCGCCGAATTGGCGGCGGGCAATGCGGGTCTGGCCGAGTTCATCGGTGAATGCAACCGCATGGGCACGTCGGAAGCCGCCATCGAGACCGCCGAGAAGAAGGGTTTCGACACCGGTCTGAAGGCCGTGCATCCCTTCGATCCCACCTGGACGCTGCCTATCTATGTGGCCAATTTCGTACTGATGGATTACGGCTCGGGCGCCATTTTCGGCTGTCCCGCCCATGATCAGCGCGATCTGGATTTCGCCAACAAATACGGCTTGGGCTGGACTCAGGTGGTCGAAGCGGCCGCTGACCGCGAGGCGGTGACCGCCGCCATCGCCAAGGGCGAGGCCTATACCGGCGACGGCAAGGCCATCAATTCCCAGTTTCTCGACGGTCTGGCCGTGGACGAGGCCAAGGCCGAGGCCATCCGCCGCATCGAGGCGATGGGCCGCGGCGAGCGCACCATCAATTACCGCCTGCGTGACTGGGGCGTGTCGCGCCAGCGCTATTGGGGCTGTCCCATCCCGGTGATCCATTGCGAGTCCTGTGGCACCGTCCCAGTGCCCGCCGAGCAATTGCCCGTGGAACTGCCCGAGGATGTCAGCTTCGACAAGCCCGGCAATCCGCTGGACCACCATCCCACCTGGAAGCACGTGAACTGCCCGGTCTGCGGCAAGCCCGCCCGGCGCGAGACCGATACCTTCGACACCTTCTTCGAATCCAGCTGGTATTTCGCCCGCTATACCTCGCCCGACCGCCAAGATGTGGCTTTCGACCGCGCGGCGGCGGATTACTGGATGAGCGTCGACCAATATATCGGCGGCATCGAGCATGCGGTCCTGCACCTGCTCTATTCCCGCTTCTTCACCCGCGCGCTGAAGGATTGCGGCTATCTCGGGGTCAAGGAGCCTTTCGCCGGTCTGCTGACCCAGGGCATGATCTGCCACGAGACCTACAAGTCGGCGGACGGTGCCTGGCTGTTTCCCACCGATGTGGTTTCCGGTCCCGATGGCAAGCTGGTCCATGCCGTGACCGGGGCGCCGGTCACCGGTGGCCGTTCCGAGAAGATGAGCAAGTCCAAGAAGAACGTGGTGGACCCGGCAGGGATCATCGACGGCTACGGGGCCGACACGGCGCGGCTGTTCATGCTGTCGGATTCTCCGCCCGAGCGCGACCTGGACTGGACCGAGGCCGGTATCGACGGCGCCTGGCGCTATGTCAACCGGCTGTGGCGCATGGTGGCCTCGGCGGAGTTGCCCGCCGCTGGCACGCCCATGCCGGAACTGTCGACGGAGACTCTCAAGATCCGTCGTCTGCTGCACAAGACCATTGCCCAGGTGGGCGAGGATCTGGAGCGTTTCCACTTCAACAAGGCGGTGGCTCGTATCCGCGAGATGACCAACGGCCTGGGCGAACTGCCCGCCGGTGACGCGGGGGCCGCCTGGGTGCTGCGCGAGGGCCTTGAAGCCACCGCCCGGCTGATCGGGCCCATGATGCCCCATCTGGCCGAGGAGATGTGGCAGACCTTAGGCGGCGCCGGATTGCTGGCCGAAGCGTCCTGGCCGGTGGCCGACCCCGCCCTTCTGGTCGAAGACAGCGTCACCGTCGCGGTCCAGGTCAATGGCAAGCTGCGCGCCACTATCGAACTGCCCAAGGATGCCGATGCGGCCCTGGCGGAACAGACAGCCCTTGCGCAACCCCCGGTGATTTCGGCAATGTCAGGCAAACCCGCGCGCAAGGTCGTGGTCGTACCCAATCGGATCGTCAATGTGGTGGTCTAGAGCGCTTCTCCTGTTCGTTGTGATGACGCTGGGCCCGGCGGGCTGCGGCTTCAGGCCCATGTACGGCACGCCCAGCGGCGCGGCGACCGGCATGGACGCCGATCTGGCCGCCATCCGCATCGAACCCATCAAGGACAGAATCGGCCAACAGCTTCGTAACGCCATGTTGCAGCGCCTGTCGCCGCGGGGCGAAGCGGCCGACTACACCTACCGGCTTGAGATCAAATTGACCGAATCCGTCAGCAATCTGGGATTCCGCAAGGATACCTTTGCCACGGTCGCCAATCTTTCCATGTCCGCCCAGGTCTTGCTGGGTACCAATGGGGCATCGATTCTGGCGGATAATGTCACGACCACCGTCTATTTCGACCATTTGGGGCCGCGTTATGCCAGTGTCGCCGCCGAGCGCGATGCCGAGGAGCGGGCACTCAACCAGTTGGCCGACGACATCCGTAATCGTATCGCCGTAGCGATTCAGCGCTATCAGGCCAATCCCAATGACGAGCGTTACCGCCAGCGGCGCTCCATCTTCAGGGACGATCGCGTCGAGGACCGCCAGTGAAGCTGACCGGGTCGAGGATCGAGGCCTTCCTCAAGGCCCCTGATCCGGCCATGCGCGCCGTTCTGGTCTTTGGTCCCGATCTGGGGCTGGTGCGCGAAAGGGTACAGCGGCTTATCCGCTCGGTAGTGCCCGACACTTCCGATCCCTTCCGGGTTGCTGAATTGACTCCTGCCGCGCTGAAGGACATTCCGTCCCGTCTTGCCGATGAAGCCGCCGCCATGGCACTGGGTGGCGGGCGGCGCGTGGTGGTGCTGCGCGATGCCGGTGACGGCCAGAGCGGCGCGGTGTCATCCTTTCTGGCGCGGCCCATGGGCGATGCCCTGGTGGTGATCGAAGGCGGTGAATTGGGGCCGCGCTCCTCCTTGCGCAAACTGTTCGAAGGCGCCGACAACGCCGCCGCCCTGGCCTGTTATGGCGACGAGGGCGGCTCGTTGGCCGGGGTCATCCAGGAGGAATTGAAGTCTGCCGGGCTGATGGCCGAGCCCGATGCCATGGCCTATCTCACCGAACATCTGGGCGGCGATCGTCGTCTGACCAGGGCCGAGCTGGGCAAGCTGGCCCTCTATATGGGCGGGCCGGGCCGGGTGCATCTGGAGGATGCGGTGGCTTGCGTCGGCGATACCGCCGCTTTGGGCCTGGACGATCTGGCCCTGTCCACCGCCGATGGCGACCATGCCGGAGCGCAACGGGTGCTGGACCGTCTGCTGCGCGAGGGTAGTCAGCCAGTGGGCATGCTGCGCTCGGTGGCGCGGCATTTCCAGCGCCTGCATCTGGCGGCCGGGCTGATGGCCCAGGGCAAGTCCACCGATCAGGCCATGGCGGCCTTGAAGCCGCCGGTAATCTTCAAGGCCGCCGACCGCTTCAAGCGCCAGCTGTCGCGCTGGCCCGCCGACCGGCTGGGCAAGGCGCTGGACCTGCTGACGGAGGCCGAGGTGGATTGCAAGACAACAGGCATGCCCGCGGCCGAAATCGCCTCGCGGGCCTTGATGATGATCGCCCGCGCGGCGGCGAGACGATGATGACTGATAGCGGCCAACCTTTGAAACGACTCGTTGGCCGGTATCTGGCCGCCATTGCGGCGGCGGCCAAGCGGGCGGAGGCCCGCGCCCGGCGAGGGACAATAAAACAGGTCAATTCATTGGCCGGTTGGTATGACATGGCGGCGCGGCGATGATCAGAATTCTCGGAATTAATGCGGCTATCCTGCTGGCGGGGCTGGTCATCGCCGAGCTGATCTTCGGCAGCTGGATCTTCGGCCCCAGCTGGGGAACCATGAACATTCCCCGCGACGTGCGGCGGATTTTCGATGTCAGCGGCCTCTATGGCGGACCCCAGGATGCCGTCTATACCCGCGACCACTGGGGGTTGCGCGGGTCCTACAAGGATCTCGGCGCCATCGACATCCTGACCATCGGCGGCTCCACCACCGATCAGCGCTTTGTCGGCGACGGCCAGACCTGGCAGGACTACCTGGCCCAAGATCTGGGCGGTAAGGTGGTGGTCAATGCCGGTATCGACGGTCAGTCGACCGTGGGCCATCTCAGAGCGTTCGATCGCTGGCTGTCACAGATTCCGGGCCTCAAGCCCCGCTTCGTCCTGGCCTATATCGGCGTCAACGACGCTCATCTCCAGGGTCAGCAGCAGTGGGACGACATGGCCTCGCCCTCCCTGGGGCGCCGGGTGGAACGCTACATCACCAATCATTCCGCCCTGGTGCAGGTGGTCTCCACCATCCAGGGGACGCTCAAGGCCCATAAGGCCCATGTGGTTCATGGCGGGACCGATGTGCCGCGCGGCCCCTGGATCGCCGGTCATCCTCCCGCTCTGGACAAGACAGGCGATGTTGCCTTGCTGGACGCCTATGAGCAGCGGGTCGCGGCCCTGATGGGGCGTATCCGGGCCATGGGCGCCCAGGCCGTCATCGTGACCCAAAGCCGCTCGGACTATCGGGTGACCAGCACGGGCGAGCCCTTGGGCCGGGGAGCCTCGCCGCAATCGGTGGATTTCGGGTCCTGGGCCATGCAGACGGCCTTTAATCACCGTGCCATGGCGGCCTGCCGCCGCGAAGGCGGCATTTGCCTCGACCTGGGCAGCGGGCTCACCTTCGAGGACGGGGATTTCTACGACTGGGTGCACACCACGCCTCCGGGAAATCGCCGCATCGCCGCCTGGCTGGCGCCACGTCTGGCGCCGGTAGTGGGGCAGTAATCGCCTGAGGCCGAAGACTATTTGCACCCATCCCTGTCTTGTATAAGTCGGGGAACGGCCCCATTCTCCCTTGGGTAAGGCATGCACAGACATTGCCGTTGGAGGGGGCTGGGCCATGGAAATCTCCGCATATCTGGACCGGCGCATCGCCGAACTGTCCGAACCCTTGGCTAAGGCGGGGGCGGAACGCCTGATCCGCGCCTATGCCGCCGGTATTCCTCTGGCGGACCTGGCCGAGGCCGATCCGGAACTGGTCTACGGCGCGGCGCTGGGCCTCTTGGCCTTCATGCGCGAGCGCAAGCCCGGCACCCCTTCGATCCGGGTATTCGATCCCGATCTCGATCGCCACGGCTGGGTTTCCAGCCATTCGGTGGTGGAGATCATCAACGACGACATGCCGTTTCTGGTGGATTCGGTGGCCATGGAACTGGCACGCCGTGGCATCAAGGTGCATCTGCTGGTCCATCCCGTGGTGCGGGTGGACCGCGAGGAGTCCGGAACCCTGGGCCAGATCGCGGCCAATGGGGGCGGCTCTTCGCAAGAATCGGTCATGCATGTGGAGATCGACCGACAGCCCGCCGAGATCCAGGCGCAGCTGGCCGATTCCCTTGCCCAAATCTTAGGGCAGGTGCGCCATGCGGTGGCCGACTGGCGGCGCATGCTGGAAACCCTGTGGGCGGGGGTCACCGAATTCGAAGGCGCGTCCACCAAGGTCGCGGCTGAGGAGAAGCAGGAGACCCTGGCTTTTCTCGAATGGCTGGCCGACAACCACTTCACCTTTCTGGGCTATCGCCGCTTCGACCTGTCCAAGGGGGTGGTGGCCGATCCGGCCAGCAGCCTGGGCATCTTGTCCGACGCCCAGGCCCATGTGTTCGACGACACCGTGACCCTGGCCGACATGCCCGCCGAGTTGCGCGCCTTCGTGAGCCGCCCCGATCCCCTGATGGTCACCAAATCGGCCCGTCATTCGGTGATCCATCGCCCGGTGCGCATGGATATCATCGGGTTGAAGCAATTCGACGCCAAGGGACGGGTGGTGGGGCTGCACGCCTTTCTCGGCCTGTTCACCTCGTCGGCTTATAACGACCGCCCGGCCCAGATCCCCCTGCTGCGCCGCAAGATCGCCCAGGTGGAGGCGCGCGCCGGTTTCAACAAGTCGGGCCACGACGCCAAGGCCTTGGTCAATATCTTGGAGACCTATCCCAGGGACGAGCTATTCCAGGTCTCCGAGGATGCCTTGTTCGAGACCAGTATCGGCATCCTGCATCTCCAGGACCGCCAGCGGGTGGCGGTTTTTCTCAGAAATGACGAGTTCGAGCGCTTCGTCTCCTGTCTGGTCTTCGTGCCGCGCGACCGCTACGACACGCCGCTGCGCTTGAGCATCACCATTATGCTGGAAGAAGCCCTGGGCGGAACCCTGGACGCCTTCTACACCCAGGTGGCGGATCTGCCGCTGGCCCGGCTGCATTTCATCATCCGCACCACGCCTGGCCATTTGCCCAAGGTGGATGCCCCCGCGCTGGAAGCGCGCATCGCCGATGTGGCGCGGACCTGGTACGAGCATTTGCAAGATGCCCTGATCCAGACCCATGGCGAGGCGGCGGGGCTGGCCCTGGCGCGGCGCTGGGGCAAGGGCTTTCCCGTCTCCTACCGCGAGGGCCACAGCGCCCTGGCGGCGGTGGCCGATGTGGGGCGCATCCAGACGGCGTCGGGCGGCGATATCGTGCTCAACCTTTACCGGCCGGTGGAGGCCGAGCCCCATCAGGGCCGCCTGAAGCTTTACCGTTCGGGCCATCCGGTGCCGCTGTCGGGCATCCTGCCCATGTTGGAGGCCATGGGACTGGTGGTCATCGCCGAGGTCCCCTACGAGATCACGCCTGAATCCGGTGATGGAACGGTGTGGATTCACGATTTCGAGGTGGAAAGCGCCGATGGCTCCGCCCTGGATGTGGCGGAGCGGCGCGAGTTGTTCCACGACGCCCTGGCGGCGGTATGGCGGGGCGATTCGGAAAGCGACGGCTTCAACCGGCTGGTCCTGTCGGCGGGATTGTCCTGGCGCGAGATCATGGTGCTTCGCGCCTATACCAAATATCTTCGCCAGACCGGCATCACCTATTCCCAGGCCTATATCGAGCAGGCCCTGGGCGGCAATGCCCAGATGGCGGCCTGTCTGGTACGCCTGTTTCTGGCCAGTTTCGACCCTGACGCAACCTTCAGCGAGGCCAATACCGCCGAGGCGGGGTTGCTGGCGGGACTGGACAAGGTGGTCAGCGCCGATGACGACCGTATCTTGCGCCGTTTCCTCAATCTGGTCCGTTCCACTTTGCGAACGAATTATTTTCAGACCGATGCGGCGGGTAAGCCCAAGGCCTATCTATCCTTCAAGCTGGATTCCAAACAGGTGGATGACCTGCCTGCGCCTCGGCCCATGGTCGAGGTCTTCGTCTACAGCCCGCGGGTGGAGGCCATCCATTTGCGCGGCGGCAAGGTGGCGCGTGGCGGCATCCGCTGGTCCGACCGGCGCGAGGATTTCCGCACCGAGATCCTGGGTCTGATGAAGGCCCAGATGGTGAAGAACGCGGTGATCGTGCCAGTGGGCGCCAAGGGCGGCTTTGTGGTGAAACGGCCGCCCACCACCGGCGGGCGCGAGGCTTATCTGGCCGAAGGCATCGAGTGCTACAAGATTCTGATGCGCGGCTTGTTGGATCTTACCGACAATCTCACCCCTGAAGGGGTCAAGCCGCCTCGCGCCGTGCTGCGTCGGGACGGCGACGACGCCTATCTGGTGGTAGCCGCCGACAAGGGCACCGCCACCTTCTCCGACATCGCCAATTCGGTCTCGCTGGATTACGGCCACTGGCTGGGCGATGCCTTTGCCTCGGGCGGGTCCCAGGGTTACGACCACAAGAAGATGGGCATCACCGCCAAGGGCGCCTGGGTGGCGGTGGAGCGTCATTTCCGCGAAATGGGCATCGATACCCGCACCGAGGCATTCACGGTGATCGGGGTGGGCGACATGTCGGGCGACGTGTTCGGCAACGGCCTGCTGCGCTCGCCCCATGCCAGGCTGGTGGCCGCCTTCAACCACGCCCACATCTTCCTCGATCCCGATCCCGACCCGGCTAAGACATTCGCCGAGCGCGAAAGGCTGTTTAATGCGGTCAAGGCCTGGCCCGATTACGACACCTCCACCATCTCCAAGGGCGGCGGCATTTGGCCGCGCACCGCCAAGACCATTCCCATCAGCCCGCAAGCCAAGGCCCGTTTCGGTATCGAAGCGGATACCTTGACGCCCACCGAACTGATCCGCACCCTTTTGAAGGCGCAGGTGGATCTGCTGTTCCTGGGCGGTATCGGTACTTATGTGAAGGCATCGACCGAAAGCAACGCCGATGCCGGTGACCGCGCCAACGATTCCTTGCGCATCAACGGCTCGGAGATTGGGGCCAAGGTGGTGGGCGAGGGCGCCAATCTGGGCTTTACCCAACTGGGCCGCATCGAATACGCCCTCAGTGGGGCGGGGGGCGCAGGCGGGCGTATCGACACCGACGCCATCGACAATTCCGCCGGGGTGGATTGCTCGGATCACGAGGTCAATATCAAGATCCTGGTCAACGATCTGGTGGCGGCGGGCGATCTTACGCCCAAGCAACGCGACAAACTTTTGGCCGAGATGACCGAGGAAGTGGGCGCCCTGGTCTTACGAGACAATTACCTCCAGACCCAGGCCATCTCCATGCTTCAGGCCCAGGGCGCCGATCTTCTGGACGCCGAGGCGCGCTTCATGCGCCTGTTGGAAAAGAGCGGCCGCCTGGACCGGGCCATCGAATTCCTGCCCACCGACGAGACCCTGACCGAACGCGCCGCCAGGAAGCAGGGCTTCACCCGGCCTGAACTGGCGGTGCTGCTGGCCTATGGCAAGATCTGGCTCTATGACCACATCCTGGCCTCGGAACTGCCCGATGACCCCTTCATGGCCATCGACCTCACCAACTATTTTCCCACCCAATTGCGAGACCGTTTCGGAAGTGAAATACAACGTCACCGGCTGCGGCGAGAGATCATCGCCACGGTGGTGACCAATTCCATCGTCAATAGGGTGGGCGGAGCCTTCGTCTCGGAACTGATGGAGACCACAGGCCATCCCCCGGCCCAGGTGGCCAGGGCCTATATCGTGGCGCGCGATGCTTTTCGTATGCGCGAAGTTTGGCGAGCCATCGAGGAACTGGATGGCAAGGTCTCGGCCACGGCCCAGACCGCCATGCAGAACGAGGCCAACCGGCTGGTGGAACGCGCTACCTTGTGGGTGTTGCGCTCCATGCCCTCGCCCTTCGCCCTGGGGGCGGGAATCGCCGAATTGTCGCCGGGGGTGCGTGCCCTGGAAGGTGCGGTGCCCGGCATTCTGCCGCCCGATGCGGCGGCGGCCGTGCTGGCGCGCATCGAGCATTTCGTCGGCCAGGGCGTGCCCCACGATCTGGCCCAGCGGGTGGGCAATCTGATCGTTTTAGCCTCGGCCGCCGATATCTTGCGCATCGCCACCCGCCAGGACATGTCCATCGAGGCAGCCGGGCGGCTGTATTTCGCCGTGGGGGCCCGCTTCTCGCTGGGCTGGCTGCGGGCTTCGGCGGAAAAGCTGTCGGGGCGCGGCCATTGGCTGAAGCTCGCGGCGGCGGCGGCCATCGAGGATCTCTACGGCCATCAGCGCGACATCACCAGCGTGGTGGCGGCGTCCTATCCCGGCCTGGATTCCGATGCGGCGGTGCAATCCTGGCTGGAGGCCAACCGGGCGGCGGTGGAGCGTGCCGAGACCCTGCTGGCCGAGTTGAAGGCGGCGTCCCATATCGACCTGTCCATGATCATGGTTGCCAACCGGCAATTGCGCACGCTCACCGAGTCGGGTGTTGCGGCGGCGGGCGGGAACGGATAAGGAGGTTCATTCCACCGTGAGGACCGCGCCATGAAATACGCCGCCTTTCTCGATCATCAGATCGCGGAACATGCCGAGACCCTGGCCGTGACCGGAGCGGCGGTGCGCGAGCCATTCCAACGTCTGGTCCAGGCCTGTGTCGAGTCCCTGGCGGCGGGCGGCAAGATCTTGTTCTTCGGCAATGGCGGGTCCGCCGCCGACGCCCAGCATCTGGCCGCCGAACTGGTGATTCGCTACCGCTATAACCGCAAGGCCCTGGCGGCCCTGGCTCTCACCACCGACACCTCGACGCTGACCGCCTGCGCCAACGACTTCTCCTATGAAGAGATTTTCTCGCGCCAGATCGAGGCCCTGGGCCGACCGGGGGATGTCGCCATCGGCATCACCACCTCGGGCAATAGCCCGAATGTGTTGACCGCCCTGGCCGTGGCCCGCGACATGGGTCTGGTGGCGGCGGGCTTCTCGGGCCGCGATGGCGGCAAGATGGTGGGGCTGGCCGATCCGCTACTGATCGTGCCGTCCAATGTCACCGCCCGAGTCCAGGAGATGCACATCCTGATCGGCCATGCGCTTTGCGATCAGGTGGAAGCCGTGGCGGCGCCCCGGTCTGAGTGATTTGCCCCGACGGCATTGGCTATGGTAGAAGTCCGGCAACTTTTATCGAGCGGATCAGAATTCCGGTATGAGCAAGTCACAGGGAGCCATCGACGGCGGGTCACATGCCCGCAAGGTCGAGATGGGGTCGGACCGGTCCTTCGGTTTGGTCTTCGCGGCGGTCTTCGCCATCGTCGCACTTCTGCCGCTGAAGGATGGCGGCGAGCCCCGGCTGTGGGCGGGGGTGGTCGCCGCATTGTTTCTGCTGGTGGCCTTTGTCTATCCCAAGGCTTTGAAGCCGCTCAACAAGCTGTGGTTCCTGGTCGGCATGGCGCTGCACCATGTGGTGACGCCGCTGGTCATGGGGCTGCTGTTCTTTCTGACCGTGACGCCAATTGCGCTGATCATGCGCGCTCTGGGCAAGGATCCGCTGGGCCTGAAGCGCGACGATGCCTGCGCCAGCTATTGGATCGTCCGCACACCGCCGGGCCCCGCGCCCGAAAGCATGCGGCGCCAGTTCTAGGAGATCGAGTTTTGAGCTTTCTGATCGAACTTTGGCAATTCCTGCGCGAGCGCAAGAAGTTCTGGCTGCTGCCCATCCTGATCATGATGGTGGTGTTCGGCGGCCTGATCGTGCTGTCTCAGGGGTCCGCTGTGGCGCCCTTCATCTACACTCTGTTCTAAAGGCTCAGCCCTTGCGCATCCTCGGCCTTTCCGCCCTGTACCACGACAGCGCCGCCGCCCTGGTCGAGGACGGCCGCATCGTCGCGGCGGCCCAAGAAGAGCGCTTCACCCGCAAGAAGCACGACGCCGCGTTTCCCGAAAACGCCATCGCCTATTGTTTGGCGCAAGCGGGAATCGGTCTGAATGACGTGGACTTCGTGGTGTTCTACGACAAGCCGTTCCTCAAATTCGAGCGGCTGCTGGAAACCTATGTGTCCTTCGCGCCCAAGGGTTTCTCGTCGTTTAAGACAGCCATTCCGGTCTGGCTGAAGGAAAAGCTGTTCCAGAAGGACCTGCTGGCCCGCGAGTTCAAGCGCTTCACGCCTGATTTCGACTGGATGAACAAGCTGCTGTTCGCCGAGCACCATCTCAGCCACGCGGCCAGCGCCTTCTTTCCGTCTCCCTTCGAGGATGCGGCGGTGCTGACCATGGACGGCGTGGGCGAGTGGACCACCACGTCGCTGGCCATGGGCTCGGGCAACCGGCTTGAAATCCACAAGGAATTGCACTTCCCCCATTCCCTGGGGCTGCTCTATTCCGCCTTCACCTACTATACCGGCTTCAAGGTCAATTCCGGCGAGTACAAGCTGATGGGCCTGGCGCCCTATGGCGAGCCGAAATACACCAAGCTGATTCTCGACAATCTGGTGGATCTGAAGGAAGACGGCTCCTTCCGCCTGGACCAGTCCTATTTCGACTACTGCACCGGGCTCACCATGACCAACGACCGCTTCGCGGCGTTGTTCGGTCAGCCCGTGCGAAGGGCGGACAAGGACCAGCTGACCCAGTTCCACATGGATATCGCGGCGTCCATTCAGGACGTCACCGAGATTATCGTTTCCAAGCTGTGCCACGGCATCAAGAAGGAGACGGGGGCGAAGAATCTCTGTCTGGCGGGTGGCGTGGCGCTCAACTGCGTGTCCAACGGCAAGATTTTGCGCGAAGGCATCTTCGACAATATCTGGATCCAGCCTGCGGCTGGCGATGCCGGTGGCGCCCTGGGCGCCGCCCTGGCGGGCTATCACATCCATAAGGGCCAGCCGCGGCATGTGACCCCGGGCAAGGATGCCATGAAGGGCTCCTATCTGGGACCAGTGTTCGAGCAGGCCGATATCGAGTCCCGCTTGGCCGCGGCCGGTGCCAAGTTCGAGGTGATGGGCCCAGAGGCCATGATCGAGGCCACCGCTCAGGCCCTGGCCGAGGAGAAGGCGGTGGGCTGGATGCAGGGCCGCATGGAATTCGGGCCGCGCGCTCTGGGCGGCCGTTCCATCCTGGGCGATCCCCGTTCGCCCTCCATGCAAAAGACGCTCAACCTCAAGGTCAAGTACCGGGAAAGCTTCCGCCCCTTCGCGCCCAGCGTGTTGCGCGAAGACGTGGCCGAGTGGTTCGATCTGGACGGCGATTCGCCCTATATGCTTTTGGTGGCTCCGGTCTCGGAATCGCGGCGCCGCGCCATGACCGCCGATGAGGAAAAGCTGTTTGGCATCGAGAAGCTGAACGTGCCGCGCTCAAGCATTCCGGCGGTGACCCATGTGGATTACTCGGCGCGCGTCCAGACCATCCATGCCGACACCAATCCGCGCTATCACGCCCTGATCTCGGCGTTCAAGGCGCGGACGGGCTGTGGCGTGGTGGTCAATACCAGCTTCAATGTGCGTGGCGAGCCCATCGTCTGCACCCCGGAAGACGCCTTCCGCTGCTTCATGGGCAGCGAGATCGAGGTCCTGGTGGTGGGCAACTGCTTCTTGCGCAAAGAGGAGCAGGACCCCGCGCTGAAACTGGATTATAAGAACGCCTTCGAACTGGATTAGCCGTGGGCGGGGGGTCCGCTGCGGTCCGGTGATCTGATCGGGCTTTGATCCTTCATGCTGACATCCCTTGTCCGCAAGGCACGTCAATTGGCCGCCGATCCGGTGCTGCGCCGCTGGATCGTGCTTCGCGCGCTTCGCCTGACCCCCGGCGAGCCGCCCTATGACGCCCATCGCCCGCCTTATCTGGGGGGCGGATGGTCAAGCCTTCCCGCAGAAACGCCCCGTGCAACATTTGCCGCAGCCCCGCCCGGTGCGCCCTCCGGGCCGCTAAGGCTCCGTCTGGCGGGGCAAACCGTCACCCTCGAGCCGGGCGGCGAGGCGGAGCTGATCGTCCGAAACTTTGGCGATATCGAGACCCAGCTCAGCCTGCACCGCTTCGCCTGGGTGCCGCTGATGGGGAAGAATGACGATCCCCGCTGGGTGGATGCGGTGTGGTCGGCCTGGATGGAGCGCTTCGGCACGCCCGATTCATCCTGGGCCTGGCATCCCTATACGGCCGCCGAGCGGGCCATCAATCTTCTGGCCTTCGCGCGGCGCCATGGCCTGCCGAAAGCCGCCGCGGAATGCCTGGCAGCCCATGCTCCAGCCATTGCCGCCAGTCTGGAATATTTCGGCGATCACCACAGCTCCAACCACTTGGCCAATAACGGCCGGGGGCTGTATCTGCTGGGTCTGGCCTTAGGCTTGCCCCAGGCCACCGAAACGGGCGCTCGCATTCTGGTGGAGGAGGGGCGGCGCATCTTCCGGCCTTGCGGAGTACTGCGCGAAGGCTCGACCCATTACCATCTGCTGTTGACCCGCTCCTGGGCGGAAGTCTGGCTGGCGGCCCATGCCGCTGGGCGGCCCGAGGCGGAAGAGTTCGGGCGGGTGCTCGATTGCGCCCTAAGCGTGCTGCCCCATTTCGCCTTGGCCGGGCGCTTTCCCCTGATGGGCGACGTGTCGCCTGATTGTCCGCCGTCGGATCTGTTCGGCCTGCTGCCGGGGGCAAGCCGTGAAACGGGGTGGATGGGGCGTCTGGAGGCCTCGGACCGCGATCTGTTGCTGGCTCGGCTGGGTGGGGCGGTTGACGGGGAGGTCCTGGCCGCCGACGGCTGGCGTCGGTTCGACCTGGGAGACTGGAGTGGGCTGTGGCATGCCGATCCCGATGGATTCAGCCATATGCCCGGTCACGGGCACCAAGATTGCGGCTCGTTCGAGCTGCATTACCGCTCCCGGCCTCTGTTCATCGATCCGGGGCGGGGCTCCTATGCCATCGCTGGGGAGGCGGAGGAGTATGTTTCCGCCCGCGCCCATAACGGTCTGACGGTTGACGGGGCCGACCCTTACGCCGCCAACAAGCCCTATTTCGCCCCCGCCTTCCGCCGCCGCATGGCGGGGCCGCCGCCCCGGCTGGAGCGGCGTGACGACGGGCTTATACTGGAAAGCCACGGCTTTGTCCGCCTGGGCGGCGTAGGAATCTGGCGGCGGAGCTGGAGCTTTACCGGGCCGCGATTGATCCTGGGCGATGAAATTGCCGGGCGGGGCCGCCACCGGGTCGTGCGCCGTCTGCAAACCACCATGGAAGTTGAGCGGAACGGGGAGGGCCTGATCCTGCGTGGCGCTGACGGTTCACGAGTTTTGGTGACGGCGCCCGGTGCCCAGGTGAGCGTGGTTCCGGCCTTGTCCTGGCAGGCCTATGGCGAGGGCGAGCCCGCGTCACGCATCGAGATCAGTGTCGAGACGGCTTTGCCCTGGCGGGGCGAGATCACGGTGGAGGGGCTCTGAGATGACCGGTTTCGCCGATGTCTCGGTGGTAATGCCCGCCTTCAACAACGCAGACACGGTGGGCCGTGCCCTGGCCTCCATCGCCGCTCAGACTCTGCGGCCCATGGAAGTCATCGTGGTCGATGACGGTTCCACCGATGAAACGGCCCAGGCAGTACGGGCCATGGCGGGAAGGATGAACGGCATCCGTCTGCGCCTGTTCCGCCAGCCCAACCAGGGGGCGGGCGCGGCGCGCAACAGGGCGGTGGCGGCGGCGCAAAGCACCTGGCTGGCCTTTCTCGATGCCGATGACGAGTGGCTGAGTCCCAAGATCGAGCGGTCCATGGCGGTGCTGGCGGCGGGCGATCTGGTCATGTGTTCCCACAACCTGTTCAATGTGGGGCCCGAGAGCGAGGTCTTGAACGACAGCCGGGCGCGCTGGCTGCGCAACCCCGCCGATCCTTACCGGTCCTTGTTCCTGCGCGGTTTCATTTCGTCCTCCACCGTGGTGGTGCGCCGTGACGCGGTCCTGGCGGTGGGCGGTTTCGACGTAGATCTGCGCTCGGCTCAGGATTACGAATTGTGGCTGGCGGTGCTGGCCCAGGCGGGGGGGCGGTTCGAGACCTTCGCCGATCCGCTGCTGCGCTATACCCTGGCGCCCGAGGGCATCACCAGCCGTATTGGCCGCAAAGTGGCCTGTTCACTGGCTATCCTGCGTCGCCATATGGGAATCCTGCGCCATTTGCCCGGCCCTGTCCTGGGGCTGGTGGTGCTGCGCACCATCATCATCCATTATGAGGCGGTGATGGGACACAAGGCGCGCGGAGAGTGGAGCGCGGCGCTGGGCCAGGGGGTATTGCTGCCGCTGCGGCTGGCCGAGATGTTGGTTCGTCTGCCGTTCAGCACCGGCAAGCGGCCCGATTTCATTGCTCGGCTGGGTCCGGCGGCCGAGGAGAGTTTGTGATGGGAGATGGAATCAGGTCCAACGGCAAGATCCGGGTGATCATCAACGCCTTGCACGCCAAGAGCGGAGGCGGCGTCACGTATTTGCGCAACATCCTGGCGCCACTGGTGAAGGCCGAGGATCTGGAGTTTCATCTCTTCTTGCATGTGGACCAGTACGAGCTGTTCGGCGAGCCGCCCGAGGGTATCCGGCTCCATTTGCTGGATTTCAGGGCCACCTTCTTGCGTCTGCTGGCCTGGGAGCAGATCGCGCTGCCCGTCCTGGCCCATGAGATGGGTGCCGATGTCACCTTTTCGCCCGCCAATTACGGTCCGCTGCTGGCACCCAATCCGGTGATCGTGCTGCGCAATTCCCTGGCGGTGGTCCAGCGCGAGCGGCGCATGGCCAAGCGTCTGTATTGGGTCGGGCTGGCCCTGGCCACCATGGTGTCGCTGTTGGGCTGCCGTCGGGCGGTGGCGGTGTCGGATTATGCCCGTAAGGCGCTCGGCTTCGGCCTACCCGGTTGGTTTGGCCGCAAGATTGAAGTGATTCACCACGGTGTGGACGTCCGCTTCACCCCCGACCCGTCCGTGCGCCGGGTGCCGGGCAAGCTTCTGGCGGTATCCGACGTCTATGTGCAGAAGAACCTCCACACCCTGATCGCCGCCCTTCCGGCCATTCGCGCCGTCTATCCCGAGGTGCGTCTGGTGGTGGCGGGGCGGCTGGTGGATGCGGAGTATCATGGCGAACTGATGGAGGTTATCCGCCGTCATGGCCTGGAAGACGCGGTAGAATTCCTGGGTGGGGTGTCGCCGTCCCGGCTAGTGGAATTGTATCGCTGCTGCTCGTTGTTCGTCTTTCCGTCCACGGTGGAAACCTTCGGCAA
This sequence comes from Paramagnetospirillum magnetotacticum MS-1, assembly GCF_000829825.1. Classification (NCBI taxonomy): domain Bacteria; kingdom Pseudomonadati; phylum Pseudomonadota; class Alphaproteobacteria; order Rhodospirillales; family Magnetospirillaceae; genus Paramagnetospirillum; species Paramagnetospirillum magnetotacticum. Next base: position 882,686 of record NZ_JXSL01000030.1, on the reverse strand, counting down.
TCCGCTGGTGGAAGCCATGGCCTGCGGCGCGCCGGTGCTCTGCTCCAATATCGCGGCCATGCCCGAAGTGGCGGGAGATGGCGTCCAGTATTTCGCCCCCCTGGACGTGGACGCCATGGCCCAGAGGGTGATCACCTTGCTGGGTGACGAGGCGGCGCGTGATGACCTGGGACGGCGGGGTTTGGCGCGGGCTGGGAATTTCTCGTGGGATATCACAGCGAAGCGGACCGCCGATCTCTTACGCGAGGCGGCCCGATGATACCAGCGGTCGAAACCTTCGACCGCTGGACGGTCGCAAGCGCGGCCGCGCGCCTTATGGCACGGGAGCCAAGGGCGCTCGCGCCCGCCCGGCGATTGAGGGCGCCATCATGAGTCTTCCAGTCCGCCTTTTGTATCTCGTCAGTCATCCCATTCAGTACCAAGCGCCGCTGCTCGCCCGCCTGGCTGCCGAACCCGGCATCGCGCTGAGGGTGGTGTTCGGGCGGACCGACACCGAGGGCGGATATTTCGATTCCGGGTTCGGGGTGCGGTTGGCCTGGGACGTTCCGTTGCGCCAGGGTTATGACAGTGTCGCCCTGGCCGAGACCGATCTTCGGACGGAAATCCTCAAGGCCGATGTGGTCTGGTTGCACGGTTGGGGCTCGTCCATGCTGTTGCGTGCCCTGGCCCTGGCCAAGGTGGAAGGCCGCCCGGTGCTGATGCGCGGCGAGAACCAGGATCAGGCCATGCCCGATGGCAAAGGGTTACGCGGCTGGGCCAAGCGGCGCTTCCTGAATTGGGTGTTTGCGCGCACGGCGGCTTTTCTCGCCATCGGTTCGGCCAACCGCGACTATTATCTGCGGCGTGGTGTGGCGCCCGAGCAGGTGTTTCACGTTCCCTATGCCGTGGATAACGCGGCCTTCGCCGCCGGTGCTGCGGCGGCTGACCTTGCCGGGTTGCGCCGTGAGTTGGGCATTCCCGAGGATTCCCAGGTGGTGTTGTTCGCGGGCAAGTTCCAGCGGCGCAAGCGTCCCGATCTGTTGCTGGACGCCTGGGAAAGGATGGCTGCTCCCCGTCCGGTTTTGCTGATGGTGGGCGATGGCGAGATGCGGGCCGAGCTGGAGGCGCGCCGCGCCACGGGGATCGTCTTCGCTGGCTTTCGCAACCAGAGTGAATTGCCAGCGCTTTATGCCATGGCCGATGCCTTCGTCCTGCCGTCGGAATCCGAGCCCTGGGGCCTGGCGGTCAACGAGGCCATGGCCTGCGGCACCGCAATCGTGGTCAGCGATCAGGTGGGCGCCGCCCGCGATCTGGTGGATGCGGGCTGCGGCGCGGTGTTTCCTGCCGGTGACGCCCAAGCCTTGGCCCAGGCGTTGAGCCGGGTTCTGGCGCACTCCCAGGAGATGGGCCGCGCGGCGGCGTCGCGCATTGCCACCTGGGATTTCGAAGCCGATCTGGCCGGTCTGCGCGAGGCATTGGCCCATGTGCGCTGAGATCATCCTGGTGGGCCAGACCATCACCGGCAGCCGTACGCCCCAGCGGGCCCGCGCTCTATCCGAACTGGGCCACCGGGTGACCATGATCCCCATCAACCGGCCAGGCGCCACCTATGAGGACCGGCCCAGCCTGATGGATCGCCTGCGTTACCGCCTGCGCCGTCCCGCCGATCCGGTCGACGCGAATAAGGGCCTTGTGCGGGCCGCGGAGCGGGGCTGCGACGTGGTGTGGATCGAGGCCGCGCCCATGATCACGGCGTCCACCTTACGGCGGGTCAAAGCGGTTTGCGCCTCGGCCCGGCTGGTCTGGTATGCCGAGGACGACATGATGAACCCGGTGCACCGCTCGCGGCAGATCGAGGGCGCGCTGCCCCTGTTCGACCTGTGGGTCACCACCAAGAGCTTCAACGCCCGCCCCGAGGAGATGCCCTCCCTGGGGGTGGGCCGTATCCTGTTCGTGGACAATTCCTTCGATCCCCATCTCCATCGCCCCATGGATCTGTCCGAGGACGAGCGACGGGCATTTAAAGCCGATATCGCCTTTGTCGGCACCTATGAGGGGCCGCGCGCCCAAAGCCTGCTGGCCCTGGCCCAGGTTGGACTGGAGGTTCGGGTGTGGGGCAATGGCTGGCAGGGTCTGGCCGGAGCCCATGCCAATCTCAAGGTCGAGGCCCGCCCGGTCTATGACGAAGACTATGCCCGCGTTGTCTCGGCCAGCCGCATCAATCTGGGCTTTCTGCGCAAGGGTAACCGCGACCTGCAGACTTGCCGCACGGTGGAGATTCCCGCCTGCGGCGGGTTTATGCTGCACGAACGCTCGGCCGAGGCGGAGCGCCTGCTGGCCCCCGATCACCAGGCGGCGTTCTTCTCCGATGATGGGGAACTGATCGCCCAGTGCCGTCGATGGTTGGCGGACGAATCCGCCCGCTCCGCCGCCGCCGCCGCTGGACGCCGCCGGGTTCTGGCCGATGGCCATGACCATCCGACCCGCCTGAAGACCATTCTCGGCCATCTGGCCGGGCAGGAGCCGACCCCATGAAGATTCTGGTCAACGCCATTTCGGCCCGCATGGGCGGCATCGTCACCTATACCCGCAATCTGCTGGCCAGTTTCAACGAGCGGCGGGTGAAGTCCACTTTCGCGGTCTCGGCCCGTTTTCCCGATGAGGGGCCGGGGGTGTTGCGTCTGGCCGCCTCGGATCTCAGGCCACTGCGGCGCTTCGCCTGGGAACAGACCATTTGGCGCGAGACGGTTCGGCGCATTGCGCCCGACGTCTTGTTCTCCTCGGCTAATTTCGGTCTGTTCCGCTCGCCGGTGCCCCAGGTTCTGCTGGTGCGCGAAGGCGGGCTGTTCGATCCCTTCTATCTGGCCAATTGCACACCGGAACAGGGACCGGTGGCCGGATTTCAGCGCGGCATCCGCCGCCGCCTGATCATCGGCTCGGCGCGCAGTTCTGATCTGGTGATCACGCCCACCGCCACCATGCGCGACATGCTGCTGGCCTGGGCGCCCGACCTGGAGGGCAAGGTCGAGGTCAATTCCTACGGAACATTGAGCGATGCTTTCGCGCCGCCCTGTGGGGCATCTCGGCCGTGGCGCGGTGACGGTACTCTTCGGCTGCTCTATGTGTCGGTCTATTATCCCCACAAGCAGCCCGGCTTGGTCTGCCAAGCGGTGCGCGGCCTGCTGGCCGAGGGAATCGAGACACGGGCGACCATTACCATGTCGCGGGCCGAGACCCGCGACTTTCTGGGCGGCATCCACGACCATATCCTCCTGGAACAGGCCGAAACCGACGGTTTGGTGGAGTTGGGACGGCGGCGCTATGAGGATCTGCCGGGCCTTTATCACGGCCATGACGTTTTCGTCTTTCCCTCCATCTCCGAGACCTTCGGCCATCCCATGGTGGAGGCGCTGAGCAGCGGCCTTCCGGTGGTCGCCGCCGACACCCCGGTCAATCGGGAAGTGTGCGGCGATGCGGCGCTGTATTTCGATCCCCTGCGCCCTTCGGCCTTGGTAGAGTGCATCCGGCGTCTCGACGGCGATGCGGAACTGCGGGGCAAGATGGTGCGGATGGGGCGCGAGAGGGTGGTGCAGGCCTTTACCTGGGCATCCCATGTGGATCGTCTGATCGGCATGTTCGAGCGCGTGGCGGCCGGGCGGCGCCCATGAGGCTGTGGCGGACGCTTCAGTATCTGCGGCTTTCCCAGGTGGCGTACCGCCTGTGGTACCGGGCCCGGCTGCCCTGGTTTTGCACCTCTCTTGCCTCGGCGCGCCTGGGTGACGGCAGTGGCGCCCCCATTTGGGCGCCGCCGCCGCCCAAAACCGGCGATAGCGGCAATGGCGGGCTGATCCTGAGCGGCCGTATCCGGCTGGTGGGGATTGAGGGCCCCGCCGAAGGCTGGGCGGATGCCTCGATGCCCCTGCTGTGGCGCTTTACCTTGCACTATTTCGAGTGGCTGGCCGACCTGGAGGCTTTGGGCGGCGAGGGGCGGGAACCGGCCCGTACCCTGGTGGCCCGGTGGCTGGCCCGCTTCGAGCGCTTTGATCCGGTGGCCTGGCATCCCTATCCTCTGTCGCTGCGTCTGGTGTCATGGCTGGCCCATGCCCGGTTCTTGTGCGAGGGCGCATCGCCGGATTTCGTCTCGGCCTTCCATCGCTCCTTGCACCGTCAGGCCCGCCATCTGAATCGGGTGTGGGAACGTGACGTGGGCGGCAACCATCTGATCAAGAATCTCAAGGCCGCCATCGCCTGTGCCCTGTGCCTACCTGGCCACGAAACGGGATTGGACCGCGCGCTGACGGAACTGGACCGGCAGTTGAACCGCCAGATCCTGTCCGATGGCTGCCATTACGAGCGTTCGCCCAGCTACCATTTCCAGGTTCTGTCCGACCTGGAAGAGCTTTGCGTGCTGTTCAGCGAAGCCGGGAAAGTGGTTCCGGGCTTCCTGTCGGACGCGGTGGAGCGCATGCGTCCGGCGGCGGCCTTCTTTCTGATGGCTCCCGGCAAGCTGGCCCAGTTCAACGATGGCACCGTCGATGGGCCTGAACGAGTAGAGGCGGTGGCGCCGCCCGCCCTGCCTCGTGCGGGATACTGGCGGCTGGAGGCGGGAAGCGCCCGGCTGATGGTCGATTGCGGCCCTTGTTGCCCCGACGATCTGCCCGCCCATGCCCATGCCGATACCTTGTCGTTCGAGCTTTACGACGGGGGGGTGCCGCTGATCGCCAATTGCGGCACCTATGCCTATCAGGATCTTGATTGGCGCAACCGCTTCCGGGGGACGGCCTTCCACTCCACCCTGACGGTGGATGATCAAGACAGTGCCGAGGTTTATGGCGCCTTCCGTCTGGGTCGGCGGCCCCGGCATTTCGCGGCGTCCGTGGAAAAGGGGCGGTTTCGCGGCGAGTTCGACGGCTGGACGCGCTTTGGGCTGATCCATCGCCGCTCGCTGGAATTGGGGGCTTCCGGTCTGGCCGGGCGGGACGAGGTGGCGCGCGCCGCACCCGGCCCCCGCCACGGCCTTGCCATCCGCTTTCACCTGCATCCTTCGGTGACGGCTGTTGCCGAGGGCGAGGGGGTGCGTCTTTCCTTGCCGGGAAGGGCTGTCTGGCGGTTCAAGGCCCAGGGCCTGACGGTGAGCCTGGACGATTCCGTCTATTCTCCCCGCTTTCACGAGATGTGTCCGACCCGTTGTCTTAAGGTGGAGGCCCCTTTGAGCGGGGAACGGATGACGCTGGACTGGCGCTTCGAGAGGATCACCTGAGATGGCCGGGCTGCGGCAGCTCTCTCTCAGCGGCGCCTATCTGGTGGGCGGAACCATCATCCAAGCGCTGATCGCCTTTGCCGCCAATCTGGTCCTGGTCCGCCATCTCGATCCCGCTGATTTCGGCCGTTTCGCCGTGGTCCAGGCGGGGGCCGGGCTGGTGCTGTCGCTGATCTCGCTCAGGGTCGGCACCCAGGTGCTGGGCGCGCCCGAGGCCGAGATGACCCTGGAAGTTCGCCGCCGCCTGTTCTCGGTTCTGGGCATCGAGACCCTGGCGGCGGGGCTGATCACCGTGCTGTGGCTGGCTACCAACGATGTCTGGCATTGGTCGGACCTGTTGCTGGTGGCGGCGGTGCTGATCGTGCATTGGAGCACCCATGACCGCACCTTCTTCGAACGCTCCATGCGCTATGGCCTCCTGGCCCTGATCGAGACCGGCACCAGCGTGGCCGGGCATGTGTTGGCCATCGCCCTCGTCTTGGGCGGAGCCGGGGTGGCGACAATCTATATCCGCGAGCTGTTCATCGCCCTGGCTGGCCTTGCCGTTCTTGGCGGTATGGGAACGCTGAGCTTCTATCGCCCTCATTGGCCGTCCTGGATGGAGTGGCGTCAGGTGCTGCGCAATGTGCGGGGCATCTGGCTGGACAGCGTGCTGGAAGGCAGCTTCCAGCGCCTCGTCCTGCTGGTGGTCAGCGCGGTCGGCGGGCTGACCGGCGCGGGGCTGTTCTATCAGGCCAACCGTCTGGCGGTGGTACCGCAGCAATTCCTTCAGCCCGTGACCTCGCGGGTGCTGTTCACCTGGCTGGCGCGCCAGGACGATGAGAGTGTGCGCCGGGCGGGATGCCGCAAGGCCCTGCTGTTGTTGGCGTTGCCACTCGGCGTGGCGGCGCTGGTGGTCTGGCTGTGGGCCGATCCCCTGGTTCCCATGATCTTCGGTCCCGCCTGGGCGCCCGCCGCCGCCATCCTGGCCGCCCTGGTCGGGGTCATCCTGGCGGTGTTGCCCTTCGAGGTCCTGCGCTCCTATGCGGTGGCGGCGCGCCGGGTGCGGCTGCTGCTGGTGGCGCGTCTGGTTCAGTATGCGGCATTCCTGCTGCCCTTAGCGCCGTTCTGGTGGAGCGGGGCTTGGGAGGTGCAGCCGGTGGCTTGGGCGCTGTCGGCGTCCTGCGTGGCCGCTTTTCTGGCCCTGGCCGTCCTGGTCCTGCGGCGGAGGGGCTGAGATGCGGGTCACAATCGCCGTGCACGGGCGCTTTCATGGCTTTGATCTGGCCCGCGAATTATGGGGCAGGGGCCGGTTGGAGCGGCTGATCACCACCTATCCCGCCTTTGCCGTTCGCCGGTTTCTGCCCGCCGATCTGCCGGTGCGGACCATTGCTTGGCTGGAGGCCTTGCGGCGTCTGCCCCTTGTTCCGTCGCCCGATCTCTTTATCGGCAAGGCCTTCGCCCGTTTCGTTGCCGCCAATCTGCCCGAGGAGCCGGGCATCCTGGTGGGTTGGAGCGGCGCCACCCTGGAAGCCATGGACCCGGCGCGCGCACGGGGGTTCCGGGTGGTGATCGAGCGTGGCTCCAGCCATATCCGCCATCAGGCCGAGGTTCTTGCGGCGGAGGCGAAACGCTTTGGCTTGGCCTCGGCCGGGGTCGATCCCCGCATGATCGAGCGCGAGGAGGCGGAATACGTCCTTGCCGATCTGATCTCGGTTCCGACCGGCTTTGCCCGCGATACCTTTCTGGCGCGAGGAGTGGCGGCGGAAAAGCTGGTGGTCAATCCCTACGGGGTCGATCTGGCGGGCTTTGCCCCTGCGGCCCATCGTCGGGAGTCCGAGGCGCCCCGCATCCTGTTCGTCGGCCGGGTGGGCCTGCGCAAGGGCGTCCCCACTCTGCTGGAGGCCGGGCGGCGGCTGAAAGGCGCCTGCGAAGTGCGTCTTGTGGGGCCTGTGGAGGCGGGCATGGACACCTTACTTGGTGCAGGCGGCGCCCATGTGGCGGGGCCGAAGCCGGGTGCGGCGCTTCCCGGCGAATACGCCGAGGCCGACATCTTCTGCCTGCCGTCACTGGAGGAAGGGCTGCCGTTGACCCTCTTGCAGGCCATGGCCTCTGGCCTTCCGGTGGTGGCGACACCCGAGACCGGGGCTGCCGACCTGATCACCCACGGTGTCGAGGGACTGATCGTGCCGTCGCATGACCCGGAGGCGTTGACGGCGGCATTGCGGGGCCTGGCCGCCGATCCCGAACGCCGCCGCGCCATGGGCGAAGCGGCCCGGCGACGGGTGGAGGCCGGATTCGGCTGGTCCGACTATGGAGAGCGGGCGGTGGCGGCCTATGACCGCTTGGTTCAGCGCCCGTAATCGTCCTCGACGCGGACGATATCGTCCTCGCCCACATATTCGCCCGACTGCACTTCGATCAGACGCAGCGGCACCTTGCCTGGGTTTTCCAGCCGGTGATTGGTGCCAGCGGGGATGAAGGTGGATTCGTTTTCGCGCAGCACGAAGGACGTGTCGCCGCAGGTGACCAGCGCCGTTCCCTTGACCACCACCCAGTGTTCCGAGCGGTGCCAGTGCTTTTGCAGGGAAAGTTTCGCCCCCGGATCGACGTGGATCTGCTTCACCTTGAAGCGCTCGCCCTGCTCGATGGTCTTGTACCAGCCCCAGGGACGCCAGCCGCGCGTGCCTTGGGTCGCCTCGGGGCGGCCCTCGCGCTTCAAGGCTTCGACCACCGCCTTGACCTCCTGGTCGCGGCTTTTGTCGGCCACCAGCACGGCATCGTCGGTGGCGATGACCACAAGGTTGCTCACCCCCACCGTGGCCACCAGATGGTCCTGGCTGCGCAGATAGCAATCGGTGGAATCCACCGCCAGCACATCGCCCAGGATGACGTTGCCGTCGGCATTGCGCGGGCTTTCCTGCCACAGCGCCGACCACGAGCCGATATCGGACCAGCCCATGTCGACGGGGACTACGGCTACTTTGTCCGAGGGCTCCATCACCGCGTAATCGATGGAGCGGCCCTCGATAGCGGCAAAGGTCGTCTCGTCCAAGCGGAAGAAGAACAGGTCGCGCTGGCCCTTGGCCAGGGCTTCGGCAGAGCCCGTCTTGATTCCGGGGGCGAATCGATCAAGTTCGGCCAGAAACAGGCCGACGGGCAGCAGGAAGATGCCGCTGTTCCAGGTGTACTTGCCAGAGGCCACATAGCTTTCCGCAGTGGCCAGATCGGGCTTTTCGACAAAGCGCTCGACCATGAAGCCGCCGTCCAGAGCCGCCCCGCGCTTGATGTAGCCGTAACCGGTATTGGGGCCGGTGGGCGTGATGCCGAAGGTCACCATGCACCCCTGGCGGGCCAGCGGCACGGCGATATCCACCGCGCGGCGGAAGGCCCCGGTATCGGCGATCAGGTGGTCCGACGGCATCAGCAGCATCAGGGCGTCGGGGTCACTTTCCGCCAGCATCAGGGCGGCCACCGCCGCTGCCGGGGCGGTGTTGCGGCCCACCGGCTCGATCACCACGGCACGGGGCTCGATGCCTTCTTCCCGCAACTGCTCGGCGACGATGAAGCGGTGCTCGAAATTGCACACCACCACCGGGGGGGCGCCTAGGCGCAGCGCGGTCTCCTGCAACAACGTGCGCTCACCCGTCAACTTGAGCAATTGCTTGGGCATCAGCTCGCGCGACAGAGGCCACAGGCGCGTCCCCGCGCCGCCGGACAGAATCACCGGAATGGGGCCGCTCATGAGGTTTTCTCCTTGTTGCGCCACCAATGGGCGGTGGCGTCCAGTCCCTCGTCCAGGGTCATGGGCGCCGACCAGCCGATCATAGCGGCCATAGTGCCGGACTCCACCTCCAACGAGGCGGTCAGGCGCTGTACGGCGGAGGTCTTGCCGGCCAGTCTTCCGGCGAAACGCATCAGGCCGACCGGAACGGGCAGCAGCCGGGCGGGACGCCCCAGGGCGCGGGCCAGGCGGCGGACCAGATCGGGCGAGGATAAGGCTTCGCCGTCGGCCAGGGTGAAGACCCGGCACTGCCCGGCGCCCGGAGGCTGGTCCAGGCAGGCGCGGATGGCGTCGGTGAGGTTGCCCAGTCCGATCAGCGAGCGGCGGTTATGGATGGCGCCCAGGGGCAGGGGAACGCCCCTGTCCACCAGCCCGATCAGGGAACGGAAATTGCCTTTTACCCCCGGCCCATAGACCAGGGGAGGACGCAGCACCGTCACCGCCAGACCGGTGCGCGCCGCGATCTCGGCCAACCCCCGCTCGGCTTCCAGTTTGGAGATGCCGTAGGGGTCCACCGGCGCGGCATTGTCGGGGCCGAAGGGGGTGCCGAAGGTTTCCTCGCCATTGGCCTTGATGGACGACAGGAACACCAGATGGCCGAGCCCCGCCGCCGCCGCCTGCTCGGCCAGACGCAGGGTTCCCGCCACATTGGCTGCACGGAACTCGGCTAGGGGATCGGTCGAGGTGTCGTGCATGACGTGAACGCGGGCCGCCAGATGGACCACGGCCTCGCAGCCGGTCACGGCGGGGTTCCAGTCCCCCGATGCCGACAAATGGGCAGCGGGCCGCGCCTCGATCCCCGGCGCCAGAGGGGCATTGGGCCGAATCGCTCCGCAGACGCAATGACCTGCCTCCAGCAGACGCAGGCCCAAAGCCTTACCGACGAAACCATTGGCGCCGGTGATCAGGACCTTCATCGCACAATGCCTCCGGCCCAGCGGGTGAACAGGGTCAAAAGCCCGCCGACCACCAGGATGGCCATCAGGCTTGCCGCCATTGGAAGCCCTGCCGCCGCCAGACAGGCGCAGCCGATCAGCAGCAGATTGCAAATCGCCACGGCGCTCGACACATGGGCGTGGCTTTTCCCGCCGCGCACGGCGCGCTGGTAGAAATGGCGGCGATGGGCCTGCCAAATCTTTTCGCCGTCTTTCAGGCGCCAAAGCAAAGTGATGGTGGCGTCGGCGAGATAATAGCCGGGCAGGATCAGGGCGGCGGCCAACTGGCCTTGCGCAGCCAGAGACAGAAGCAGCCCGCCCAGCACGAAACCGAGCGGAATGGACCCCGAATCGCCCATGAAGATCTTGGCCGGATGCCAGTTCCACACCAAAAAGCCCAACCCGCATGCCGCCACGATCAGGGCGGGGGGAATCAGGGCGCCATCGCCGGTGATGGCGGCCACCAGGGCCAGCCCCAGGCCGATTCCGGCGCTTTCCACGCCCGTTATGCCGTCGATGCCGTCCATGAAATTGTAGAGATTGACGAACCACAGCCAAGCCAACCCCACCAGAACCCGATCGGCCCATAGGGGCAGGGGCAGGATCACCGTGCCGCCCAAGCCCATCAGGGCGGCGGCGATAACGGCGGCCTGGACGGCGAAGCGGGGGCCGGGCGCTAGGCCCTTGCGGTCATCCAGCCAGGAGATGGCCATCAGGATCAGGGCGCCGGCGGCCAGCAGCACGGTCTCGCCGGGCACCGCATAGGCCACCATGATCAGGGCCAGGGCCAGAACCGGGGTCAGGCCGATCCCGCCGCCACGCGGCGTGGGCAGGCTATGACTGGACCGCTCATTGGGATGGTCGAGGATCTGCTTGTGGCGCAGCCAGGCCAGGACCAGCCGGGTGGAGGCGATACTGGCCGCGAATGTGGCCAGACCGGCCACCATTCCCGCCTGCCACGCCTCGGCCATATCCTAGTCCTCCAGGCTGATCCGCCGGCCCTCGGCCAGCGAATCCAGCACGGCGATGGTGGCCAGGGAGGTCTCGATCAGTTCGGCCTCGTCAACGGGGGCGGCGCCGCCCGAAGCCACGGCGCCCACGAAGGCGGCCAGTTCGGCCCGGTGGCCCTTGTCCTGCCCCAGGCTCTTTTCCACCTTTGTGGCGCCGCCCTTGGTGGTGGACAGCGACAGAAAATTATCGATGGTGACGATAGTTCCGCCAGCGAAACACTCGAAGCGTTCCTTGGACAGGGAGGTGTCGCCCTGGGCGGTGTAGATGATGGTGGCCAGAGATCCATCTGCGAAGGTCAGCGATACGGAGAGATCGTCGCAGACCCCGTGGGTGACGCGGGCGGCATCGGCCTGCACCGTCTTGATGGGCGCGCCGATCAGGGCACGGGCCAGATCCACGAAGTGGCAGACCTCGCCCAGGATGCGCCCGCCGCCCTCTTCGGCGGCATTGACCCAGCTTTCGGCGGGCAGGGCCCCGGCATTGACGCGCAGCACCGCCACTTTGGGGCCAAGATGGCGGGCCAGATGGGCGGCGGCCTTTTGGGCCATGGGGGCGAAGCGGCGGTTGAAGCCGACGGTGAAGAAGCCGTTGGAGGCTTGCCGCGCCGTGATCACCTGATTCAATTGGGCGCGGTCCAGCGCCAGGGGCTTTTCCACCAGCACCGATTTGCCAGCGGAAAGGCACCGCGCCACCATCTCGGCATGGTTGCCGTGGCGGGTGGCCACCAGCACCGCGTTGATGGACGTGTCGTTCAGCACGGCGTCCACGTCGGTGGTGGCATTGGCGAAGCCGAAGGTCTGCTGCCCGTGCTCAGCGGTCTGGCCGCGCTGGGTGCAGATGGTGCGCATCTCCACGCCGGGCAGCCGGGCCAGTTCGGGCAGCAGAACGGTGCGGGCGAAATTACCGGCGCCGATAACGCCCAGCACGCATTTGCCCGTGGCGGCGGCGGCAGGAGCGGCGAAAGCGGGGGCGGTGCAAACCCGCTCGGCATAATGCAGCACCACGCCCAGGGAGGGTTGCTGGCCGCCGGTGACCAGAGCATAGGCCTCCTCGGCCTGATCGAAATCGAAGCGGTGGCTGATCAGGGCGCCCACATCCAGGCGACGGGGCAGGGACGGGCTCATCAGGCGGACCACTTCGCGCAAGTTTTCGGTCTCGGTCCAACGCACCCAGCCCACCGGGTATTTGACGCCGCGTCCTTCGAATTCCTCGTCATAGCGGCCAGGGCCATAGGAGCGCGACACCGAAAGGGTCAGCTCCTTCTTCATATAGGCAGCGTAGTCGAATTCGGTGCCGGTCTTGCCAACCAGCACCACGCGGGCGCGGTCGCGGGCCAGTTCGGCGGCCAGGGCCAGTGGCTCGGAGGAATCGGTGGCCGCCGCGATCAGCACGGAATCGCAGCCCACGCCGCCCGACAGGGCGGCAACCGCCTCGGTAAGGCCGGGCTCGCCCAAGGTCCAGGTGAGTTCGGCGCCCATGGATTTGGCCAGGGCCAGGCGGTCGGGATTGACGTCCAGGGCGATGACCCGGGCCCCTTGCAAGGCCAGCAACTGCACCGCCATCTGGCCCACCAGCCCGACGCCCAGCACGGCGACCAGATCGCCCAACTGCGCGCCCAAGGACCGCACACCGGCCAGGGCGATGGCGCCCACCGTGCCGAAGGCCGCTTCCTCGTCGGGGACATCGTCGGGGATGGGCGCGGCCAGATTGCGCGGCACCACATTGAGCTCGGCATGATTGGCCAGACCGGCTCCGGCCATGGCGACCCGCTGGCCCATGGTGAAGGTGCCTTCCAGGCCACCGCCCACGGCGCTCACCGTTCCGGCAGCGGAATAACCCAGGGGCAGCGGCTCGTCGAGGCGCGCCATCACCGCCTTGAAGGTAGCCAGGATGCCGTCGCGCCGCGCCTTGTCCACCACCTTGCGCACCAGATCGGGCCGCGCCTTGGCCTTGGCGGCCAGACTCTTCTTGGCGAAATCGATGACCATGCGCTCGGTCCCGGCGCTGATCAGCGAGGCGCGGGTGGCGACCAGAAGGTGGCCGGTGCGCACGCGGGGCTCGGGGACCTGTTTCAGCGACAGCTTGCCGGATTTGGCGCTTTGGATGATCTGCTTCATGGCTTCTTCTTAACTCCGATCGGCCATGGCGTCGAGTATGCGCCGCTGCTTGCGGTACAAGACGTCGAGACCGCCCTCGACCGCCAGCCCCCGCCAGGCCTCGCCAGTCCCCAGATCGATATTGTCTCCGCGCAGGGCGAGCGGCGGCGTTGCCTTACTGTTGGGGCCCCGAACACCAGAGCGGCAATAGCGGTGATGCCGTCCGATCTCGGCCAGACTGGCGGCATCGATGGAGTCGATATCGCCGAAGGTGTAGGCGAACCAGTCCGGAATCTTGCCTAGCCGTTCGGTCAGGAGACGGGCGGCCCCGCCGATCTCCTCGGCGCGCTGATCGGGCGACAGCGTGGTCAGGCGCAGATGATGGCTGGTATGGCTGCCCATGGTGTGGCCCAGCGCCGCCAGCCGTTCGATGCCGTCCCAGCCCAGCAGCGGCTCGGGCGCCGGTCTTTGTCCGCGCAGGATATTGGCGGTGGCGGCGGCCGCGCGGGCCTCGGGTTCCAGCCCGATCAGGCCGGGGCAGACGAAGAACAGCGCCTTGATCCCCAGGGGGGCCAGGATGGTCTCGGCCACATCCAGATTGGAGGCGAAGCCATCGTCGAAGCTGAGCAGAACCGGCGATGGGCCCGGCGGCACCGGCCCACCGGCCAGGATGGCTTCGGCCTCGACTGGGGTGATCAGGCGTCGGGCCATGGTCAGATTCTGGACGAGGCGGGCAAAGACATCTCGTTTCGAGGTGGGAACGTCATGGAGAAGCAGGATGCGGAAGGTGTTCTCTTCGCCCAGGACTGGCCGAACCAACCGCCAGCCGGCCAGGGCCAGGGGGGCGATGGCGTCACGCAGGCTCACGGCTTGCGCCCCCAGGCCAGACCGGGGGCGGAAGCGACCTCGTCAACGCCCAGGCCGCGCAGCAGATCCGCCACTTCCCGGTGGTCCTGGCAGATCTCGTAATGGGGATTGAGCCAGTCGAAGGTATCCAACACCGTCCACTCGTATTGCTGTTCGGTGGTCAGTTCGGGTGGATGGGTGGCGCAGATGGGGGCGAAGCGGGTGAAGAAGCGGACCTTGGGAATGCGGCTCATCCAACGGGTCAGCGGGAAGAACAGCTTCACCAGGGTCTCGCACAGGGCCAGCAGCCGCTTTTGCTCCCAGCCGGGAGTGATGCGGCGCAGCGCGTATTTCACCACTTCCAGGCGGCGCAGCGGGTTCTTCTCGTAGAAATTATAGGCCAGCCGCCCCCCGGATTTGAGCAAGGGGGGAAGGGCGCGCATCACCGCGGGCGGATCGGGGGTGTGCTGGATTACCCCCATGCAATAGACCGCGTCGAAGACGCCGGGGCGGAATGGCAGGTTCAGCAGGTTGGCCTGGACCCAGGCCACTTCGCCGCGCTCGGGGGCCTTGCCCTGGGGCTCGTCGCAATTGGCGTGACAGGCGTCGATGGCGCGGCTTAAGTCACAGGCCACCACGCGGGCCCCCAATTGCGCCGCCACATCGGTGAAGCGACCCGCGCCGCAACCGGCGTCCAGGATCAGCTTGCCCTTGATCCAGGCGGGGTCCCAGCGGGAATCGGCCAGAAAGCGGCGCTCGGACAGGGGATGCCCCGCCAGCCGATCCACCTGCAGAGCGCGCCAGCGCGTCCATTGCCAGCCGAAACCCTCGGCATAGTTCTCGGAGGCCGCAACGAAACGGGGGATGCCGTTGACCACCGGCACCGACTGGCCGCAAGCAGGGCAGGCTAGGCCATCACCCTCGTGAACCAGCCTCGACTCGGCGTGACAGGAGGGGCATTGCAGCAAGTCAAGCAGCCAGGGCGTCATCACAGGGTCTCTTCGCAAAGGGCGGCATGGACCCGCTTGGCCCAGCCGCGCAAGGAGCTCTCGCCCAGCCATTGGGCCACGGGCACGAAAAAGCCGGTCTTGGGCCGCTCGAGGATGGCGGTGGGCAGGCCGGGATCGGCGCATGCCGCCATGTCTGCCTTACCCGGAGTCCTTCCTGCGGCGCGTAGGTCCAGCACGGCGTCCAGCAGATGCGTATCCACCAGGGGCACCCGGATTTCCAGGGAATGGGCCATGCCCGCCCAATCGGCGTCGCGCAGCAGCTGGTTGCGCATGTAGAACTGCATCTCCAGGGCGGAGATGGCGGCAACATCGTCGCCCAGACCGGCGGCGGCCCGTTTCAAATGCAGGCGAGGCGCCAGAGCTTCCAGGCCAATGCGCGCCATGTCCGCATCCATCACCTGGGGCAGTTCCCAAGGCATGAACAGACCGCGCCGCAACAGATAGGCGTCGGGTAGGGTGGTGCCAAGCTCCAGCAATCCGGCCAGTTTGGGCCGCACGAAATGACCGGCCAGCGCTCTGAAGCCCCGACCAAGGCCGGGAATGGCCCCTGACGGACCCAACACGGACACTATACGGGGAATGGTGGTGAAATTGTCGTAGCCAGCGAACAATTCGTCGCCGCCCAGGCCCGACAGCGCCACTTTCAGCCCCGATTCCCGCGCCGCACGGGCCACGAACCACACATTGACCCCGTCGATGGTCGGCTGATCCATGTCAGCCAGGATCTGATCGCGACACGCCGCGAAATCACCGCCCGGAATGCGCCGGGTGATGTGTTCGGTTGCGTAATGACGCGCGGCCAGCTCGGCCAGGGGGGCCTCGTCCTTGGGCGTTCCGGCGAATTCCTCGAAAGCCAGGGTGACGCTTTTGACTTTTCCCGTGCCCAGTTTGGCTGCCATGGCGGCGAGCGTGGTGGAATCGCGGCCAGCCGACAGGAAGACCCCCACCGGCACATCAGCCACTAGATGATGGGCCACGGAGTCTTCCAAGGCGGATTTGAGATCGGCGCGGGGGGCTTGGCGCGGGCGGCGCAGTTCGGCGCCCAAATCAAAGAAAGCGCCCGAATCTCGGCGGCCATCCAGGCCCCACCTCTCCCAGGTGCCGGGCTTTAAGGCCCGGATGGAGCGGTAGAGGGTGTGGGGTTCGGGCACATGGCCCCACAGGAAGAATCCAGCATGCCCGGCCGGGTCGGGGGCGGTCTCGATGCCGCCACCGGCCAGCAGGGCCTTGACCTGGGAGGCGAGGCGCACTGTCCGCCCGTCATCGGCAACATACAGTGGTTTGATGCCCAGCCCGTCGCGAGCCGCCAGTATGCCACCCCGTTCCCCATCCCAGATCGCCAGGGCGAACATACCTCGCAATTGGGCAAGAATGTCCGGCCCCAGAAGGCGGTAGCCCTCCAGGATCACTTCAGTATCGGAATGGGAGCGCAAGCGGACGCCCTGCTGCTCGAGGCGCAGGCGCAGTGCACGGTAGTTATAGATCTCGCCGTTGAAGACGATGGCGGTCTTGCCGTCATCGGCAATCATGGGTTGGGCGCCGGGCTCTCCCAGCTCGATGATGGACAGGCGGCGGTGGCCCAGCCGGACCCGCCCTTCTGCTCCGCTCCACACGCCCTCGCCATCGGGGCCGCGCCGGGTCATGGCGCCGGTCATGCGTGCCAGTTCGGCCGCGTCCGGGGGTGGCGCGTCGGCTCGGTAACTGAAAAGCGCGGCCAGACCACACATTGCTTCGAAGGTTCCGCTAATGAGATGCCGCCAGTCCTAGCCGATTTTTGATTCTTGTTCCAGGGCGGCAAGACAAGCTTTCGGCTTGGAGCGGCGGGCCGCGTCGGCTAAGTATGGGGCACATCTGGCAAGCCCGAGCGGGGAATGAAGGAAAAGCTGTCGCGCGCCCATATCGCTTTCGTCCATGACGTGGTCATGGCGGCGGTCTCATTCTGGGCGGCGCTCAACCTGCGTCTCGGCGAAGACATGTGGCTGCTATGGAAAAGCGGCGATCTGGCGGCCGGAACCATCCTGTTCGTGGCTATCGCCATTCCTGTGTTCATTTCCCAGCGCCTCTACCGTGGCGTCTGGCGCTATGCCTCGGTCAACGACATGGCTGCCCTGGTGCGGGCCAGCACGCTGACCGTGCTGATTTTCATGGCTCTGCTGTTCCTGATCACCCGGCTCGAGGCCCTGCCGCGTTCGGTTCTGATCATCAACTGGTTCGTGCTGTTGGCCCTGCTGGGTGGGCCGCGCTTCCTTTACCGGACCTTCAAGGACAAGGTGCAGGCCAGCCGCCTGCTGCGCAGCGACGCCATTCCGGTCCTGCTGGTGGGCGCCGGTGACGAGGCGGAGTTGTTCATCCGCGCCACTCGCTCGACCGATGCCGAATATCGCGCCGTCGGCTTGGTCAGTGAACGCGGCGGTCGGGTGGGCCGCAACATCCACGGCATCGATGTGCTGGGGTCCACCGATGAGCTGGAACAGGTGGTGGCTGCGCTGAAATCCAGGGGCGAGGCGCCGCAGCGCCTGATCATCACCGATCACCGCCTGGACGGCTCGGTGGTGCGCGAGATGCTGGACGCCGCCGATCGTTTGGGCATGACCCTGGCCCGTATTCCCCGTCTGACCGACCTCAAGGACGGGTTGGCCGAGCATCTGACGCTCCGGCCCATTGCCGTCGAGGATCTCCTGGGACGGCCGCAGATGGCGCTCGACCGCGCCGGAATGGAGGCCCTGATCAAGGGCCGCCGGGTGATGGTTACCGGGGCGGGTGGTTCCATCGGCTCGGAACTGGTGCGCCAGATCGCCGATTTCGGACCGTCGCTGCTGGTGCTGTTCGAGGCCTGCGAGTTCAACCTGTATTCCATCGACCAGGAACTATCCCAGCGCGATGGCGGCCCCGAGCATGTGCCGGTCCTGGGCGATGTGCGCGACGCGGTGCGGGTGCGTTCGGTGATGGCGATCCACCAGCCGGAACTGGTGTTCCACGCCGCCGCGCTGAAGCATGTGCCCATGGTCGAGTACAACCCGGAGGAAGGTGTTCTCACCAATGCCGTGGGCACCCGGATCGTCGTCGACGCCTGCATCGAGGCGGGTGTGGCGCTGATGGTGCAGATCTCCACTGATAAGGCAGTCAATCCCACCAATGTCATGGGCGCGTCCAAGCGGGTGGCCGAGATGTATGCCCAGGCCCTTGATCTGGCCGCAGGCGCAAGGGAAGACGGCACGCGCTTTGTCACGGTGCGTTTCGGTAATGTGCTGGGCTCCACCGGCTCGGTGGTGCCGCTATTTCAGAAGCAACTGGCGGCTGGCGGCCCCATCACCGTCACCCATCCCGACATGACCCGGTACTTCATGACGGTCAGGGAAGCGGTGGAACTGGTGCTGCAGGCCTCGGCCTTCGGGGTCGGACATCCCGATTACCGCGGCAAGATCTTCGTTCTCGACATGGGCGAACCGGTGAAGATCGTCCATTTGGCCCGACAGATGATCCGTCTGGCCGGTCTGCGTCCCGACAAGGATGTGGAGATCGTCTTCACTGGCCTCAGGCCCGGCGAAAAGTTGTTCGAGGAAATCTTTCACGGTGCCGAGCCGCCGGTGCAGACCGGCCAGCCCGGCGTGCTGGTCGCGGCGCCCCGGGCCGTTGACGCAGAGGAGTTGGGGATTGCCATCGCCGATCTGGCAGAGGCATGCCGCGCCCACCAACCCGAGCGGGCAATGGCCGTTGTGCGTCGTCTGGTGCCGGAGTATTCCCCGGCAAGCTGAGCTTTAGAATTTTCGGGCGGTGATCAAGTCACGGCTCATGCGGCCCATTCGAACGAATTGGGCCAGGACGTGCATCAAGGATTGGTGCACATCCTCGATCACCCCATAATTATCGGAAGTCACATGCAGGCTCACATCGGCCAGTCTGGACGAGCGGCCGCCGGAAAAGCCGGTCATGGCGAGGGTGCGGACTCCGTTGTCCTTGGCCCATTGAATGGCGCGGACCACGTTTTCGGAATCGCCTGACGAGCTGATGGTGATCAGAAGGTCGCCGGGGCGCGCAAAGCTCTGCAACTGGTAACAAAAGACCTCGGCATAGGAGATGTCATTGGCGATGGCCGTGATCATCTCGATGGTGGAAGAGAGAGAATGGACGCGGGGCTTGAAGTCGGTATCCGTCTGGATGCCCTTCACATGGTCGCAAACCAAATGATTGGAGATGGCCGCCGATCCGCCATTGCCGCAGCAATACACATGCGCGTCGGCCTCAACCGCTTCGCGCAGAAGGATTTCGGCGGCGGCAAGGGCGCTTCTGGGAACCGAGGCCATGGCCTTTCCCACCTGTTCCGCATAGGCTTCGAAATAGGTCGTGATGCTGCCGAATGGCTTATCGGGAAACGACATGGCTGTCCTTGGAGCTTTAGTAAACTGGGTCGTTGTAGCGTCTAGCCCTGACGATTTCCATCAGGTTCGACAATATCGCTGTGGCCTGCGGCCACTGCCATGGCCAAGGCCGCCGCAAGCCACACGGAACAAAGCCACCAGCTCTGCCAGACACCGTAGCTGACACTGGACACCACAATCCCGACGACGATGCCCTGGGCGGTGACCGCTGCATCCAGCGGGTTTCGGACGGTGGTGATCCTGCGGGCCAAAACAATGATCAGGCTGCAAAGCATGACAACTCCAACGGCACCCAGCTCAAGCCAAATCTGACCTGGACCCGAATGAGGATGGAGCGGAAGCAGCTGTTCGTTCAAAGGTACCCCATCAGGACCGGCGCCGTAGGGGACATTAAACCGACGCATCACCAGCACGTTCTCCTCCGCGCCGGGGATGTTGCGCGAGCCGTCCAAACCCCATCCACGCAGCGGATGCTCGAGAATCCTGGTCGCGGTAAAGTTCCATATGGTCAGGCGATGATGGGCCGAGTTGGGCAACAAGGACAGCCGGTCCATGGTTTCCTGCGGAGGCGGAACCATGGAAAGCAAGGGGAAGGCCAAAATTACCGCAATACTTCCGCCCATGGTAAGTCGGGCGCAGAGTCCAGGGTTGCGGATCACTCCCCATATGACCAGGGGGGCCAGTAGAATCGGCAGTTTGGCGGCCAGGGAATGGCCGCCGAAGATGGCGAAGGCCGCCAACAAGGCCATGGCGATGGTCAGACGGGGCCGTCCAAGCCGCCAAGCGGCAATCAAGGCTGGCCCGATTAGCAGGGCCGAAACGGTCAATCCCCGGCTGATGCGGCCGTTGAAGGCTTGGTCCAGGTGGCTGCGCTGGGGATGGAGAAAGCTCCCCGGTCCGATCTTGATCACTTCCGCCGCGGCAAGGCCGAGCCCGACGAGCACTCCCAGCACCAGGGCGATGCGGACACGCTTGCGCCCGGCGTCGTCCAATCGGCCAGCGGCGGCAACGACCAACGGCCCTCCGGAAAACAGCAGGATCAAACCCGTCAGGGTCTTCAGGGCTTGCAAGACATCAAGCGCCCAAAGCAATCCGATGGTCATCCAGATCAGCGCGCAACCAAGAATCAGCAATCCCGGCCGCCATACCGCGGTCCAAGGCTTGCTGCGCCATTCCAGAACCAGGACCGCTACGCCGACCAGGATGAAGAGCGGCGCCATGCCAAGGGGAGCATAGATCGCCACGGTCGGCGCGAAGATGGCCCCGAAAGCAAGCGCATGGGACGCATTGATCGATTTCATGTCTCAGGAAAACCTTTCCAGGACAGCGACGATTCGTTTGGCCGCCTGTCCATCCCACATCTCGGGGATTCGCCCGGCCTTGCCACCTGTTGTGCCGATCTCGCGGACCAAAGCGAGAATCCGCCCGGGATCACGACCGACCAGGGTATTGGTGCCACATTCGACAGTGATGGGCCGTTCGGTGTTGTCGCGCAGGGTCAGGCAGGGCACGCCGAGCGCGGTGGTCTCCTCTTGAATGCCGCCGGAATCGGTCAGGACCAGCTTGGCCGACTTCATCATGCCGAGCATGGACAGGTAGCCCAACGGCCCCAGCGGCAGAATCAGCCGGTTGTCGAGCATGCCCGAGAGCCCGGCCGCCTCGATACGGGCTCGGGTGCGCGGGTGCAAGGGCATGACGACCGGCAGATCCCGGCCGATTTCCGCAAGGCATCCCAGAAGCGTGGCCAGCATGCCGGGCTCGTCCACATTGGATGGTCGGTGCAAGGTGGCCAAAGAAAAGCGCTCCGGCAATTCCAGTCCCGCCTCGGCCAGGGTGACGCTTGGCTGGATGGCGCGCGGCAAATTGGCCATCAGCGTGTCGATCATCACATTGCCGACGAAATGAACCCGCTCGGCGGCGATCCCCTCCGCCGTCAGATTGCCCAGCGCGGAGCGTTCGGTGGTGAACAGCAGATCGGAAATCTGGTCGGTGAGGACCCGGTTGATTTCCTCGGGCATGGTGCGGTCGCGCGATCGCAGGCCCGCCTCCACATGCACCACCGGAATGCCTTTCTTGGCGGCCACCAAGGCACAGGCTATGGTTGAGTTCACATCGCCGACCACCAGCACGATGGGGGCGATGGCCTGATCCAAGACAGGCTCGAAACGGATCATCACCTGAGCGGTCTGCACGGCGTGGCTGGCGGAGCCGACTTCGAGATTGGCATCGGGGGCGGGCATGCCCAGTTCCGAGAAGAACCGCTCGTTCATATCCGGATCATAGTGCTGGCCGGTATGGATCAGCACAGGGGACAGACAGGACGAACGGCCAAGCTCCGCCGCGATGGGCGCGACCTTCATATAGTTGGGCCGGGCGCCGACAACGCATACGACCGTTCTCAGGCGATGATTCATCGGGGCGGCGTTCTTTCGGAGAGGAATGGCACCGAATATATAGCCGCCGGACATTCCTTAATCCAGCGATGAAATTGGGACCTTTCCTGGGGCTTCGGCTGTGCTATATCCCCCTGGAAATCCTGATCAGACGGAGAGCCCGATCCATGTCCGACCTGTCCCCTATCCGCCGCGCCCTGTTTTCCGTTTCGGACAAGACGGGACTGGTCGAGTTCGGCCGTTTCCTGGCTGGCAAGGGCGTCGAAATCCTGTCTACGGGCGGTACCTGTAAGGCACTGCGCGATGCCGGCATCAAGGTTACCGAAGTGGCGGATCACACCGGTTTTCCCGAGATGCTTGATGGCCGCGTCAAGACTCTGCACCCCAAGGTTCATGGCGGGCTGCTGGGTATCCGCGGCAATGCCGAGCACGAGAAGGCCATGGCCGAGCACGGTATCGCCCCCATCGATCTGCTGGTGGTCAACCTCTATCCGTTCGAGAGCACGGTGGCCAAGGGCGCCGAGTACGACGACTGTGTCGAGAACATCGACATCGGCGGCCCCGCCATGATCCGCGCTGCCTCCAAGAATCACGCCGCCGTCGCCGTGGTGGTGGATGTGGAGGATTATGCCGTGGTCCAAGCCGAGATGGAGGCCAATAACGGCGCCACCACCTTGGCCCTCAGGAAGCGTTTGGCCGCCACGGCCTATGCCCGCACCGGCGCCTATGACGCCGCCATCAGCCAGTGGTTCGCGCGTGAACTGGGCGACACCTTCCCGCGCCGCGTCGTGGTGGCGGGCGAGTTGAAGCAGTCGCTGCGCTATGGCGAGAACCCGCATCAGGCCGCAGCCTTCTATGTCACAGGTCACCAGCGCCCCGGCGTCTCCTCCGCACGCCAGCTTCAGGGCAAGGAACTCAGCTACAACAACCTCAACGACACCGACGCCGCCTATGAGCTGGTGGCCGAGTTCGACGAACCCGCCGTGGCCATCATCAAGCACGCCAACCCTTGTGGCGTGGCGGTGGGCAAGGACATCGTCTCGGCTTACAAGGCGGCGCTGGCCACCGATCCGGTCTCGGCCTTCGGCGGCATCGTCGCCATCAACCGCAAGCTGGACGGCGCCACCGCCGAGGAAATCGCCAAGCTCTTCACCGAAGTTGTGATCGCCCCGGAAGCTGATGACGCTGCCGTGGCCGCCTTCGCCGCCAAGAAGAATTTGCGCCTGCTGGTCACCGGCGGCATGCCCGACCCCTCGGAAGCCGGGATGACGTTGCGCCCGGTGGCGGGCGGCTATCTCTTCCAGACCAAGGATAACGGCCGCATCATGCTGCCCGACCTCAAGGTGGTGACCAAGCGCGCCCCCACCGAGCAGGAGCTCAAAGACCTGCTGCTGGCCTTCCGCATCTGCAAGCACGTCAAGTCCAACGCCATCATCTATGTGAAGGACGGGGCCACTGTCGGCATCGGTGCCGGCCAGATGAGCCGCGTGGACAGTTCGCGCATCGCCGCCTGGAAGTCGCAGGAGGCGGCGACCGCCGCCGGTCTGGCCCAGCCGGGCACCATCGGCTCGGTGGTGGCCTCGGACGCCTTTTTCCCCTTCGCGGACGGATTGCTGGCGGCGGCGGCGGCGGGCGCCACGGCGGTGATTCAGCCAGGCGGCTCCATGCGTGACGCAGAGGTGATCGCCGCTGCCGACGAGAAGGGGCTGGCCATGGTGTTCACCGGAATGCGTCACTTCCGGCATTAGAAGGGGAGCGTCGGGCCGACGGCTCGGCCCGACGCTTTCAATTTCCGGCTCTCAGATAGATGTCGAGGCCCGCGCAGCCGCGCCGGTCGAGGCGGTAGCGTTCCGCAAGGGGCGTGCCATCTATTTCGGCGGGCATGCCCGTTGGAAGAACAACGGAGGCGAAGTAGCCCTCTCCCACCAGCCCGCCTATACCGCCGCGTTCGAAGCTTCGCCCGGCGGCACGCTCCATGGCGTATTGGTAGGCCAGAACGAAATACGGCCCGTCGGCATGCATCCAGGGCAGCGCCAGATAGGGGTCGAAGGCATACATGGGCGATGGCAGTTGGGCGACGCAGGGGCGTTGCTCGCCATAGCGCCGATCCAGGTGGGAAACGCCGTTAGAGCCTGTCACGCCGCCGATGACCAGGGCGCAGGCGACCATCTCGGCGCCCCAGGCCGCCGCCAGGACCAGGCTGGGCAGCCGGGGCCAGTGACGCCGGTCCAGCTCCGCCACGCCGCGCGCTCCGAGAAGAGCGAGGAAAAAGACCAGCGGAAAGAAATAGTTCTCGGCGGCGCCGACCTTGGCCGCCGCGGGGATGATCGGGGCCGTGGCGATCAGGCCGCACAGCCCTAGAAGCAGAGGCGTGTCGGCTGCCAAGGCCCGCCGGTTCAGCATCAGCGGCGCGGCCAAGGCCGCCGCAACGGCCACTGGCAGGATTTTCACTCCGACATTGAGCAGGTTCCGGCTCAACTGCCAAAGGGCGAAATCCGAACCCCGCCAGGCCAGCATCATGGCCCGGTATTCCGGACTGCCGAAACCCAGTGTTGCCGCGAGTCCCGCCAGATGCAGGACGACAGCCAAGGCGATGCCGCGCCAATCGCGGCGAATCAGCAGGAACAACCCCATGGCCATGGGGGCGAAGATATAGGACTGCTTGAAACTCCAGGCCGCCAGGGAGAGCAGGCTGGCGGCCGCCACCGCTCCCAGCCGGTTGCGCTCATAGGCGATCATCATCACCAGCATGGCGGCCATGGTGCACAGATGGGCCCAGAGTTCGACATTGATGGAGATCGCCCAGTAGCCGACCAGCGGACCGATACTCAGCCATGCCGTCAGCGCGGCATTGTGCAGGCGGACCGGCACCGAACAGCCGGGAGCCACGCGGGTGATGGCGGCGCTCGCGACCAGACCGCAGGCGAAGGTGGCGAGCAGGCTGAGGAACCGTCCCGCCGTGGTCGCCCAGTCGATGCCCAGGCCGAACATGGCCAAGACCATCCGGATGAAGGCGGCATAAAGGTCGTAGAACGCCCAATTATAGTAGGTTGCCGCGAACGGGATGCGGGCGGTGTCCACATAGGCCTGGCCGTCCATGGCCCGCAAGACGCCCAGGATGGCCTCCTCCTCGGCACCGCTGGTCACCACCAGCAGGGGCCGGGCGAGCGAAATGGCGGATTCCACTCTCAGGCCCAGCAATACCGCCGCCGCCGCCGCGGCAAAAGCGGCGGCCACGGTCGGAATGACTGCCTGTCGGTTCACCGACCGGCCTTGCGCAGGTAGTCGCCGCGCGACAACAGCTTCTCGATCAGGCAGTAGAGCACGATAAAGAGATATCGTGAGCCCATCTCGCGGATTTTCAGCTTGGAGACGCCGGTCTTGCGGTTATGCCAGGAGATGGGCACCACGGCATAGGAATAGCCCCGTATGATGGCCTTCAGCGGCAGTTCCACCGTCAGATTGAAATGGTGGGCGAGGAAGGGCTGCACTCCGGCGATCACATCGCGGCGAAAGCATTTGAAGGCGTTGGTGGTGTCGTTGAGACCCAGCCCGAACAGCACCCTTATGAACGTGTTGGCCAGCCGGTTCAGGGCAAGCTTATGGGGCGGGTAATCGACCACTTTGCCGCCCTTGATGAAGCGGGAACCGAAGACGCAGTCGTAGCCCTCGTTCAGCTTGTGCCAGTACCGCACCAGATCGTCGGGTGAATCGGAAAGGTCCGCCATGACGATGGCCACCGCCTCTCCCTTGAATTCGGCCAGTCCGCGCCTGACGGCAAAACCGAATCCGTTGGGCGGCGTGTTGTCCACATGGCGCAGTTTGGGGAAGCGGGCTTCGAGCCCCCGCAACTCGGCCACGGTGCCGTCGGTGGAATTGTCATTGACCACCACGATCTCGTAATCGATTCCGGCCGCTTCCAGAGCGGCGACCAGGGCAGGGACCGTCTCGATGAGGTTACCTTCCTCGTTATGGGCGGGAATCACCACGCTTAGCAGGCCCGGAATGCCGGCTTCGACCCAATCGGCCAGAGAGCGCAAGGGGGATTCGCTCACCGGCCGAACCTCTTGGTCATGGCGTCGTGAATCTCGGCCAGAATGGCGCGCATGTCGTAGCGATAGGACCATTCGGGATAGTGGGACCGGAAACGGCGCACATCGCTGATCCACCAGATGTGGTCGCCAGCCCGGTTGCCTTCGGCATAGCTCCAGTTCATGGGCCGCCCGGTCAGCTCCTCGCAGACCGCGATGGCTTCCAGCATGGAACAATTGGAGTGGCGCGATCCGCCCATATTATAGACCTCGGCCGAACGCGGTTTCTGAAACACATGCCAGAAGGCGTTGACCAGATCCCAGGCGTGGATGTTGTCCCTGACCTGCTTGCCCTTGTAGCCGAACACCGTATAGGCGTCACCGGTCACCGCACATTTGACCAGATAGCTGAGAAAGCCGTGCAACTGGGCGCCCGAGTGATTGGGCCCCGTCAGGCAGCCGCCCCGGAAGCAGGCGGTCTTCATACCGAAATAGCGGCCGTATTCCTGCACCATCAGGTCCGAGGACGCCTTTGACACCCCGAACAGGGAATGCATGCAGCCGTCGATGCTCATGCTTTCATCGATGCCGTGCTCGGCATAGGGATGGGACGGATCCAACTCCCAACGGCTCTCGCGCTCCACCAGCGGCAGCCGGTTCGGTGTGTCGCCATAGACCTTGTTGGTGGAGCAGTGAATGAAGGGCGCGTCGGGGCAATATTTGCGCGCCGCCTCAAGCAGCGCCAGGGTGCCGTTGGCGTTGACCGTGAAGTCGGTGTGGGGATCGCTGGCCGCCCAATCATGGGAGGGCTGCGCCGCCGTGTGGATCACCACGGCAATGGACTTGCCATAGCGGGCGAACAACGATTCGACTGCACCGATATCGCGGATGTCCAGGCTCTCGTGGCGGTAATTGGGCAGATCGCGGGCCAGTTCGCCCACCGACCAGGCGGTGCTGGCCCCTTCCCCGAAGAACGTCTTGCGCATGTCGTTGTCGATGCCGACCACGTCCAGCCCCTTGGCGTGGAAAAAGCGGGCGGCTTCGGACCCGATGAGACCGGCCGAACCGGTGACGATGGCGACGCTCATGACCAATCCTTAGCGTAAAACAGGTTCAAGCCTGGCCCGGTTGTCGGCCAGCCAACGACAGATATCATCCACCAGTCCGGGGACTCCTCGCTTCGGAGCCCAGCCGGTGGCGGCGGTGACCCGGCCGTTGTCGGTCACGTAATAGGGAATATCGGCATCGCGGGTTTCCGGCGTGCTGCCCATGACGACGGTCTTGCCGGTGGCGGCCTCGCACAACGCGGTCAGTTCGCGCAAGCTGACCGCGTTGGCGGCACCGCCGCCCGCATTGAACAGCGACCCGTTCCAGCGGTCGAGATCGCCCAGTTGCAGAGCCAGAAGCTCGTAAAAATCATCCACATGAAGCACGTCTCGGACCTGATGCCCGTGGCCGCCGAAGCCCATATAGCCAAGACTGCCGCCATAAAGGTGACGGGCGGCCCACAAGACCAAGAAGCCCTGGTCCACCTTGCCCATCTGCCACGGTCCAGCCAGCACACCGCAACGATAGGTCAGCGTCTTGATGCCATAGGTGGCCCGATACTCCTCCACCAGCAACTCGGAGGCCAGCTTGGTGGTGCCGTAAAGGGACCGGGCGCCGGTCAGTGGGAAGTCCTCGGAAATGCCCGCTTCGGACCAGCCGGGGCCAGCGGCGCCTGCCGGCAGCACAAGGCGATCACCCGAAGGTGAAAGCGGCAGGGCGCGCAAGGCGGCGATGGGATAGACCCGGCTGGTGGAAATGAAGGCAAAGGCCGCCCCGTGCCGCCGGGCGTGCTCCAGGCAGTTCAGGGTGCCCATCAGGTTGGTGTTGATCAGATAGGCTGGCGAGCCGCCATAGCCAGCGTGGACACTGGGCTCCGCCGAACATTCCAAGATGAGGTCACAGGGTCCTGCGGCATCCAGGTCCTCGGCACTACGAATGTCGCCGTGGACGAAATCGACCCCTCCGGCGCGCAACCGCTCCAGCGCCAACTCGCTACCGCGGCGCTTTAGGTTGTCGACGGCGACGATAGCCCGATCCGGGTGGTCGCGTTTCATGGACAAGGCGAGGGACGACCCGACGAAGCCGGCGCCTCCGGTGACGATGACCTTTCCTGCCAAGATCCTTGCTCCGGGTTCGGGTGGATGGCGCTACCCATTAGTTCAAATCGGCTAGGGGCGCAACAGTCAAGGGATTGGCAGGGCTGTCAAGGCTGGGCTATGTTGACCCCGGCAATGGGTCCCAGGTGGTTCAGTCGAATGCGGATGCCTTTACAGGGGCGGGGAAACCTCCGCCGCGGGGTGGCGGTCATCGTGGCGGCCGTCATCGGGTCGGGAGTGCTTCTGGCCCTGCGTTCCGAGCGTCTTACCCTTGAAGGCGCGCTGTGTGCCTGCGCAGCCCTGATTGTCGCGGTATTGCCGATGGCGGCCCGTCTGGCGGAGGACCGGCCCGGGCCGCTTCCCATCCTGCCGCTGGCCGCGCTGTTCTACGTTCCCTTCTTCATTCTGCCGCCCCTGCTGCTTGACGTGACCTGGCCGAACGGACAGCCGATCCGGCTTTACAGCGACGCCCCGGAGCTGGAATTCATCGGCGCCGGTACCACCGGCACCATTCTCGCCGGGCTCATCATGCTGGTGGCGGGCATGGCGCTGTCGCGGCGGTTCCGGCCCGTGGACGCCGTCCGATTGCCCACGTCATCGCCCCGGCGTCTGGCCATGATCGCTTATGGCGCAATGGCGGTGCACGCTGTCTTGCTGCTTTATCCGCCCTTGGCCGGGGCGGCGTCGGTCGGTCAATTGCTGCGCCCCACTGGCCTGCTTGCCGGGTCCCTGGCTGTCGCCGCCATGGTTTCCGGGGGTTTCAGTCGGCTGGAGATCGTCCTGATTTTGCTGGTGCTGCTTCCCGCCCGCCTGGTTGCCGGTCTTGCCACCGGGTCCCTCAACAACAGCCTGATCCTTGTCGCCTGCATCGCCCTCGTTCTTGCCGCTCTTCGGCGCCGGGCTATCTTGCCCATGCTGGCCGTCGTCGCAGTGGCCGCCTGCCTCTATACGCCGATGCAGTATTTCCGGATGGTGACCTGGGGACCCAAATCCGAGTCTCTCAATCTCAGGGATAAGGTGGCTGCTTTCGCCGAGGGTTTTAGCAGGAACCAGTTTCAGCCTGGGGGATTGTGGGGCGCCGCGACATCCAATGCCCAATGGCACCCCTATAGCAACACACTGGGCCAACTGGTATGGCCCCTTCTGAAGAGGGTGGATCAGGCATCGATTCTGGCCGTTGTGGTACAGCGGACTCCCGGCGAAATCCCGTCGTGGGACGGCCATTCCCTGAAGCATCTGCCTCTGGCCTCCGTTCCGCGCGCCCTTTGGCGGGACAAGCCGGAGGAGCGGTTCGGAAACGAATTCGGCCGCCGCTACCAGATCCTGCAGCCGGGCGACACGACCATGTCGGTGAACCTGCCATGGTTGACCGAACTGTATGCCAACTTTCTGATGCCTGGAGTGGTCGTCGGCATGTTCCTTGTGGGGCTGGGGTTGGGCCTGATCGAGATATCCCTCAACCGCCCCGATGCCCGTCCCGCGGAGGTCGCCCTATGCGCCACCTTGCTGGTTCCCTTGCTGGTTCCCGAGTCCAATATCACCCTCATGATCGGCAATCTGCCGACCATGGGGCTGGTCCTATGGGGCGGCCTCCGGCTTGGGCTATGGGGTGGTTCGGCCTCTTTCATTGACAAATCCGCCAAAATTCAATAACCGGAGCGGGCCTTCAGGTCGGAGGCGCCAACCCGCGAGGACCCCCAAGTGGCCGATAACATCCCTCTCGTCGATCTCAAGGCTCAGTTCCGCTCCATCGAGGCGGATGTCAACGCCGCCATCGCCGCCGTGCTGGCGCGGGGCGATTTCATTCTGGGCAAGGACGTTGACGGTTTTGAGAAGGAATTCGCGGCATTTTCGGGGGCGTCCCACTCGGTGGGCTGCGCCAACGGCACCGATGCGCTGCAGCTGGCCATGATGGCGCTGGATATCGGTCCGGGCGACGAGGTGATCGTTCCGGCCATGACCTTCATCGCCACCGCGCTGGGCGTCAGTCTGGCGGGAGCCACGCCGGTTCTGGTGGACGTGGAGGCCGAGACCGGCCTGCTGGACCCAGCCAAGGCCGAGGCGGCCATCACGCCGAAGACCAAGGCCATCCTGCCGGTGCACCTGTTCGGCCAGATGGCAAATCTCAAGGCGCTGAAGGCTATCTGCGACAAGCATAAGCTGTATCTGGTGGAAGATGCGGCGCAAGCCCATGGCGCCAGCCGTGACGGGCTGAAGGCTGGCACGGTGGGGTCCATCGGCTGCTTCTCGTTCTATCCCGGCAAGAATCTCGGCGCCTATGGTGATGCCGGTGGTCTGCTGACCAACGACCCTGCCCTGGCCCAGAAGCTTTTCCTGCTGCGCCATTTGGGTTCATCCAAGAAGTACCACCACGAGATCATCGGCCCCAATTCGCGCCTGGACACCATCCAGGCCGCCATTCTGCGGGTCAAGCTGCCCCATCTGGCTGGCTGGAACGACGCGCGCCGCAAGCATGCCAAGCGTTACGACGCGGCCCTGGCCGACATCAAGGGTGTGCGCCTGACCAAGAGCGATCCGGGCAGCGTCTATCATCTTTACGTTATCCGCGTGGAAGAGCGCGACCGGGTGCTGAAGGCCCTGAACGAAGCTGGCATCGGCGCGGGCATCCACTATCCCTTCGCCCTGCACGAGCTGGAGGCCTATGCTTCCCTGGGCCATAAGCCCGGCGCCTTCCCCATGGCCGAGGACTGGGCGCACCACTGCATCAGCCTGCCCATCTACGCCGAACTGCCCGATGATGCCGCTTCGCGCGCTGCCGCCGTGCTGCGCCAGGTGATCTGAGATGATCGATGTCGCACTGATCGGCACCGGCTATTGGGGTCCCAACGTCGCCAATTCCTTCGTCGCCACCGAGAAGGCCCGAGTCGCCGGGCTGTGCGATCTGGACCCGGCGCGCCTCACCGCGTTCTCCCAGCGCTATCCCCAGGCCAAGGCCACCAACCGGCTGGCCGACATCCTGGAAGACAAGTCCATTACCGCGGTGGCGGTTGCCACCCCCACCAACACCCATTTCGCCATCGCCAAGGCCGCCCTGGAGGCGGGCAAGCATGTGCTGGTGGAAAAGCCGCTGACGCTCACCACGGCGGAAAGCTTGGAACTGGGCGCGCTCGCCGACAAGATGGGCCGGGTTCTGATGGTCGGCCACGTCTTCCTTTACAACAACACCATCCGGGTGTTGAAAGACCTGATCGACAAGGGCGAGTTGGGCGACGTCCACGCCATGAGCTTCGTACGCACCAATCTGGGTCCGGTGCGCACCGATGTGAACGCGCTGTGGGATCTGGCCACCCACGACATCTCCATCATGAGTTATCTGATGGACGCCGAGCCGGTCTCGGTGTCGGCGGTGGGCCAGAGCTTCCTCAACAAGGGCGTGGAAGACGTGGTCTTCGCCACCTTCACCTTCCCCAATGGCGCCCTGGCCAATGTTCATGCCAGCTGGCTGAACCCTCAGAAGGTCCGCACGCTGACCATCACCGGCAGTCAGAAGATGGCCGTGTGGAACGATCTCGAGATCAAGGAGCCGGTGCTGGTCTATGACAAGCGAGTCGATCTGCCCAGCGCCCAGGAGCTCAAGGGCGACTTCATGGAATACAAGACGCTGTGCGTCGATGGCGGCCACGCCTCGGTACCGGTCAAGCTGAACCGCCCGCTGCAAAGCGAGTGCGAGCACTTCCTCGACTGCATCGCGACGGGCTCCCGCCCGCTGACCGATGCCGCCAACGGCGCCGCCGTGGTGCGTGCCCTGGAAGCCGCCACCCGCTCCATCGCCCAGGGCGGCACGCCGGTCGAGATCCGCTGACATGGCCGAAGCCGCCAACGTCTTCGTCCATCCCAACGCCCTGTGCGAAAGCACCGAGATCGGCGCTGGCACCCGTGTCTGGGCCTTCGCCCATGTGATGAAGGGAGCCCGGATCGGTTCGGGCTGCAATATCGGCGACCATGCCTTCATCGAGGGCGGCGCGGTGTTGGGCGACCGGGTCACCGTCAAGAATCAGGTGATGGTGTGGGAAGGAGTCACGGTCGGCGACGACGTTTTCCTCGGTCCCGGCATGGCCTTCACCAATGACCGCCATCCGCGCAGCCCGCGCATGGAAGGCGTGGCGGCCGTGGCGGCGCGCTATGCCGACAAGGCCGGTTGGCTGGCCTCCACCGTGGTCGAGAAGGGTGTGTCCATCGGCGCCCGCGCGGTGATCTGCCCCGGCATTTCCATTGGCGCCTATGCCATGGTGGCCGCCGGAGCGGTGGTGACCCGCGACGTGCCCGCCCATGCCATGGTGGCTGGTAATCCCGCCGAGCAGAAGAGCTGGGTCTGCTCCTGCGGGCGGCCCATGGAATCCAAGCCCGCCAACGGCGTTTCCTGCACCTGCGCAAAGGGCTGAGGCCATGTATAAGGGCCGCCGCGTCATCCTGATCGCTCCCGCCTATAACGAGGAGGTCAAGATCGCCGAGGTGGTGCGCCGGGCGCCGCGCGACATCATCGACACCGTGCTGGTGGTCGATGACGGCTCTACCGACGGCACCGCGAGCGCGGCGCGCGACAAGGGCGCCGTGGTGATCAGCCTGGGCGCCGTGCTGGGCGTGGGCGCGGCCATCCGTACCGGCTTCGACAAGGCCAAAGCCGAGGGCTTCGACATCGCCGTGGTCATCGCCGGCAACAACAAGGACGCGCCGGAAGAGATCACCCGCCTGCTGGACCCCATCTGCGACGACAACATGGACTTCGTCATGGGCTCACGCTGGCGCGAAGGCGGGCGTCACGGCGGCGACATGCCCTTCTACCGCAAGATTGCCACCCGCCTGCATCCCATGCTGGTGGGCTTCTTTTGTGGAAAGCGCATCACGGAAAGCACCAATGGCTACCGCGCCATGAAGGTCTCGGTACTGGACGACAAGCGCATCGATTTGCGCCAGGCTTGGCTGGACCGCTACGAGTTGGAGGTCTATCTGCTGATGAAGGTGCTGCGCCTGGGCTATCGCTGTACCGAAGTGCCAGTCAGCAAGATCTATCCCCCCAAGGCCATCGGTAACACCAAGATGAAGCCGGGCATCGACTGGTGGCGCATGCTGCGCCCCATCTTCCTTATCGGCCTGGGTCTGAGGAAATAAGCCACATGCGCCACGCCGAGGCGATCCTGTCCTGGCTGTGGGCGGTGCTGGCCCTGGCGGCGTTCCTCTATCAGTTCAGATCCCTGATCGGGCCGATCCTGGCCCGGGTTGGTCTGGCATGACGACGACTCTCGTCCTCGCCCTGATGGGTGGCGGCATGCTCGGCTGGGGATTGATGCTTGATCGTCTGCTGGGCTGCGGCGGTTTGGCGGCCGAGCGACTGAGCCGCTCCCTGGTGTTGGGATTCGGCGTTCTGGGTTGGCTGGCCTTTTTTCCCGCGCTTTTTCATCATCTGGACGCTGTCGTTCTGGCAGCCGTGCCGGGTGCGGGCCTGCCGGGTCTGTGGCTATTGCGCGGCTTTTCTCCGCCAAAGGGGGAGCGCCTTACGGTCTGGACCTGGACCCTGGGGGGCCTGATCGCCGCCTTGGCCTTTGGGGATTTTCTGGAGGGGCTGTCGCCGCCCGCCGACGCCGATTCCTTGGCCTATCATTTCGCAAACCCCAAGTTATTCCTCGAAAATGGCGGAATGGTCTTCATTCCCCGCGCTTCGGACGGCGCCGCGCCGCTCTTGCCGCAGATGACATATATGCTGGCGCTCGGTCTGGGCGGCGAGCGGGCCTTGACCCTGTGGTGCATGCTGACCGGCTGGTTGTTGCCCATTGCGGTTTTTGGAGTCGCCAGACGGTATCTCGACCGCGATTGGTCTTTGGCGGCGGGCGCCCTGACCCTGTCGCTTCCCACCATTATCTATTCCGCTGGCACCGGTCAGGTGGAGGTAAGAACCGCGGCCTTCGTCCTGGTGGCGGCGTCGGCCGCCGCGGACAGCCTGGGAAAGCGTTCCCTGCGTGCCGCCGGGCTGGCGGGCATCGCCGCCGGTCTGTTTCTGGGGTCCAAATACACCGCCCTGATGTTTATCGCCGCCATGGGATTGGTCCTGCTGGCCGGGCGGGGCTGGTTCCTGCGGTGTGCCGTTTTCGGTCTGGCGACACTGGCCGCCGGCGGTCAATGGTATCTGTGGAACTACTGGAATACCGGCGACCCGGTCTATCCCATGCTGTTCAGCCTCTTGCCCTATCGTGACGGGGTTCCGTGGAGCGCGGCTCAGGCCGCCTATATGCGCGAGGCGTTCTTCGGCAGCGAGATCCTTCTGCCCCAAACGCTGTGGTGGTGGCTGGCCTATCCTTTCCGGGTTCTGGTGGATGGCCATCCGGGCTTCGAGGCGGGTCGAACCGGCCTGGGGCCCTTTCCCCTGCTGGCCTTGCCCTTTGCCATCGCCGGTGCCTGGCGGCAGCGCCGGTCTCTGGCGGCTTCGCCGCTGACACCGATGCTGGCCATCGCGGCGCTGTTTTATGCCGCGTGGTTCTTCTTCGGAACATCGCAGCGCATCCGCCATTACGTTCCCATCGTACCGATTGTGCTCATTGTTCTGATGGTGGCTTCGGAAAGAGCCACCCGGGGGCGCTCGTCCCGTTTGGCCCTGGGCGCGGGCCTCGCCATGTCCTTGATTCTCCAACTGGGAGCCCAGGGGCTGGTGGCGTCCAATCACGCCAGACGGCTGCTGACCGGGGAAGGCCGGGACGCCTTCCTGCTGCGCAATACCCCCGCCTTCGGTGCCGTGCAGTGGGTGGATGGCATGCTGCGGCCCACGGACAAGGTCCTGACTCTTCGTCGGGAGCTGATCTACCTGTTCGAAACCCCGGTATTCTACGCCCATCCCCATGTGGAAGCGCGGGTAGAAACCCGGCCGGACAACGACGATCCGGCCCATTATCTCGCCCAATTGCGGCGTCAGGGCGTGACGCATATCCTGGTGGGACCCAGCAGCGTGAAAACCTATTCGGCCGACAGCAGCGGCATGATGGCCGAGGCTTTGATCAGTCGTGGCTGTGCTCGTGAACTGGGCATGCACCGGACCGGGTCGCTATACGGTTCGCGCACCTTGGACGGCCCCAGTCCCACCATCTCCTGGTACTGGTATCTGATTGCGATAGCACCGGCGCCTTGCCCCCTGGACCCATGACACGCAACCCCCCTGCCTTGTCCGGAGAGATCGTGATATGAGTATGGCCGCCCCTGGACCCGGATCGGTGAAGACGCCCATGAGCCCCAAAAAGATCCTCGTGACCGGCGCCGACGGCTTCATCGGTTCTCATCTGACCGAGGCGCTGGTTCGCCGGGGTCACGATGTCCGGGCCATGGTGTGCTACAACTCCTTCAATTCCTGGGGCTGGCTTGATCACTCCGAGCCGGAGATCAAGCGTTCGCTCGACGTCTTTTCAGGTGATATCCGCGACCCGTTCGGCGTGCGCGAGGCAGTCAAGGGATGTGACGCCGTGTTGCATCTGGCGGCGCTGATCGCCATTCCGTTCTCGTATCACTCGCCCGCCACCTATGTGGACACCAATGTGACCGGGACTCTCAACGTATTGCAGGCGGTGCGTGACCTCGGCGTGGGGCGGCTGGTTCACACCTCCACCAGCGAGGTTTACGGGACGGCCCGCTTCGTGCCCATCACGGAAGACCACCCGCTGGTCGGGCAGTCTCCCTATTCGGCGAGCAAGATCGGTGCGGACCAGATGGCCGAGGCGTTCTGGCGTTCTTTCGCAACTCCGGTCACCATCTTGCGGCCGTTCAACACATTCGGCCCCCGGCAATCGGCGCGGGCGGTGATTCCCACCATCATCACCCAGCTTCTGGCCGGACGGAGAAAGATCAAGCTGGGCGCCGTCCATCCCACCCGCGACTTCAATTACGTCGCCGATACCGTGCGGGCCTTCATTGCCGCCATGGAGGCCGAGGGCATCGAGGGCGAGACCATCAATGCGGCGTCGAATTTCGAAATTTCCATCGGCGATACGGCGCGGGCCATCGCACGGGCGGTTGGCTGCGACGTGGAGATCGAATGCGAGGAGGCGCGCCTGCGCCCGGAAAAGAGCGAGGTCGAACGGTTGTGGGGTGACAATGCCAAGGCGGCCCGGCTGCTGGGCTGGTCACCGCGATACGGCGGTGGCGACGGTTTTGATCGTGCCCTGGCCGAAACGGTGGAGTGGTTCCGCGATCCGGCCAATCTCGGTTTCTACAAAGCCGACCGTTACAATATCTGAGCGCCATGCATAACGAGATCATCTGCCGCCTTGAAGCCGTATGGCGCCGGACCCTACGGGTTGACGGCCCGGTGCCCTTGCATGCTCCGGTCTTCGAGGGCCACGAATGGGAGTACGTCAAGGACTGCCTCGACACTGGCTGGGTGTCGTCGGTGGGGGCCTATGTCGATCGCTTCGAGGCCATGCTGGCCGACATCACCGGGGCGCACCATGCGGTCGCCACGGTCAACGGGAGCGCCGCGCTGGAGGTCTGCCTGCATCTGGCTGGCGTTGGGGCGGGTGATGACGTCGTCTTACCGTCCCTCACCTTCATCGCCACAGCCAATGCGGTCAGCCATCTCGGCGCCTCCTGCCGGTTCGTGGATGTGGATGAGGCGACCCTGGGTCTCGACCCGGCCCGGCTTGACGATCATCTCGCGCGCCATGGGGACCGGCCGATCAAGGCGGTGGTGGTCATGCACACATTCGGCCATGCCGCCGACCTGGATGGTCTGATGCAGGTTTGCGCCCGGCATGGGGTTCCCCTGATCGAGGATGCCGCAGAATCCCTGGGCAGTTATAGCGGCGGTCGCCACACGGGAACGAGCGGTCTGCTGTCGGCGCTTAGTTTCAACGGCAATAAGATCGTCACCACCGGCGGCGGCGGAGCCGTCTTGACCAACGATCCCGACCTGGCGCGTCGGGCCAAGCATCTGACCACCACGGCCAAGCTTTCCCACCCCTATCGCTTCGACCATGACGAGGTGGGCTGGAACTATCGTCTTCCCAACCTGAACGCGGCCCTGGGCTGCGCGCAATTGGAAGCCCTGCCCGCCTATCTCGGCCGCAAGCGTAGGCTGGCCAGCCTCTACCAGGAGGCCTTTGCCGATTTGCCCGGCGTGAAGGTGGTGGCGGACCGCGCCGGATGCGCCGGGAATTTCTGGCTGAATGCCTTGATCCTCGATCGGCCAGACCGCGATCTTGTGGCGCAAGTGATCGAGGGAGCCGCCGCTCGGGGTCTTCAGTGTCGGCCCATCTGGACGCCCATGCACCGCCTGCCCATGTATCGGTACTGTCCGCGCGACGATCTGGCGGTGACCGAGGCACTGGAAGACCGGCTGATCAATATTCCATCCAGCCCAAGCCCGGTTCTTGACGCCGTCATATCCGCCGGGGCGGGATTATGACCGGTCGGTCTGCTTTTTCGCCCCTGCCACTGGATGCGCCTTTGCCAGCGGGTGGGTTCAAGACCCTGGTTCTGCTGTCGCATCCCCGCCATATTGCCGCCGCCCGGCGGGTCGAGGGTGCGCTTGTCGTCTCCACCGACTGGATGGTGTGGCAGGACCTTGCCCGAGCCGATTGTCCGGCTGTGTTCATCGATCAGTTCCTGCTAGATGATTTCCGCCCGCCCGCCGACGTCTATGTCCGCTACGGCAACTGGTGTAGGGATCTGCCCCCCGATCTGGCCGAGATTGCCGCGACTTTCAATCGTGAACTGGAAATCCTGCTGTTCGGCGTGGATCGGCTGAGCCATGCCCTTGAAAGTCTGTGCCGCCGCTACCCGGTGGAGCGCATCGTCTTGCTCGATGCGCGCACCGAGTACGGCTTGCTTGATGACGAGAGCAAGCAGATCGTGGTGCGCGATGCGGCGCGGCGTCACGGTGCGGTGTTCGAGAACCAACTGGATTCTCCGAGCCGCGATGACCCTTATTTTCCCGATGAACTGGGCTATGGCCGTGCTCCCAAGACCCCGCCCAGGTTCAGGTCGCTGATAATCCGGCTGGCCTGCGCCATCGCCGAGGGCATTACTTGCCTGGCCACGGCCCGGACGGTTCATCGGGTCTTGCTGTTTCTCAATCCCATGATGGAGCAGGGCCTGATCGCCCATAATCGGCCTGGCGATACTCCCGTGCTGATCGTTGGGCGGTCGCCAAAGACGCCGGCCTTCGTGCTGAAGTGTCTGCGCCGGGGTGTTCGCCTGGGCGGCCTTCGCGCCGCCCGATCGACTGCGCTCGAAATCGCCCGCGTGGATGCGGCCATCACGGAATTGCGCAGCCGATGGAGAGCCGTGCCGCCCGCCGACGTCACTGATGCGGTGCGACGCCATTATGTGGAGAACTCGGTTCTGGGTCGCGGGCGGCTGCATGCGGCCTTGGCCGAATTCGCGGCGTTATGCCTCTTGCTCCG
Source organism: Paramagnetospirillum magnetotacticum MS-1 (assembly GCF_000829825.1). NCBI lineage: Bacteria > Pseudomonadati > Pseudomonadota > Alphaproteobacteria > Rhodospirillales > Magnetospirillaceae > Paramagnetospirillum > Paramagnetospirillum magnetotacticum. Next base: position 844,439 of record NZ_JXSL01000030.1, on the reverse strand, counting down.
TCGCAACCGTATCGTCAAGGTTGTGGTCGGCGACGCCACCAATCCCACCGCGCGGCTGTTGTCTCTGGCGGCTCGCCGGGAGGGGGCGGAGGTGGACGAGCTGCTGAACGGCATGTTTGTTCACGACTACGTCTCCGACACCCGTTGTGCCGTGGAGGGTCAGCGGCCGGGCGTTGATCGAATGTTGACCTGGGGTCGGCAGCAGGAGCTATGGCTACGGGCCATTGGGTCGCCACTTCCCTGTGTCAGGGTCGGCTATCCCGGACTGGATCCCATTTCCGTCCGGGGCGACCATAGACCCTACGGTCTGCCGCCCGTCGGCTCGGGCAACGTCCTGCTCTTGCCCATCGTACCTGCCGGCGGGAATTTGCGTGCCATCAAGAGCCAGGCCTATCCTGCCATCGTGGCGGTGGCCAGGATGCTGGCCGGTCTGGGCTATGGCCGGATTCGGCTGAAGCTGCATCCGGGCTATTCTCCCAACTATTATCACCGCCTGAATGCCGAATTCGGACTTGGTCTGGAGATCGTCGAGGCCGGGCTGGTTCCGGATCATCTGTCCTGGGCGGATCTGGTCATAGGTCCCGTCGACTCGGGAGCCCTGGTGGAGACACTGGCATTTGGCCGTCCTTATTTCGCCCTGGCGCCGCGGCCCCATTCCCTGGTCATGGACTGCATCGGTCCGCTTTGCGTCTATAGTGACGCCGAGGCGTTGGGGGCGGATCTGGCGGCGGGGCGGGCTCCTGACAGGGAGGCAATTCTCGATCACTTTTGTGGCGGTGGATGGCCCGGTGCCGCCTCGGAAACATTCTGGCGGCGGACCGGCGCCTCAGCGGAGGCCGAGGATTGAATTCGATCCTCAGCTCGGCTATGGGTTAGGTCATGAAGAACTGGGACCAGATCCTGGTTGGCCCAACGGTGCCGATCCTGGACGTCATCAAGATTCTCGACCGCTTCGCCGCCCAGATCGTCCTGGTGGTGGATTCCGACCGCAGGTTGCTTGGAACCATCACCGACGGCGATATCAGGCGCGGCATTCTGCGCGGCCTGGTGCTGGACGAGCCGGCCACGGCGATCATGAACCCCAAGCCGCTGACCGCTCTGCCCTCTTCCTCGCCGCAGGAGAGGCTGGCACTGATCCGCAGCAGGCGTCTTCGTCACCTTCCGGTGGTGGATGCGGGCGGCGTGCTTGTCGGCCTGGAGACCGAGAGTGAACTGCTGGCCGGGGAGGAACTGCCCAACTGGGTGATTCTGATGGTCGGAGGGCTGGGTGAGCGGTTGCGGCCGCTGACCGCGACGACACCCAAACCTTTGCTGCCGGTGGGCGGGCGTCCCCTACTGGAGACCATTCTGCTGCAACTGGCCGCAAGCGGATTTCGCCGCGTGTTCCTGGCGGTCAACTACATGGCCGAGAAGTTCGAGGAAGCCTTCGGGGACGGCTCGCGTTTGGGCCTCGACATCCGCTATCTGCGTGAAGACGGCAAGTTGGGCACCGCGGGCGCGCTGGGTCTGCTGCCCGAGATGCCGTCAGGTCCGGTCGTCGTGATGAACGGCGATGTCCTGACCTCCGTCAACTACAGGGCTTTGCTCGATTTCCACGCCGAGCAAGCCGCCGCCGCGACCATGTGCGTGCGCGAATACGATATCGAGGTGCCCTATGGGGTGGTCGAAGTGGAGAATTCGCGGGTGCGCGGCTTGAAGGAAAAGCCCGTTTTGACCCATTTCATCAATGCGGGCATCTATGTCCTCGATCCGGTGGTGCTCGGCCATCTGGAGACCGGCCAGCCTTGCGACATGCCGGGCCTGCTCACCAAGATGATGGCGCAAGAGCGGCCGGTCGTCGCCTTCCCCATCCGTGAATACTGGCTCGACATTGGGCGGCTGGACGATTTCGCCAAGGCCAATGGCGATTATGATCATGTTTTCCGAGGCACCGATGGCTGATCCCCGTCCGGTTCTCATCGCCGGCGGGGCGGGCTATATCGGCAGTCATGTGGCCCTGGCGCTGGCCGATGCTGGCCGTCCCGTGGTGATTCTCGACGATCTGTCCACGGGCAGGCAAGCCCTGGTGCCGGAGGGTGCCGTCTTCGTGCGGGGCGATATGGGTGACCGCGCCCTGGTCCGCCGTCTTCTGGCCGAACATGGCTGTAGCGGCGTGATGATGTTCGCCGGTTCCATCATCGTTTCCGAATCCTTCCGCGAGCCCCTGCCCTACTGGCGCAACAATGCCGGAAGCGGACTTGCCTTTGTGGAAACATGTGTCGAAGCCGGAATCCGACATTTCGTCTATTCCTCGACCGCTGCCGTATACGGCACGCCAGACACGCTGCCCATCTCGGAAAGCGCGGCCCTGCGCCCCATCAGCCCCTATGGGCGTTCCAAGCTGGCGGTGGAGTGGGCGCTGTCCGACATCTGTGAAACGGCGCCCACGCGGTTTGCGGCGCTGCGTTACTTCAATGTGGCTGGGGCGGATCATCGGGGGCGTAGCGGCCAGGTCTCTCCCGTGGCGACTCACCTGATCAAGATCGCCGTCGAGGCGGCATTGGGCCGCCGAGAGGGCATGGCCATCTATGGCGACGATTATCCGACCGCCGACGGGACCTGTATCCGCGACTACATCCACGTCACCGATCTGGCGGAAGCCCATGTTCTGGCGCTTGCCCATCTGGAACGGGGGGGAGAGTCGCTGATCGCCAATTGCGGCTACGGTCACGGCTTTTCCGTGCGCGAGGTCATCGACGTCGTCCGCCGCGTGTCGGGGCGCGACTTCCCCGTTCACAGTTCCGAGCGCCGGCGTGGCGACCCTCCGGCATTGGTGGCGGATTCCGGCCTGCTGAAGGCAAAACTCGGTTGGGTGGCACGGCGCGACGATCTGGAACTGATGGTTCGTTCGGCGCTGGAATGGGAAGCTAAGCAGCAGCCATGATCAGGCGCTTCGACCTGACCCTTCCTTTCGGCGCCGGTGTGCCCGCCTGGCCCGGCGAGCCTCTTCCCATCCTTACCCGCCTTTCCGACATGGATAATGGGGACGCCTGCAACGTCACGCGTCTGAATTTCGCCGTGCATTACGGCACCCATCTGGACGCGCCGATTCATTTTATTCGAGACGGCGCCGATGTTGCCTCCCTTGCCCTTGATGTTCTGATGGGGCCTTGCTCGGTCGTCCATGTGCCCGACCATGTCGCCGAGATCGGCCCGGCGGAGCTTGAGGCGCTGGCCGTTCCGCCCGGTTGCGAGCGTTTGCTGCTTGCCACGCGCAATTCCGCCCTGTGGAATCAGCCCAACCATCCCTTCTTCACCGATTTCATCGCATTTACTCCGGCGGGGGCGCAATGGTTGGTGGAGCGTGGGATCAAGTTGGTTGGAATCGACTATCTGTCGGTGCAACGATTCGCCGATGCCGAACCGACCACTCATCGCGTTTTGCTGGGGGCCGGAATCGTGGCGGTCGAGGGTCTGGACATGCGTGGCATCGATCCCGGTGAATACGAACTGGTCTGCCTGCCGTTGAAGCTGATCGGCGCCGACGGCTCGCCGTGCCGGGTGGTGCTGACGCGCAATTCTTGACGCACGGGCGCCAAAGGGCGAGAAAGACGGGCACGACCGTCGCTTCGGAGTCACCATGACCTGGCAAGTCCTGATTAGCGCCCCCTACATGATCCCGGTGATCGACCGCTTCCGCCCCTGGTTCGCCGAGCACGACATCGAGATCACCGTGGCCGATGTGCAGGAGCGCCTGGAAGAGGCCGACCTGCTGCCGATCATCGCCAAGTACCATGGCATCGTCTGCGGCGACGACCGCATCACCAAGACGGTGATCGATGCGGCCGCCAATCTCAAGGTCATCTCCAAATGGGGCACCGGCATCGATTCCATCGATTCCGCCTATGCCGCCACCAAGGGCATCCCCACGGGGCGCACGCTCGACGCCTTCACCCAGCCGGTGGCCGACACGGCACTGGGCTACATTTTGTCCTTCGCCCGCAATCTGCCGTGGATGGACAAGATGATGAAGGCCGGTATCTGGGACAAGATCCCCGGTCGCGCCTTGAACGAATCCACCATCGGCGTGGTGGGCGTGGGCTGCATGGGCTCGGCCGTGCTGCGCCGGGCCAAGCCCTTCGGGGCGCGGCTGCTGGGCAACGACATCCGCACCATCGACCCGGCCTTCGTCGCCGAAGTGGGTGTGGAGATGATGGACCTGGACTCGCTGCTGGAGCAGTCGGACTTTGTCTCGGTATGCTGTGATCTCAACCCCACCTCCTATCTGCTGTTCAACGACGAGCGCTTCAAGCGCATGAAGGCGGGTTCGGTGCTGGTCAACACGGCGCGCGGCCCGGTGGTGCAGGAAGAGGCCCTGGTGCGCGCCCTGCAATCGGGCAAGATCGTTGGCTGCGCACTCGACGTCTTCGAGCACGAGCCGCTGCCCAAGACCAGCGCTCTGCTGGGTATGGACAACGTCATGCTGGCGCCCCACAACAGCAATTCCAGCCCCAAGGCCTGGGAGCGCATCCACCATTCCACCTTGAAGAATCTGTTGGACGGTCTGCGTGGCTGAGCCTTCGAGCGTCGAAACCTCGGTCATCATCCGCTGTTTCAACGAGCAGAAATACCTGCCCGGCCTGTTCGACGCGCTGGACCGCCAGAGCTACCGCGATTTCGAGGTGATCATCGTCGATTCCGGTTCTTTCGACCGCACGCGCGAGATCGCCGAGGCCCGTGCCGATCAGGTGCTGCGCATCTCCAGCCACGACTTCACCTTCGGCTATTCCCTTAACGCGGGTATCCGTGAAGCAAGGGGCCGGTTCATCGCCATCGCCTCGGCCCATACGGAACCCTGCGACGAGCATTGGCTCGCCAATCTGGTCGAGCCGCTCAGGGACGACACGGTGGCCATGAGCTATGGCCGCCAATTGGGCAAGGCCTGCTCCAAGTTCTCCGAGGCCGAGGATTTCGATCGGACCTTTGGCCCCCATGGCCGCGAGGAAAGCCCGGCACGCTGGTGCGTCAACAACGCCAATTCGGCCATCCGCAAGGATCTGTGGGAACAGTATGGCTTCGACGAGGAATTGACGGGCCTGGAGGATATCGGCTGGGCGCGTCATTGGATGGACAAGGGCTTTCGCGTGGTCTACCGCCCTGATGCCCGGCTTTATCACCTGCATGAGGAAAGCTGGCGCCAGATCCGGCGGCGCTATTACCGCGAAGCGGTGGCGGCGCGGCGCATGGGGATCAAGGGGCCCAATACGGTGCTGGGCGAGACATGGGCGGAGTTACGCAACACCGCCAGCGATCTGATCAATGCCTTCAACCCCAAAGACAATCCAGTGGCGGCGCGGCTCACACTGGGCCAGCGCTTGCGCGAAGTGGTCTATTTCCGCGTCAACCGCAATATCGGCACCTTCAAGGGTCTGCTGGAGGCCCATCCTCTGGAGACCCGCCAGGAGCAGGAGGACGCCCTGTTCGACCGCTCCACCCGTGCCGTGGTGATCCACGGCCCCGGCAAGGTGGCGCTGGAAGAGATGGAAATGCCCGAGTGCAAGCCCGGCGACGTGGTCATCGCCACGGCCCATGTGGGCGTCTGCGCCACCGATCTGGAAATTCTTTCGGGGGCGCTGGGCTATTACAAGAACGGCATGGCCAAGTACCCCATCGTGCCCGGCCACGAATTCTCGGGCCACGTCGTGTCCATGGGCCAGAACGTCACCGCCTTCAAGGAAGGCGATCCGGTGGTGGTGGAGTGCATTCAAAGCTGCGGCAGCTGCGCCGAGTGCCGGGCCGGCAATTTCATCGGCTGCGCCGAGCGCACCGAGCTGGGGGTGTTCCGCCGAAACGGCGCCTATGCCGATTTCGTCACCGTTCCCGCCCGCTTCGTCCACAAGCTGGCCGCGGGCACCGACATGGCCCAGGCCGCTCTGTGCGAGCCCCTGGCCGTGGTGCTGAAGGGCATGCGCCGTCTGATGCCCGCCCTGGCCGCCGCACCCGGCGGGGCCAAGCGCGCCGCCGTGACGGGGGCGGGCTGTATCGGCCATATCTGCGCTGTGGAACTGGCGCGGCGCGGCTTCCCCGTCACCATTTTTGACCGCAATCAGTCCCGGCTGGACGTATTCAAAGGCCGCGACAGTATCGAGACCAGCACCGACCTGGACCGCCTGGGCGAGTTCAATGTGGTGGTCGAGGCCACCGGCCACCCGGAAGTTCTGGACAAGGCGCTGCATGCCGCCCCGGCGGGCGCTACTTTGCTGCTGCTCGGGCTGCCCTATGCCCGCAAGGAATTCTCCTTCGAGGCCATCGCCGCCTATGACAAGACCGTGGTGGGCTCGGTGGGCTCCACCGCCGAGGATTTCGAAGAAGCCATCCGCCTGATGCCGTCGCTTGACCTGTCGCCGCTCTTGGCCTGCCACCTGCCGCTGGAGCGCTTCGCGGAAGGCTGGGAGCTGGCGCGCGGCGGCTCTAGGCTCAAGATCATCCTTGATGTCGGGGATCACCCATGACCCCGGCCTTGAAAATCTACCTGGGCGATCTGCGCTATTTTACCGGCGGGACCTGCTTTCCCCTGGGGATCGGCTATCTTGCTGCCTATGCTCGCCAGCGCTTCGGCGCCCGGGTCGAGATCTCCATGTTCATCGATCCGACCGAACTGGCCGAAACCATCCGGCGGGCGCCCCCCGACCTTCTCGGTTTGGCCAATTATTCCTGGAACCGCAACATCAACATTCAGCTTGCGGCGCATGCGCGAGAGTGCTCGCCCGAGAGCGTGGTCGTTATGGGCGGGCCATGCTTCGCCCGCGACGATCAGCCCTGGCTGGACGAGTTCTTCGCGCGGGCCGCAGGCATGGATGCCTATGTCGCGGGAGCTGGCGAGTTCGCCTTTGCCGAATTGATCGAGCTGATGTTGGCATCGGCTCCTGGCACCTGTCGTCAGGCCGTGTACGAAGGCGCCTTTCCCGGATTGTTCATCCGTACTCCCGCCGGTGTGCGGGAAGGCGGGCGGACGGTGGACGCCCTGCTGCGCCGGTCGAAGGACCTGGACGAATTGCCGTCTCCCTATCTGACCGGCCTGATGGATCCCTATTTCAAGATCGCCAATCTGGGGCCCATGGTGGAGACGGTTCGCGGTTGTCCCTATGCCTGCACTTTCTGCTGCTGGGGCAGCCGTCTGCTCAACAAGGTCAGCAGCTTCTCCGTCGGCCGGGCCATCGCCGAGATCGACTATATCGCCCAGCGGTCCGCCAATTCGTCCCGCCTGTTCTTCGGCGACGCCAATTTCGGTTTGCTGCCCCGGGACGTGGAGATCGCCCGGCATGTCCACGACATGCGCGAGCGCACCGGATGGCCCGACAAGCTCTATCTCTACTTCGCCAAGAATTCCGGTGACCGGGTGATCGACGTCGCCCGCCTGCTGCGCGATATGACCAAGGTCTCCTTAGCCCGCCAGTCCATGACCGAGGCGGTGCTGGCCAACACCAAGCGGGCCAATCTCGACGATGAGACATATGCCCGGATACAAGTCGAATTGGGGGCTGGCAACGTCGAGTCGATGGTGGAGATCATCTATCCCCTGCCGGGCGAGACCCGGCAGAGTTTCATCCAGGGTCTGGACCGCATCTTCCGCCAGGCCGACCCGCTGCGGACCGAGATCCGCCTCTATCCCACCGAATTGCTGCCTGGATCGGAGCTGGCCTCGACGGAGAGTCGGGAAAAATACGGCCTCAAGACCGGCTGGCGCCGGTTGTGGGGCCAGTCGGGGATCTTCGCTGGCATCCCCGCCTGCGAGTATCAGGAAATCGTGGTGGCAACCGATGATTTCACCATGGAAGACCAGGCCTATGTGCGGAAGCTGCATTTCCTGGTCGGCGTCTTCCTGACCTATCGTCTGTTCGACGATGTCACCGTCCTCTATGACCGGGTCTGCGGGGATCGCGGCATCATGGCCCTGTTCGACCGCCTGGCCGAGATGGACGATCCCGATTTGCGGCCCCTGCTGCAGGCTTTCGAGCACGATACCGCCGGGGAGTTCGTCTTTGGTCCCCAGCCTTCCGCCGATGGGCGGCGCATGGGCACGGACGGCAGGCCCGAAGGCGACAGTCTGGCGGGATCCATCGACCAGCAAAAGCGCTACAATATCCATTACGCCATCGCACTGTTCTTTGAGCGTGGAGGGATTTACCGAGCGGCCATGGGTCGGGCGTTGCGGCGGATCATGGTTGAAGAGATGGGTGTCGCCGCCACCGTTTTCGATGCCGCCCTGGCCGCGGTCGAGGCCAAGATCATCGACTATCCCGCCATCGCGGCGGCCTTGGGCTCCCATACCGATCTCCAGGAGACGCGGCGTCATCCCGCCATCGATGCCTTCGTCGAAAATTATGACGGCGACGTCGTATCAAGCCTCTACGGAATTTATGGTTCGGTTGGGGCGGGCAGCCTCGATGCTCTTCTGCTCGACCGGACCCGGGCCGCTTCGCCGCCCGCCACCCCTCCCCACCTTTCTTGACCTTGGACGCCGAGGACAGCAGATGACTCTCCGCACCATCGCCATCGTTCCCGCCCGCATGAATTCCGGCCGCTTTCCCGGCAAGCCGCTGAAGACCATCGACGGCATGTCCATGGTGGGCCATTGCACTCTGCGCACCCGCCTGTGCAAGACGCTCACCAAGGTGGTGGTCGCCACCCCCAATGAGGAGGTGGCCGCCGACATTCGCTCCTTGGGTGGCGAGGTGGTTGTTACGCCTGAATTCGACATGTGCAACGACCGCATCGCCTGGGCCTATGAAGAGGTGGCCAAGACCGATGGTCCCTATGACTTGGTGATCAACGTCCAGGGCGACCAGCCGCTGGTCCACCCCGACATGCTGGATCAGATCATCGCCGCCCATGCCGCCGATCCGGGGCTGGAATCCTCGACCCTGGTGGAGCCCCTGACCCTGATCGAAGAGTTTCACGACCTCAACCGCGTCAAGGTGCTGTTCCGCGATAGCGACGGCGGACTGATCTACATGTCGCGCGCCCCCATCCCCAGCCCCAAGAAGCACGGCGTACTGCCCGAGCGCGTGTACAAGCATACGGCCATCATCGCCTTCAAGCCCGCCTTCCTGAAGGAGTTCCTGGCCTTCGGCATGACCTATAACGAAGAGGTCGAGGGCATCGACTATAACCGGGTCATCGAGATGGGCCGTTCCATGAAAGTGCTGGTTACCCCCATCGTCTCGGACACCGTGGACAATGCCGAGGATCTGGCCCGGGTCACCAAGACCATGGCGACCGATCCTCTCTGGAACGCCAAGGCTTATGGGCGCTCCTGATCGCCAGTGCCGCAAATCATCACGATGCTGCTGAAGGGAATGCGCAGCAGGTCGTGAAGAATCTCCACCGTTACCGCTGGCAGGGCGGTCTCGGCCAGGCTGCGGTAACCCTCGGGGCTGCGCACGAACCGGCCCCGGTCATTGGCGGCGATCCAGCGGGCCATGGCCGACTGGCCATCGACGAAGACCGGATCAAGCGTGATCAGCCGCCCGCCCGGTCGCAGCCGCTGGCTGACCGCCGTCATTACGGCACGGGCGCCATCGTCGTCCACATGGTGAAGCAGGCCGAATGCCATCACCAGATCGAAGCTCCGCTCGGCCGCGGGCAGGTCGGTGACGTCCTGCTCCAGAAAGGTCCCGCGCGAGCCGTAGCGGCGCCGCGCCTCCTCGATGTAGCTGGAATTGCGGTCGAGACCCAGATAGGACACGCCCTCGGGCATGACGTCGAGGATGGTGCCCGGCCCGCAGCCGATATCGAGGATCGCCGCTCCGGGCCATGGCCGCACATAGCGATCGACCATCCGGCTCCAGGTGTCCGGGCGGTTGGCCAAGGCCTGATAGAGTCTGTAGACCCAGGGGGCTCCTAGGATGCGGCGCAGGCCGCCGGTTCGCTCGCTCATGTCCACTCTCGTCGGAAATTCGCCGCCATAATCGGGGAGTGAGCGCCCTTCGGCAAGGCTCCTTGAGGAAAGTGACGAGGGTTGTATCGGAATTGCCCTGCGTATACTCTGCCGCCCGGTCGTGGGCGTTCCAAACCATGACGGCATCAACCAGGGCGACGAAGGCATGGACGCTACTATCCGCCGCGAGACGGCTATCCTTGCCGCGGTGCCGGCGCTTGCCGGTCTCTTCGGTTTCGTCCTCCTGATCCTTACCATCCGATACGGATTCTTCTTCTTCAGTGATGAAGCCTGGTATCTGTGGGGGATCAATCACCCGGAATCACTGATGCTGCCCACCGGCATGAGCTGGGTAATCAGGCCTTTCATGGAGCTGTTCGCTGGCAGTGCGCTGCTGCCCCGGGTGATGTCGCTGGTCCTGCATGCGGCAGGGTCGTACTGCCTTGCCCGCGGTGTCCATCGCTTCGTGACGGAGCGGATCGGTTGGCCCGCCAGTCTGCCCGCCCTTTTCGGCTTCGCTCTGGCGGGGGCGGTCTACAGCTTCACCGGCAAGAATGTTCTGACCCTCAATTATTATCTGATGTGCGCGGTCGCCATCAACGTGGCGGCGGGTGGGGCGTTGATGGCTTCGGTCGCGTCATCTCGTGTCCAGGGGCTTGCCCATGCGGGCTTGGCAGGACTCGGAATCGCGGCGGGTGTGGCCGCGCGATTGCCCAGCGGGCTGGTCTGCCTTGGCATTGCCAGCGCCATCTTGCTATTGGGCAGGCCCTGGTCGCAGAGGGGAGAAATCGTCCGCCAATGGGGTGTGATGCTGGCCGTCGCCCTGGCGGTGCCCGCTGCCTGGGGAGCGGTGTTCGGTGATTTCAGCCGTTATCGCACGGTCATGGGGATCGTTATCGACAGCGCTCCGTTCCACTCGGTGGTCTTTCAGCTTTTCGTCCAGGGGGCGGCCTGGGTGGATTTTCTTTGGCATGCGGTGCGCAGCAAGCTGTTCTGGCTGGTCATGCCGCTGCTGCCCTTCACGCTGCTTCTGGCCTGGCGGCCGCGCAGTTGGTCCTGGCCACTGTGGGGAGCCGTCGGAATTCTGGGAATCGGCGCTCTCGCCCATCTGGGTGTGGTGAGCTATGCCCGCGATCTCTACATGCAGCAGATCATCGCCGTGGCTCTCCTGGCCGGGCTGCTTGTTTGGGCCCGATATGGTCGGGCCGTTGCCGCCAACGGCCGGAATTGGCTTTTGCTGACGGTTCTGCTGGTGGTCATGCCCTGCGTCACCGAGGCGGGATCACTGGGATCGTGGATCCAGTTCGCCGCCAACAATATCGGTCCCTGGATGGTTCTTCTGGGGGCGGTCTTCGGCCTCTTTTCGTTGGAATCGTCTCTCGGTCTGCGGCGGGCAGGTATGGTTGCCACGGCTCTGTTCGCCATGGTGCCCGTTGCCAGTCTGACCATGAACCGGATCCCATTTCTGGCGGATCGTTTTTCGCCCAGGGGGGACTTCGCCGATTTCGAAGGCATTCCCGCCCTTCAGGGTCTGCGCCCCGTCCTGGCGGAGAAGCTTTATGCCGATGGCTTGCGCGACCTGTTGCGGCAGGGCGACATTGCCAGCGCTCCCAACCGGCGGATTTTCGCCTATCGCACCATGGCTGGAGAGGCTCTGATTGCCGGGGTGCCTGGTTTCGGAGAAATGTTCCAGTTCCCCACCTTCGTGATCAAGAACAAGTACGAGGCGGTTCTGGACTACACCCGCTCCAACGATGATGCCACCTGCCGGTATTTTCCGCTGAACCCGCTGCAACCGGGCGAACGGCTTATTGTTCTGGCCAATGCTGGTTTCTCTGAAGCCCTGACGGCTTGCCTCAAGCCATACGGCGTCTTCTTTCCCGAGGGATTCACCAAAGTCGGCGAGGTGCCGTCGGTCATGTGGCGCAGCGCGGACGATTACGTGAAGGCCCGGGCGGATGGCCGGGACGCTCCAGGTGTGGGGACTCCCCGGATGCGTAATGTCGGCGTCTATCTGCAGCGGTGACGGTATCGGTCATCCAGGTCCGATCGGGGAAATTGCCATGTCCGTCATCCTTGAAACCCGGAATATGATCCTTCGTCCCTTCGACCCATCGGTCGATGTGGCGGTGTTCCAGCGCATCTATGGCGATCCAGTGACCATGGAACACATGAACGGCGCCAAATCCGCCGAGGCGGCACGGCTGTCGGTGGAGCGCAAGGCGGCCAAGTGGGCCAGCCAGGGCTACGGTCTGTGGTGTGTCATCGACCGGGCCAGCGGTGCGGCCATCGGCCATTGTGGTCTCGACCTGCTGGAACCTCTGGGCGAGGTGGAGGTGGCCTATCTCATCGACCGCCCGTTCTGGGGCCGGGGTCTGGCCACCGAGGCGGTTCGGGCCTCCATCGAATGGGGTTTCGCCCAACTCGGGCTTGATCATATCATCGCCATCTCCGAGCCCGAGAACCCCGCCTCCATGGCGGTTATGGCCAAGGCTGGCATGCGCCGCGCCAATCAGGTCACGGTCTGGGGCCGTCCATTCATCCGTTGGGTCATTACGTCGAAAGAGGAAGCGCAATCGTGAATCCGTCCGTCGCTCTCGTTACCGGTGCCGCTGGCTTTCTCGGCAGCCACACTATCGAGGCCCTGTTGGCCCAAGGCCATCGGGTTCGGGGCCTCGATCTGCCCGGCGCCCGGTTTGAAGACAGCCTGGGCGCGCTGCTCGATCATCCCGGCCTGTCCCTGGATAAGCGCGACCTGCTCGACATTCCCGCCGACGATCCCATCTTCGCCGGGGTGGATGTCATCTATCACTGCGCTGGGATCGCCGACCATGTGCCCTCACTGCAGGTGCCCGAGCGCTACATGCAGGCCAATGTGATGGCGGTGGTCCGGGTGCTGGAGGCGGCCCGCCATCACAAGGTGCGCAAGGTGATCAACGCTTCGTCGGCGGCGGTCTATGGCATCGCGGCGGCTCCGACCGCCGAGGATCATCCCATCAATCCGGTCAATCCCTACGGCCTGACCAAGTGGATGGCCGAGGAGGCATGCGCCCACTGGTCCAAGGTGTTCGGCGTGGCGACCTTGAGCTTCCGTATCTTCAATTGCTATGGCCCGCGCGCCACCGCCAGTGGCCCCATCGGCTTCTTCCTGAAGAAGGCTGCCGCTGGCGAGGCGCTGACCGTGACCGGTGACGGCACCCAGGAGCGCGACTTCATTCATGTGAGCGACGTGGTCGCCGCCTTTCTGGCCGGGGCGGCGAGCGAGAAGAGCAGCGCCGCCTACAATCTCGGGTCGGGTCGGCCCGAGACCGTCAACCGCCTGGCCGAGCTGGTGGGGGGCGCCATCACCTATATTCCCGCCCGACCGGGCGAGCCCAAGGTCATTCTGGCCGACACCACCCGCATCCGGGCCGAACTCGGCTGGGAGCCCAAGGTCTCCCTGGCCGCGGGGATCGCCGCCCTGAAGACGGTGGGTTAACCCGCCGTCTTCCAGCCCGAAGCGGTACTTTCGAACACCGCGACGAAATCATCAAGGACCCGGCCCAGTTGGGCCTCGGTGATGATATAGCCCGGGGTGAAGGAAACCCTGTGCCACTTGGCATTGATGACGGTGGCGTGCTCGTCCAGCATGCGCTTCGCCAGGGTCATACCGAAACCGTTCTTGTCCGCGCAATCGTATTCGAAGCTTTGCAGCAGACCGCGGCCGCGCACTTCCTTGAAGAAGGGATGGCCGCCCAGCCGGGTGGTGATGGTATCGACGATCTGGCGGCCACGCGCCTGGATATGGTCGAGCATGGCATCGGTGTGGACGATCCTCTGCACCGCCAGGGCGGCGGCGACGCCAAGGGAATAGCCCTGGTGGGTGTGGCCGTGCTGGATGCGGCCCTGGCCCTTGGCGATGATGTCCTCGACCCGGTGGTTGGTGACCACCGCCGACAGAGGAGCATGGCCAGCGGCCAAATTCTTACCGATGCACACGAAGTCCGGGACGATTCCATCCCAGTCGCAGCAATAGATCCGCCCCGAGCGACCCAAGCCGCAATAGATCTCGTCCAGGATCAGATGGACGTCATAGCGGTCGCAGACCTCGCGGATCAGTTTCCAATAACCCGGTGCCGGGGGCACGTCGCCCACCAGGGAGCCCAGCATGGTCTCGCCGATGAAAGCGCCGACCTTGTCGGGGCCGATTTCCAGGATCTTGTCCTCCAGTTCCTTGGCCGAGCGCCTGGCGTAGTCCTCCATGGACTCGCCGGGCAGGCGGTTGAGGGACGGATTGTGCTGGGCGATCTTGGACCGGCCATCGGGCAGCAAAGGCTCGTAGAAGGCCAGGATGGGAAGTTCGGAGATGGAGATGCCGTGCAGGGTGGCGCCGTGAAAGCTTTGCAGCCGGGCGATGTAATGGGTCTTGCCCGGTTTGCCCGAATCGTGATGGACGTGATAGCTGAGCTTCATGGCCGCTTCCATGGCCTCCGAGCCCGAATTGCCCGGAAAATAGACCTTGTCCAGGCCCCTGGGCGCCCGCGACAGAAGCAGGGCCGCGAGTTCTTCCAGATTGGGATCGACCCAGGTGTTGTAATCGATGTGGCAGAACTTCCCCATCTGCGCCTGCATGGCCGCCAGGACTTCGGGGTGGCTGTAGCCCAACACGCCGAAGGTGGTGGTGCCCGCCGTCATGTCCAGCAGCTTGCGGCCGTCTTCTGTGTGGATGTAAAGCCCCTCGGCCTTGACGACGCGTGGCTTGGCCGGATCGTTGGGGAACTTGCGCAGGATGTGGGACATGGTCCGGTTTCTCCTCGGAATCAACCTTCGATGAGGTGACGGTATTTCAATGCGAAGCGGCCCCCGATATCGGGCATCAGGGCCATGTCGGGAACATGGGAGAAGAAGCGCGCCTTGTAGTGCGCTTGAAGCCGGGCGGCCTCGGGGTCGGGGGCGATGCCGTCGAGGCGGTCGAACATGTCGCGGCACAGATCGAGGATGTCGTCCTCGCCATTCTCTTGCAGGTGCAGCCCCTGGCGTTCGAGATTGCCGGGATATTGCCACAGCTTCAGCGCGGCAGGGTCGGTATAGCTGTAGCCTCCCAGGGCCTGGCAGCGGCTGAAGCTCAGCACCGGCCCGCCCTCGCCTTCGCGGATCAGCTTGGGAATGTAAAGCCCGTTGGCGCCCACCGGGGTGGGGCGCAGCGGCATCATATTGGCCTTGGCCACCGGTATGCCGAACAGCGGCGGCACGGATTCGGTGCCGGTGCCGCAGGCAAGGAGGAAGCGGCACTTTCCCAGCAGGTAAATATCGCCGAAATCGCTGCGATGGCGAGCGGCGTAATCGATGACATGGGGATCACCGTTTGCTGGCAGAGGGCGTTCGACCGCCGCGCCCATGCGCAGCGCCCAGCCGCCGCGGGCGGTCACCCAGGCTGCCGCCGCCAGATAGTTCTCGACCCGGCAATTGCGGTGGGCGCCGCTGTCGCCGAAGCCGCGGGTTTCGTGATAGAGGGGATCGCGGGCCTGGAAGCAGATCCACCAATCCGCCGGACTCATGCCCATCTCGGCCAACAGCCCGGCACCGCGGGCTTCATCCTCGGCATTGAAGGATAGTACCGGTTGGACGTGGATGGCCCGATGATTGTCGAACTCGTCGGGAATCGGGGCGAAAAAACGGCGACTGCTTAAGGTCGTGCCGCAATAGTGATAGAAGGCCGACAAGGCCCGGCTCTCGACGATGGGCAGCACCCGCTTCCACATGGCGAAAAGCTGGCAATTGGCTGGCTGGGCGCCGAAAAACAGCCGGGTGGTGCGCCGTTCCGGTCCTTCGAGGCGGCGCTTTGCCACCCACAAATGGGTGCTGTAGGCCAGTGGGCCGAAGCGGGCGCACCACAGATGGGTAAAACGCAGTCGCCAGAACGGCTCGACCAGCCAGAGCACCGCCATCAGGCCAAGGGCGACAAATTTGCAGGCGATACGCAGGCCCAGACGAAGCATCTCTCTGATCACCACAGGGGATAGAGATCGTCGTCCACCCGGCCCTTGCTACGGATTCGGCGGGTCAGCGCCATGATCTCCGCCGGGTGGCGCAGGAAGCGCAGGGCCAGGGGCAACAGCCATCGCGCTAGCGAGGGCTGTTGCCCGGCCTGGGGAAAGGCTGCTGTGATCAGGGCGCGGAGCATGAAGCTTCCTTTACATCCGTGGCGCCAGCTGGGCGACAAGAGCCTGGGCGATGCGATCGGCCATAGCCCGCGTGTAATGGCATACGTCGAGATAAGCCACTGCGTCCAGCCCCTTTCCCGCCTCGCTGAGATCGACGAAATCAGGGGCGTCGCCCATGCCGGGAAAACCGTTGGTATGCAGCCAGTGATAGACCGGGGCGCAAAAGGCTCCGGCCCGGAACAGGCGGTGCAGCGGGTCGAGAATGCGTTGGCCGGGCTCGGTGGCGAAGAATGGCACCGGCTGCCAGGCGAAGACAACCGGAATCCGATGGCGCAAGGCGGCGGCGCGGATCATGGCGACGCTGTCGCCGTAGCGGTCCCACACTAGTCCGGCGACCCGGGCGCCGGGCGCGCCAAAAGCGGTGTCATCGGCTGGGCGGCTGCTGGCCGCCAACGCCGCCTCGACCGCGTCCCAGGTGATCAGGGGCGCGGCAAAGGCGCTATCGCCAGCGGAATAGTCTGCGACCGACGGCATCCGGCCCGAGCGGACCGTCCGGGCCTCGCGCCAATAATCCGCGACGGCGCTCAGCAGGCCCATCCGGCGCCGGCGCTTTTCCCCCTGGTACAGGCCGTCCAGGGCCTCCACCAGCCGGGGATTGCCGAAGGCGTAGAAGGAATCGTTGTAACCGTCGAGGAACAGGGCCATGTCCGGTCTGATACCCTGGTCCAGCAGAGCCAGGAAGCGCAACATCTCGTGGCGACTTGTGTAGCTGCCGCTGCCGAAATTGTAGACCTCCCAGCCGTCGAGCCCGGCCTCGCTCAGCCGTGCCCCCAGGCGGGCGGGCACGGTATCGCCATCGGACACATTGAAGCCGAAGGTGGTGGAGCCGCCGAACACGAATAGCCGCCGGATGCCGTCCCGATTCGGCCATGCTTGGCCGCTGCCGTCGTCGCGAAAGCCTGCGGGGTGGACGTTGAGGGTGGCGGTGCGGCAGGGGTGCACGCCCAGCAGGCCATAGGCCATCACCGGCCTGCTGAGCGCCAGGGCGCCGTCCCGCAGGACCTCGTCGATTTGCTCCGCGCTCAGTCCGGGATAGGCGGGCAGAAGATCATCGAGCCGGGCGCCGACTGCCTCGATCTGGCCGACCAGGGTGTTGGGATGGCCACTCACGGGGCTGGCGGGTCCCGATAACAGGAGTTGCAGACTTCGGGAATCCGCCCCTCCAGATGGGCGCGGCGGAATTCGGCCATGCGCTCTCCCGTCCACACGCCGGTGAGGTCGCGGGCATCGCCCATGTCCAGCACGTCCGGGTTGGCGATCATGCAGCAGGGCACCACCCGCATGTCCGAAGCGATATAGGCGCGTTCGAACGGCCATGGGCAGAGCTTGGCGGGGTCGGACCAGTCATATTTGGAATCGATGGCCCAGAAGGTGACCTCGACGCCCAGACGCTTGCCCTCCTCGACCAGGGCCCAGGCCTTTTCCACTGGCAGCAGGTCGTGGGCATCCAGCGCTTCGTTGTTGCGCTCCCAGGTCTCTTGGCCCCAGGAGGTCAGGTCCAGCGACAGGGTCAGGCGTTTGAAGCCCATCTCGGCCGCGGCTTTGGGCAGCAGGTCGAGATCGGCCAGATTACCCTGCTGCACCACGACCCACATGCGGGTGCGCTCGCGCCCGTCCTGGGCGGCATGGGCGTTGAGCAGGCGGCAATTTTCGGCCACGCGTTCGAATTTGCCGCCACGGCGGATAGCCTCGTAGGTCTCGGGCCGGGCACCGTCGATGGAAACCTGGATCTCGCAGATGTCGGATTCCACCAGACCCTTATAATTCTCCTTGATATGGAGCAGGGAGCCGTTGGTGGTGGCCCGCACCCAGATGTGCCGCTCTCGGGCGTGGCGGATCATCTCGAAGAACGATTCGGCGGCCAGCAGCGGCTCGCCCATGCCCTGAAGCTTGATCTCGACCACGCCGATCTGCTGTTCCAGCAGGGATTTGAAGTCGCCCACGGTCATGTCGGCGGCCCGCGTCATCTTCGGCCAGTCGCTGACCTGGCACATCGTGCAGCGGTAGTTGCAGCGGCTGACATGCTCGACGTCGAGCTTGACCGGCAGGTAGTCGAGCCGCTCGCCCCGCTGGGCCGCCTTGAAGCGGCGCCAATTGGCCAGCCGCTCGGGAAAGGCGGTGAAGCCCGCCTCCATGATCGACTGGTAGAGCGCCGTATCGGCGCTGGGGGCGGGAAGCCCGTGGACTGTCACTTCAGTTTCTCCACCGAGTCCATGGCCTGGGCGATGCAGTCGTCCACGTCCACCCGATACTGATAGCTGCCGCAGCGGCCGATGGAGAACACGTTCTCGCCCATGGCGTCGAAATACTTCTGGGCCCGCTCGTATTCCGTCTTGAGCGGCAGCGGGTAGTAGCGGCCGTTCTTGGACGGGATCTCCATGCCGATGATGGTCGATTCGGCGTCGTAATTGATTCGGGTGAACTGCTTGTATTCCACCAGGCGGGTGAAGGGCTCGTCGCTGGCGTAGTACAGGAAGTACACGTCCTTGGGGAAGGCATGGGCGATGGGCAGCACGAATTTGATGAAATCACGGCCGATATAGGGCAGCTCGCCAAAGGCGTTGTCCATGACCAGATCGGGCGAGGCGGTATTGATGATGGCGTCGTAGGTCCGCTTCTCGCCGTCGATCACCACCGTCTTGTTGGGCAGATCGTACTGCTCGATCGTGGTCCACAGGACCTTGACGCCCTCGGCCCTGGTGGCGATCTCGAAATAGTCGTCATAGCCGTTGGGGGCGATGGGATAGGCCGAGATGGCGGTATCCCAGGCCTGGCGCGGACCTTCCTTCAGGGCGACGCCCTTGGGCGACCAGGAGAAATCGTCCATCACCTTGTTGTCGTCCAACATCCACATTTTCTTGGAGTAGGTGTTGACGAACTTGTCGTAGAGGGTGCGGCCGATGGAGGCCAGCCAATATTCCTCGAAATCCTTGGCGGCACCGGCACCGTTGAGTTGCTTGGCCTCGGTCAGTTCCTTGTTGATCTGATCCTTTTCCGGCATACGGGCGACGTCGTCGATGTGGATCGGATAATTATAGAACTGAGCGTCCTTTTCCACATAGGTCAGGAACACATGGTCGTTGCAGCGGCGCAGCGGGCAGTACTTGTTGAGGTAGTCGAATACGGGCACGTTCTGGGTCAGGAAGTGCCGCGGTCCGAAAGTGTAGGGATGGCCGCCATACCACAGGGTCTTGCAGCCGCCACCCAGCCAGGGACCACTTTCGACCACGGTGATGTCCCAGCCGCCCTGCAGCGACAATAGATGGGCCGCGCTGCATCCGGCGAAGCCGCCGCCGATGACCAGAGCCTTCTTCATACTGGCAAAACTCCCGAAAACTCAGCGACCGACCAGCTTCAGCAGGCCGTCGCGAAACTTCAAATAGGCCTCCTTGTCGTCGGCGGGCGGCGAAAAGGGGGCGAAGGTGTGATCCGACTTGCCGAGGAACGGCCCCAGCGTGCTCTCGTGATGCACGACATAAGGGGTGAGCGGCACGTCGGTGTGGAAGAGATTGGCGCCGACCCGATAGATCAGGTTAGTGGTGGTGTTGACGATCTGGGCGTCGATCACCTCGCCGTCATCGGCGAAGACGAATACCGCCATCTCACCCTCGATCATATGGAACGACTTGGGGCGGATATGCTTTTTCGGCCGGTAGTACTGATCCCGATGCTGGAAGATGATCATCTCGTGGAAGTCATCCTCGGGGCCGGTATGCAGCGACAGCCGGCAATTGACCCCGCTGTCCAGGGCGGTGCGCTTGATCTGTTCGACCACGTCGCGGGTCAGGCAGATCTGCTGGTGCCTGGCGAAAAAACCCGTGGATTTTGCGTTGGGATCTTTCCAGCAGGTTTCGGGGTCGTCGAGGGAAACATAGGAGGCGGAACGGGTCATCGACTTCCTCTGAAACGCGGGTCACCGTGGGCCGGGAGGGTGCCTGAAATCACCGGTAAAGTCCACCAGTACCGCCCGCGATCAGCCCTCTCCGCCCCTTAAATCGGCGGGTTCGGCCTTGCCCGCGGTGTCCTCGACGATGTAGCGGGGGCGGCGGCGGCCTTCGTCCAGTGTCCGCCAGAGATATTCTCCCAAGATGCCCAGCATCATCATCTGCATTCCGCCGAGCACCAGCACGACGAACATCAGCGAGGACCATCCCGGGACAACGCGGTCGAACAGGCTCATGACGAAAACCAGACCGGCGTATAGAAATCCGCCGCAGGCGACTCCAACCCCGATCAGGGACATCCAGCGGATGGGGACGTAACTGAACGACGTCACCGAATCGATGGCCAGCTTGATCTTCTTGGCCAGGGTCCAGCCCGAGCTTCCATGGTGGCGGGGCTGCTTGTCATAGACCATGAAGGCCTGGTCGAATCCCATCCAAAGCAGCAGGGCGATCACGTTGAGATTGCGCTCGGGAAAGCGGGCCAGGGCGTCCAATACGACGCGGTCGGCCAGGAAGCAGTCGGTACCGCTGGCTGGCATTTCCTTCATGCCCATGACGTGGCGGAGAATGAAGTAGAACGCTCCGGCAAAGAACAAGGTCGAGCGGGTTTGAGCCAGCCGCCGGCCGCGGACGCCCCAGACGATCTTGGCCTTATCCTCGCGCCACTTGGCCACCAGTTGCGGAACCAGTTCGGGCGGATCCTCCAGGTCGGCGGCCAGGACGACGGCACATTCGCCCCGGGCGTGGTGCAGGCCGCACAGGATGGCGGTATGCGAGCCCTGGTTACGGGCGAAGCGCAGGCCTCGCACCCGAGGATCGCGGGCGGCCAGTTCCGAAACCACGGCAAAGGTTTCGTCGATGGAGCGGTCATCGACGATGATCAGTTCCCATTCTCCGTCCAAAGGTTCCATTGCCGCGCTGAGGCGACGATGGAATTCACCGATATTGCCCGCCTCGCAATAGGCGGGCACGACGATGGAATAGGTTATGGTTCCGGCAAGCTCGGTGTGCATCACGACCTCAAGGCTTTGATCCGGTGCTGTTTGTGCCGCTTTTTGGGGCAGGTCGTCAACCATCGGCCGGGATCAGCAGCCGAGACAGTCCTTCACGTAGATCGATCCGTGGAGCCCAATTCAGTCGGCGGCAACTGGCCTCGACCTCGCCCGCGTGCCGGGGGTCGGGCGGAGCGCCCGAGGAATGCAGCAATGGCGTGCGCCCACATAATTCACCTGCCAGCCGCAAGAGCGCGCCGAGGCGGAGGAATTCCCGGCCGCCCAGGTTGAACAGGCCGGTCTGCTCGCCTTCCGCCAGCCGGGCGATCGCCTGGCCGAGATCGTCGATCCAAATGGGGTTGACGAGGATGCCGTCGGTTCCTTCCAGGCGGATTTCCTCGCCCGCCTCGACCTTGCGTAAAAGACGGTTGATCAGGAACCGCTCTCCGTTGGGGCCGTAGGGGTGATAGATGCGTAAGATCGCGGGAGACAAAATGTCGCCATAGGCCTGGGTCAGAACTTCGGCGCAAATTTTGCTGCTGCCGTAGAAATTCCGGGGGGCGTAACCGGTGTCGCCATCAGGGGCCAGTTCAGATTCAGGCGCCAGGACGTCACCGGTCGAAGCCAGTAGGAAGCGGCGGACGCCGTGGCGGCGGGACGCTTCGAGCAAGGCGAAGGTCGCTTGGACATTGACGGCATAAAGTGCCGCCGCCCGATCCGGAAAGGGGGAAAGCTGGCGCGGGACGGCCAGATGGCAAACGGCATCGATGCCGTCCCACTCCATTGGGGGAAGCGTCGTCGTCTCGGCGTCCCAGCCCACCCAGTCCAGACCCTCAGCGGTCAGGGGTGGCGTGCCGGGACGGGTGGTGGTGGCGGTCACCCGGCGACCAGCGGCCAGCAGGGCCTTGACCGCGGCCAGTCCGACAAAACCGGATCCCCCGGTCACCAGCACGCGGGGCGATACGCTCATGATTCAATCCCCCTCGGCGATGAGGAAGCGAAAGCCGTCCACGTCTTCCACTTCCCGATAACGGGCCAGAAGGCCGGAGATGGGCGGGTTTGTCAGGAAGCGGGTCAATTCAGGCTCCTCGTCGCGGCGCAGTACCGCCAGACGGGGACGATATCGCTGAAAATCCTCGACGACCGCCTGTTCCAATGCCCGGTGGACGGAGCCCTCGACCGGACCTCGGCGCGCTTCCACCGCCGCCAGTGAATCGATGAACCAGAAGGTGTTGAAACGCGACGCATAAATCAGGCCGGTCCGCACCAGGATGGGGTAAAGCGGCCAATGATCCGTCGAGACAAGCAGAAACGGACGATCACCCGCATGGCGCAGAACGGCGGCTTCCAGTTGTCGGATCTGGTTCAGTGCCGCATGCTCGTCGCGCAGCTTGGTCTGGCCACGCCAGCCCGCCAGGACGATGAAGGCAGCCACCAGCAGCGCGGTCGCGGTCCGTCGGCGGCCTGGGGGAGAAACGCCAGCGGCGTGCACTGAGGCCAGCAGGGCGAAGGCGGTTGCCGGCAGAAAGTGGTAATCCACTCCCTTTTGCTGCACCAAGGCGGCGCCGAGGGCTCCAAGCCAGAGAATCGGCCAGAGATCGGTGCCGAAATCAGTCCGTCTGAAGAGCCGTGCCGTCATCCAGGCCCCCGCCGTTCCCACCCAGAGAAGGCTGTACTTGCGAAAGATCATCTCGCTGAATGGATGGTAGAAGTATGCCTGATTGAGCTGAACCGCCAATTGCCGGTTGGGATCGGAGGCCATGGTGGACAGGGCCCAGCCGTAATAGGCCGACGAGGTGATGGCGATGGCCAGGACCACGCGGTTGAACGGTGCCCGCCACTTGCCTTCGCGCCAGGCGGCGACAATTTCAGCGGCGGCTGGCGCGAAGACGAAATGGGGCTTGATCAGAATGGCAAGGACGGTGCAGGCGATCACCGCCGGGGAAGCAAAGGCGGCATCCGGCCCGTCCAGCCGTTTCATCATGTACACGGCATAGGGGACCAGCAGCAGGAAGAAGAAGTGTTCCCGCTGGCCGAACATGTCGATGGGAAAGACGAACGCCATGACGGCCAGGGCGCTGGTCATGGCCATGGCCAGGGGCTGCCGCCCGGTTTGGCTGTAGTGGCGGTACAGAGCCAAGCCCGCGGGAGCGAACATGGCGAAAACATAGGTGAAGAGGGCTGCCTGGGCATTCACCCCCATGGCGACCAGGGCGGAAACCGGCGCGTAGAGGATGAAGTTCGATACCATCAGGCCGGTGAAATAAAGCGGGGCATCGGCTCCCACCACCTGCTGTCCGGCCAGCATGCGCGCGTTGTTGTAGATGAAATAGGCGATGTCGCGGCTGATGGCGACCTGGGATTGCAGGGCGGCGCCGGTCACAATGACCAAGGCCACCGCCGCGAATGTGGCAAAGCGAAAGGATGGCGCCTGATGGCTCATCCGGCGGGCTGCTCGAAGCGGGCCCGCTCGGTCCGCCACCAGTCCACCAGGCCGCGAAGGCCGTCTTCGAGGTTGACGCGAGGTTCAAAGCCCAGCAGGGCCCGGGCCTTGGAGATATCGGCCAGGCGGCGCGGCACGGGATTGACAGAGCGTTCTGGGCCGTATTCGGGCTCGAGACCTTCGCGTCCCATGACCTTGCACAGCAGATCGGCCAATTGGCGCAGGCTGGTCTCGGTCTGGCTGGCGACGTTGAAGGCGTCCTCGACGCAGTCGGACTTGGCGGCCAGGATATTGGCCCTGGCGATGTCGTCCACATGAACGAAGTCCATGGTTTGGAGCCCGTCGCCGAAGATCAGCGGCTTTTGCCCGCCGTCGATGCGTTCCATCCAGCGGATCAGCACTTCGGTATATTTGCCGTGAATGTCCATGCGCGGGCCATAGGCGTTGAAATAACGCATGGCGCAATACCGGATGCCGTACATATCGGCGAACGACTTGAGCAGACCTTCATTGAAGGCCTTGGCGGCGCCGTAGAGGGTGCGGTTGTCGTAGGGGTTTTCCGCCTCGGTGGTGGGGAAGTGCGAGGCCAGACCGTAGATGGAGGCCGACGAGGCCGCCACGATCTTTTCGACCTTGTGCTTGACCGCCAGTTCCAGCAGGTCGAAGACCGAATCCACCATCACTTCCAGCGCCAGCCTCGGTTCGGCGGCGCAATGGGTGATGCGCAGGGCGGCCATGTGGAAGATCAGGTCGCTTCCCGCCACCAGACCATCCATCAGGGAGCGGTCGCGGATATCGCCGTCCACCAGCCGGACATTGCCGCGCGCCAGGGCCGCGTCAAGGTTCTCCTTCCTGCCGCGCACGAAATTATCCACCGCCACGATCTCAGAGCAGCCTTCGGTCGCCAGTTGATCGATAATGGCCGAGCCGATGAAGCCGGCTCCTCCCGTGACCAGGATGCGCTTGCCCGCCAGATCCATATTCAATGCTCTCCTACAGATCGACCGGCTGGCCGCGCAATGCCATGGACTGACTGGCGGCGGCAAGGATTTCTACGACTCCGAGGCCCATGGCGCCATCGGTGACGGGCTGGGTCTTGCCCTTGATGCAATCGATGAAGTGGCGGGTTTCAAGGGACAGTGCCTCGGTTCCGGCCAGTTGGGGAGCCCACATGTCGCCCGAGCGGTAGCCGACCAGCATCTGGTAGATCTGCTCCGGGCTGGGTGTGGTGGTAATACCCTTGTCGTAGACCTTGAGCTTCTCGGACGGCTCCAAATCATCATAGACCGCCATCTTGCGGCTGCCGCCCAACAGGGTCTTGCGCACCTTCACCGGGGCCAGCCAGTTGACGTTGACATGGGCGATGAACGGGCTGTCGTAGAAGACGGTGATATAGGCGAGGTTCTCGGGTGTTCCGGGGACATGGCTCATGCCGACCGCCGAAACGGCAAGGGGCTTGTGCGGCACCACGAATTCCAGGATCGACAGGTCGTGCACCGCCAGATCCCAGATGACGTTGACGTCATGCTGGAACAGGCCAAGATTGACCCGCAGGGAATCATAATAATAGAGGTCGCCCAGTTCGCCCGTCTCGACCATCTCCTTCATTTTCCGGACGGCGCCGGTGTAGCAGAAGGTGTGGTCGACCATCAGGGTCAGGCCGCGCTTTTCGGCCTCTTCGATCAGGTGGCGGGCCTGGGCGGCATCGGCCGTCATGGGCTTTTCCACCAAGACATGCTTTCCCGCCCGCAGGGCCGCCAGGGCCAGTTCGTAGTGGGAGCCCACCGGGGTGGCGATGGCCACGGCGTCGATATCGGTGGCGGCGAAGATCTCGCGGGCGTCGCGAGTGGCGCGGATTCCGGGATAGCGACGCTCGACCAAGGCGCGCTTGTCGTCGCGAAGGTCGCTGACGGCTACCAATTGAGCTCCAGGGGTTTCCGCGAAATTCCGGACGATGTTGGGTCCCCAATAGCCGTAACCCACTACACCGATCTTGACCGTCATGACGCTACTCCCTGGGAACCGCGGGCGGGCGGCCTGTTGGCTTGGGGGCCGACCGCGGATGGGCGACCGGAACCGGGCCTACGTTGTAAACCTGTCCAGAGGCAGGCGGCAAGGGCTGGTATGCGGGCTGGCCGTCAGTCGCTTCCGCGTCGCGGCTCGCTGTAAAGCAGAGTGCATTCGCCGCAGCCCTTGAGGAGGGCTTTGCGTCCGGCCAGATGCAGCCGCCGCATGGCCCGCAGGCGTTCGGAATTGAAGACCTGAATGGGGTCCTGGTCACCGATCTTGCCGAAGCCGTAAGCGGGCTCCAGGATATCCTCGGAGCACAGCGGAATGGAGCCGTCGGCCAGGATCGTCAGCTTGTCGAAGGCATGGTGGCAGGGCAGGCGCTCCACCATCTCGTCGCGCTGTTGTTCGCCGCCGATGACATCGTCCTTGTTGGCCACCTGGCCGCCCCAGGTATGCATGTCGTAAGACGTCACCACGTCGTTGCGGTCGGGGGAAATCCGGCTGGACCAGAAGGCCTTGTACTCTTCCCACTCATGTCGGTTCTTGGCCTGGCGAACGAAGCGGACCACGAAGCGTGTCTTAAAGTCGCCCTGGTCGCGTTCGCGGATGACCGCCTGAACATTTTCCATGACCTTGTCGAAATTCACGCGTTCGCGGATGGATTCGTGGGTGGCCTTGGTAATGCCGTCGATGCTGAAAATGACGGTGTCGATGCCGCTTTCCAAGAGGTCGCGGCGCTTGGCGGCGGTCAGGAGATGGGCGTTGGTGGCAAAGGCCAAACGGCGGAATCCCTTGGCCTTGACATAGCGGATACGTTCGAACAGATGGGTATCGATCAGGGGTTCGCCGAGGGCGAAGAAATCCATCATCTCGATACGATCCCGGTAGGGGACTAGTTTATCGACGATCGCCTTGAACTGCTCCAAGGGCATGGTGCCCTTGGGGCGTTCGGTGGGCTGATCGATGACGCACATGCCGCAGCGCGCGTTGCAGCCGAACACGGTTTCGATGGTCACCCTCTTGGGAATAACCAGATCGGCGGCGAAGCCGGGGTTATCGCGCAAGAAATCCTGCACCACGCTTTCGCTGGAAATCTCCAAGGTCTTGGCGATTTCGAACCAGTCCTCGCCGGTAACGGTGACGGGGCGTCGGGCGGAAACCTGGTTCACGGCAAGCTCCACGCGGCGTGAGCGGGAGGTGGGGACGGCGCCGCGACCGTCTTGTACATGACCAGATCGTCATTGAGGTTCTGGCGATAGGCCGGAGTGACGGGCAGGGCGCGGGTTTCCTTGCCGACGTCGGAAATCAGGGCGTAATAGTGCTTGAGCAGTTCGTCGGGCATGTTGGTCATGTTGACCATCAGCTCCCAATATAGATTGCCCAAGGTGCGGACATATTCGAATTCGGGCTTGCCTAGCTTGTTGCGGCTCTTGGCGTCTTCATAAAGGCGGGTGGCGGGCAGCGGGGTCAGATATGACAGCTTCACCGTGCCGCGCAGGTCGTTGCGTTCGATGAATTCGAGCATGGCCTTATAATCGTCCTCGCTCTCCCACTCGAATCCGATGATCAGGTTCACATGGGGGCGGATGCCGTACTGACGCAGAAGCTTGACCGCCCGCTCGGCATCCTCGATGTCGATACGTTTGTCGATGGCGTTCAGCGTCGCCTGGTTGACCGATTCAACGCCGGTGGTCAGCGCGGTCAGTCCGTGTTCCTTGGCGATGCTGATGCGTTCTTCATCAATCTCATCGATGCGCGATGAGGCGATAAACGTAAAGTTTAGGCCGCGGTTTTTCTTCTCCTCAAGGAAAGAGTAGAAGTACTTCTTGATCTGCATGAAATTTTCGTCAACGAAGTAAAACTTCGTGATGCCGTAATTTTCCATGATGTACTGGATTTCATCCAGTACCTCGCCGACCTCACGCAGGCCGATGCCGTCACCCATGAATTTGTAGCAGAACGAGCAGTGGGCCTTGCAGCCGCGCGAGGCCATGATTTCCCAGCTCAGGCCCACTTCCTTGAAGTAGCCGGAATAGAAATCCATGTCGAACAGGCTGTAATTCTGGCGCGAAAGGTGATCAAGCCGGCGCATGCGCTTGGCCTTTGTGCCGACCACTTGACCGTCGGCGCCCTTGTAAAAGATGCCGGGACCTTCGGGGAAGCTCTCCCCCTCGCGCAGGGCCTTGACGAAGGCCGGGAACACCACCTCGCCCTCGCCATGGATGACAAAGTCGCACTCGCAGTTTTCGACCAGCAGTTCGGGGACCGACGAGGGCAGTGATCCGCCATAGACCACGATGCTGTCGGGGCTGTGCTCCTTGATCAGGCGGGCATAATGCTCGGCATGATCAAGGTGGAAATTGCCGATCATCATGCTGAAGCCGTAAATGGCGGGCTCCTTCGGCATGGTGCGCAAAAAGTAGTCGATTCGCTGGTCGGGCATGACCGGGATCAGGTCGATGATCTGGGGCGTGATGTCGTGGTGCAGCAGGGCGTTCGCAACCACGCTCAACCCCATGGGGAACGAGATTGCATTGGTATTGCGCGATACATTGACCAGAACGACGGGATAGGTCATAGGCTTGCCCTTCCTTTCAGGGAGCTTTCCGGGTGGCGGCGGAAAGTCCGGGAACTTCAATGCGCGTGGGGAGGCGCAGACTTGGCCGGAGATATTGGCCGAACTTTATAATGCGAATTGATCGCAAATTACCAGAACTCCAACCACTGATCGGTTCTTTTCTGGTCCAGCCCCGTCCAGACCTTGGTAAAATCGGCAGATGGTCCCTGATGGTGGCTTTGCCAAGGGTTTGCCGCCGATTTCTTGGCGCAGGCCGAGTCCGTCATGTCAATCTCCCCCGGCCACGGCGATGATCTGGCCGGTGATGAAGCCGCCGTCACCAGACGCCAAATGGGTCACCATGGCGGCGATCTCGTCGGGGCGTCCAGCCCGGCCCAAGGGGACCAGCGCCGTGCGTTTGGCGTAGCGTTCCTCGGTATAGCCAGCGATCTTGCGGTAATTGCCGGTATCGGTCAGTCCCGGCCGGACGACGTTGACCAGGATGTTGTGCCGGGCACCTTCCTTGGCCAGGGTCAGGCTCATGGTTTCCAGGGCTGCCTTTGCCGCCACATAGTGGATTCCGTTGACGCTGCCGCCATATCCCACCGCGGCGGAACTGATGTTGATAATGCGTCCCGACCGGGCCTCGACCATGGCAGGCCAGACGGCCCGAATCAGCCATAGAGGGGCCTGAGCGTTGACGGTCATGGCCTGGTTCCAGGATTCCTCGGTCAGATCCAGGAAGTCCGGGTAATCTCCGATCCCTCCGGCATTGTTGACCAGGATATCGATTCCGCCGACGGCCTCCAGGAATTCGCGGCCCAGACGGGTGACCTGGGTCGGATCGGCCAAATCAGCCTTGAAGCACAGGGCGCGCGAGCCAGAGGCCTCGATCTCGGCGGCGACGGCCAGCACCTTGTCGGGCTCTCCCCGGTGATGCAGCCCGACCAGCGCTCCCTGACGACCGAAGGCACTGGCGATGGCCGCTCCGATCCCCGACCCTGCGCCTGTCACCAGGACCCGCTTATGCCGCAGCGAAGGTATGATCGATTCTGTCACTCTGCGCGGTTTTCAGTACATCGAGGGTGGCGCACGGAAGAGGCGCCCAGGAAAACGCGGCGTACACTAGCGAGATTTTCCGAAAATGTCACCAAAATCGGCCTCAAGCCGAGGCCTTGGCCAGGACCATCAGGGTGTAGTGGCCGCGAATGGTGCGGATTCTCGCCAGTTGCAGTGCCTCGAAACCGGTCCGGGCCAGCAGCGCCAGCAGGCTGACCGGGTCGAACAGCCACAAATGGCAGGAATTGAAGATATCGTCCTCGGCCGGTTTGCGGCCAAAGGCCAGGGCGTCGGGCACTTCGATGAAGACCAGACCGTCGGGTGCCAGGCCCGAGGCGACATCGCGCAGCGCCTGTTCCGGGTCGCGCAGATGTTCAAGCACATAGACAAGGCTGGCCATCTGCACCGGCGCGTCCAGCAGACCGGCCCGGAAAGGAGCTTGGATATAAGGGATGCCGTAGGCTTCGACGAAGCGGCCTTCGGGCGCCGGATCGACCACATGGGGCAGCCATTGGGAATCGCGGAACTCGTAGGCCATGATGCCGGTGGCGCCGCCCACATCGACCATGCGCCATGGCGCGGCCGGCCAGTGGATCAGGTCGGCCCCTTGGGCCTGGGCGATGCCCTGCTTGATCCAGCGGATACGGGCGCGGGTCTCGGACTGGTCGTCGGGCAGGGCGATGACCTTGCGGAAGACCTCTTCGGTGGTGGCGCCGCGCCAGGCGGCGGCGGCATCGCGATAGCCATCCTCGTAGAGGCGGTCCAGGATCTGAGGATCGCGGGAATAACGCGAATAATGAAAGCCACAGCCGGTACAGCGAACCCAGGCGCGGGCAAAGCCATCCTCCGTCACCCCGACCCGTCTTTCGTAGGAATCAGGCTGGTCGGCGGCCAGGAGCAGTTGCGCATCGGGTGCGCCGCAGATCAGGCAGCGATCGGGTCGGGTCATGGCGATTCTCCGTCATTTCCGGAGGACTTCGGAAGGGACTCGGCGGCAAGCAGTTCGGCCAGGCGGAAATCCAGGGCGGTATCGATATCCACCGAACGCTCAGCGGGCATGACATGGCCGACGCTGCCCTCGCCGAGAAATTTCCGCTGCTCCAGCAACCAGGGAACGCGGACGGCATAAACGGCGCCGTTGGCGACGAACACCTTGGGCAGGTCCTGACGCCGGCTGGCATCCAGCGGCTCGAGCAATCGGGTCAGGGTACCGGCCTCATCCATGCGCAGCATCCACCATGGCGATTTGGCCGCTTCGCACACCGAGACGCAGGACGGCGCCCGGTTGTCCACCAGCTGGCGCAGGCAGGCGTCGATATCGGCGGTATGACGGAGCGGCGATGTGGGCTGCAAGAGCACCAGGATGTCATATGCGCCATCGATGGCCTCCAGGGCATGAACAGCCACCTCAACCGAAGAGGCGGTGTCCGAGGCCAGCTCCGCGGGGCGTATGAACGGCGCCTCGCAGCCCGCGGCCGTGGCGGCCTGGACGATCTCGGGATCGTCGGACGAGATCACCACCCGGTCGACCAGGGCCGAGGCCCGCGCCTGCGCCACGCTCCAGGCCACCAGGGGCCGGCCCGCCAGCGGTCGGACATTCTTGCCCGGCAGCCCCTTGGAGCCACCCCGCGCGGTGATCAGCGCCAGAACCGAAAGACCGTCGATCATGTCCGATACCTGTAGCACAAAAGGCGGCGGCCGAACCGTTCCACCAGATGGGGAAAGCGCAGCGACCATTCGGCGCGGATCGCCTCATGGCGTGCGCCGTCGGCAATGAAGGTGCCGAAGCGAAAGCAGGCCCGTTCGGGGGAATAGCCAGCTTTGAAGCGGAGCAGGCTGTCGGCCGGGTCGCCGCTGAGGCCTCCACCGTAATGCAGGCGCTCCCGGCCGCTGTTCAGAAGGTCCATGGTCACCGCGTGACGAAGCAGGTTGTTGGGCGCCAGGGCGGCATGGGCCCGCAATGACGATGACAGATGGTAATGGGCGAAGCGCCGTGACAGCAGCACCAGGGCGCCGCCAATGTCCATTCCGTCGTACTGGGCCAGATAGACCCGCCAATTGCCATCCCCCAAAGTCTGAATGGCATTGAAATAGTCTTCGCCAAAAAGGTAGTCCTCGTGGGCACCCAATTCGGCCATATGCTCCGCATAGAGGTGGGCGAAGCGTTCGAGCCCGTTGCAATCGGTGCGAACCGCGACATTGACACCGGTCTTTTCCGCCTTGCGCACCTTGTTTCGGGTCTCGCGGGCATAGGCGGTGGTTACGCTTTCCGGGGATTGACCCAGGCTCAGGACGACGGTCTGGCGGTCATCCACCACACCAACCAGGGAGGGATCGGCCCAGCGATGGTTATCCAGCAGAGGATGGAAACGCAAGAATCCGCAGATGATACCCCGCTGGCGGCAATGCTCGGTCAAAGCCTCCCACGCGGCGGTGATGAAGGCGGGGTCGTCGCTGGTGCTGAGTGGGCCGCCATAGCCGTAGGGGGTTTCGAAATCGAAGGCGGGTCCTCCCGGTGTGTCGGTCTCGATGGCCCGAACCACCCAGGGCAACAGGAAGATCTGATCATCGTGCTCGAAGGTGAAGGCCTCGATCGAGTCGCCCGGCCGGGCGTAAAGCGCGGCATAGGCCGGACGGAAATAGATGTCGTCGAGGCCGAAAGCATCCAGTCGCTTCAGCAAAACGGTCCAGGCCGCCGTATCGGTGACGGCGGTGGAGGTCATTTTACGTCGTCCCAGGACAACGGCTCGTCTTCCGCCAGATCGCGGCGGAGGGTAAAGCCGGCCAAGCGGTCGAGATCTTCGGGTTCGATGCCGCCGCCGGGGCGTTTGCAGACCAGCATCGTGGTGTCGAGAATGGTTCCGGCGGCAAGATTACGGGCCGCGACCACCCCCCGGCGGATCCCGTTCATATTGGCCAGTTCGGTAGCGGTCGGCCGTTTGATTTGGTCGCCCAGCATGGCCTCGACCCGGCGGATGGCGGCGACGAAGGCGGCCAGCCCCTGGGGATCGAGCGAGGCTTGGTGATCGGGGCCGGGCAGCGAGCGGTCCAGGGTGAAGTGCTTCTCGATGATCACCGCGCCTAACGCGATGGCGGCCAGGGCCGCCTCTCCCCCCAGGGAATGGTCGGATAGTCCCACCGGCAGGCCGAAGGCTCGGCCCAGGGTGGTCATGGCCCGCAGATTCATCTGAGAATCGGGGGCGGGATATTCCGAGGTGCAATGAAGCAGGGCCAGAGGCCCGACCCCGCCACGGCGCAGCGCCGCCACCGCCTTTTCCACCTCGCCCAGAGTGGACAGTCCGGTGGACAGGATGGCCGGGCGGCCAGTCCGGCCGATGGCTTCCAGATATTGGGGGTGGGTGACCTCGGTGGAGCCGATCTTGACGATGGGCATGTCCAATTCGCCGACCAGAAAGGCCAGACTGTCAAAACCGTCCGGGGTGGACAGGAACAAAATTCCCCGTGCCTCGCAATGGCTTTTCAGTTCCCGGAACACCGGATAGGGCAGGGCCAGACGGCACGACAGTTCATAGCGGCTTTCCGCCTGCTCGGTGGTGGCTTCGAGATAATTGACCTTGTAGGCGAAGCGGCCGGTGATCTCGCCTGGGCGCCAAGTCTGGAACTTGACCGCGTCGGCCTGGGCTTCGGCCGCCACGTCGATCAGACGCTTGGCCCGTTGGATATCGCCGTCGTGGTTGACACCAGCTTCGGCGATGATGAAGGCGCGGCCCGGCTGGGCATAGGGCAGAATCTGGGTCATGGCAGGTCCACGAAGCCTTTGCGGATGAGGCCGTCCAGGGGGTGTGCGGCGAGTACGTCCAAGATCCGCTCCGAGGCATGGCCATCACCGAACGGATTAACCACGCTCCGTGCCATGGCCTGGAATTCGGGCGACAGCAGCCGGGTCAGGGCGTCGG
The DNA here is from genome assembly GCF_000829825.1 of Paramagnetospirillum magnetotacticum MS-1. Classification (NCBI taxonomy): domain Bacteria; kingdom Pseudomonadati; phylum Pseudomonadota; class Alphaproteobacteria; order Rhodospirillales; family Magnetospirillaceae; genus Paramagnetospirillum; species Paramagnetospirillum magnetotacticum. Next base: position 811,395 of record NZ_JXSL01000030.1, on the reverse strand, counting down.
CGATGGACTCGGCGAGGATGGGGCAATCGATGATGCTGGCGGCGCGCAGGCGCCCCTTCTGGCGATCACCGATATTGACGGTGCCGATGCCGAAGGACGGCACCTCGATCAGCCCCGACGAGGAATTGCCCACCACGCCTTGGACCTGGGCCAGGGCGGAAAGATAGCCCTGCTGCCCGAGGGAAGCCACCAAGACGGAACGACCGGGACGCCTGGCGACGAACTCCTCCACCGCCCGGGTGATGGCGCGGCCGCCGGCATCGGCATTGGCCATGGTGAAGATCAGGCGGACATCGTCGTCGAGCCCGCCCAAGGCGCTCAGCATCTCGGTGATCTGGGCTTCGGGCGGCAACGGCGACAGGGTCTCGGGATGGAAGGTGACCATCAGCGAGCGCTCACCCAGGGTCATGCCCAGCCGGGCCTCGACTTCGGCGCGGCCAAGGCGCGGGCGCAGGCGGATGGCGTCGAGGCCGGTGGAGCCGACGGTGAACACCCGCTCCGGCGCCTCGCCCAGTTGCAGGATGCGGCGGCGGTAGGGTTCGATGGCGGTGAAGTGCAGATGGGCCAGCTTGGTGATGGCGTGGCGGATGGCATCGTCCACCGCGCCTTCGGTCAATTGACCTCCCGCGATATGGGCGAGAGGCAGCCTGAGCGCCATGGCGGCACTGGCTGCGGCCAGCATCTCGTACCGATCGCCGAAAACCACGACCAGGTCGGGCTTTTGCCGCCCCAGGGCTTCGGCCAGACCGATCACCGCCAAACCCAGCGACTTGGCCATGCCCAGGCCACTATCGTCGGCCTGCACGCACTCAACCCGTTCGGCGATGGCGACGCCGTCGGCCTCGATCTCGCCCACGGTCAGTCCGAAATCCGCCACCAGATGGCTGCCGGTCACAATCAGGCGGGGTTCGGTCCGAGGGTCATCCGCCAACAGCTGGATCAACCGGGACTGCAGACCGTAATCGGCCCGTGACCCGGTAATCACGCAGATGCGGCGGGGCTTGGTCATCGGAACGATACCAGCTCTTTCACGTCCAGACGCTGATCAAGATAGCGGTGCTTTCCGATCTTGGTCTTGGGAATGTCGTCGACCAGGGTAATAGAAATACGGAATCCGGCCAGGATGGCGCCGATACGCTGCTCCAGCACGGCCTTGGAGCCAGCGGGATCGGCGGCCAACTCGGCTTCGAGGACGATCAGGATGGTCAATTCGCCGGGCGTGTCCTGGATGACCTTGAACTCCTTGATGCCCTTCCAGTCCATGTCGTTGTAATTGAACACGGCGGGTGCCAGTGGAGTCGGGTTGCCAGCGGCATCTATGACATAATCCTGCAGTCGGCCCTCGATGCCCTTCAGCATTTGATAGTGGCGGCCGCAGCGGCAACCACCTTCGCCCAGATAGGCGACGTCGCCGGTGCGGTAGCGGATCAGCGGCATCACCGGGTTGTTGAAGCCGGTGACCACCAGTTCGCCGCGTCCGCCGGGCTCGGTGACGTCCCGTCCCTGCTCGTCCAGCAACTCGGTGACGCCCACCTGGGGCATCAGGTGCAGCCCGTCGGAATGATGGCAGGGATGGCCGACAACGCAGGCCTCGGTATGGCCGTAGATGTTGTAGAGCCGTCCCTGGAAGGCGCGCTCGATGACGGCGCGCTGGCCGTCGGTGAGATACTCGCCGTCACTGACGATGGTGCGGATGGGATCGAGCGCCAGACCGTCTTGCAAGATGTACTTGGCCAGGGGCAGGATCGAGGACGGCCGGGTATGGATGTAGCGCGGGCGGAAACGGTTGAGCTCGGCCACGTAGGCCGGCGCGGTTTCGTGGGTGATGTGATAGCACGACATCACCAGCCTGCGGCCGTCCACCAGCTTCCAATAGCGCCCGGTATCGGTGATCTCGGGATCGATCTTGTCACCGTAGAGCCGGATGGACTTCCAGGTGAAAATGTCGAGGCCGATGGCCCGCATGTAATGTTCGGTATTGGCCTTATCGCGGGCCAGAAGGTCGCCGTCGAACCACACGGTGAGCGGCGTGCCGGTGCTGCCTCCGGTGGTGCGGTGGAGCAAGGTGGCGCGGTCGCTGCCATCGGCGAGGAAGGCCTCCGGCTGGGCCTGGATCACTTTCTTGTCGATGATGGGAAAGCGCTTGATATCCTCGATGGAGAGGATGTCCTCGGGGCGGATTCCCGAGGCTGCCATGAAGTCGCGGTAGAACGGGACATGGGCGGCGACGTGGTGGACCAGGCGTCTGAGCGAGCGCAGCTGATAGACGGCGTGGCGCTCCGCCGGCCAGTACTGGCTTGATTCCAGGAATTCGACCCGTTCGCTGAAGAGGGGATTTTCGAACCACTGCATAACGCTATCTCTCGGATGGAGTGCCGATGAGCCGGGGTCACACGCCGCCGGAGGTGGGCGCTTCACGCCCTCGCGGCGAAACGGTGGTGCGTTCCCAGTCGATGATGAAAGTCGGACGCATCATGCCGTTCTTATAAATCCGAGCCATGTAGATGGAGAGGAAAATCACGGCATAGACCAGCAAGCTCTGATTGGCGATGGCCAGGGCGCCGGAAGCGCCCGGTCCCCAGGGCGAGACCAGACCGGCAAGCAGGCAGATCATATTGACGAGAAGCAAAGGTACACCGACATAGCCCACGACCCGGAGCGGGAAGGTTGAAGCGGTCAGGATGAATGCGACGGCACCGGCGAACAGCGACAGCGCATTGTAATGGGTCTGGCCCGCGATGCGGGGTTCGCGGGTATAGGGAATGCCCTTGCGGCTGAAGCCAACATAGGCGATGTCGTTGCGGATGAACGGAAAGGAGTTGGCGATCTTGATGACTTCATCGCGGACTCTGCGGGTCATCAGCAGGAATTCCGCCATGTCGAGAATGAAGTCGTTGTCGGCGATCAGTCGAGTGAAGCGATAAAACGCCTTGCGCCCCTTGACCAGAATATCGGGTTCCGCCCGCTTGTCGCGCAGGCCATAGACCACGTCGTAACCTTCTTCCCATCCCTCGATGAAACGGGCGATCAGTTCCGGCGGGTCCTCGCCATCGGAATCGATGTTGATCACCGCATCGCCGCGGGCATGGGTGAGGCCCGACAGCACCGAAGCCACATAGCCGAAATTGCGGGTCAGGGTGATCAGATGGATGTTGGGATCGCTTTCGCGCCAGCCCAGGATCAACTCACGGGTGCGGTCGGTGGAGCAGTTGTTGGTGAAAATGAATTCGATGTCGTAGCGTTCGCGCGCTGGCGCTACCGCCTTTTGCAGGCGCTCGAAGAAGATCGGCAGGACCTCCTGCTCATTATAGACCGGGACGATGATGCTGATGAGCTTGCGGGCGGAGCTGGTCATTGCTTGTGGCATTCCATCAGATGCACGCTCACTGGCAGGAACCAGAGATCGTGGCGAACGGCGTGATCGACCTTGGTGAAGGCCGAGGTGGCCAGGGTCATATAGGCATCCGGAGTACGCACCGCATCGCCACGGTCCCAATCGCCGATCTTGCGCGCGAACCAGTGCTGGCCCTCGGCATAGCAGGGATCAAAGGTGATGTAACGGCCACCGGGCTTCAACATGGCCGAGGCCATTTCGAAGACGTGGCGGCAACGATCATCGTCGATGTGGTGCAGCATTCCGAAGGAATAGATGATGTCGAAGGTCTCGCCGGTGGCGCAGAGCGAGGCCGCATCCATCACCTGGAACCGCCCCCTGTCGCCGTAATTGGCCTTGGCGCTGGCGATATAATCCGGGGACAGATCGATACCGGTGTAATCGATGTCGCGCGGCAGCATTTCGATCAGGCTTGCCGGACCGCAACCGAGATCAAGAATACGGGCGCCAGCGAAGGGGCGGACATAATCCTTGATGAACACGCGGCGCATATGGCCGGTTCCCAGCAGGGTCTGCAGCAGCTCATACGCCCAGGGCTGGCTGAGAATGGCGCGAAGGCCGGTGGTCGTCTGGGCCATGGGATGAACCCCCTTGGGTCAAAGGCCGAGTTTGCCCCGAACGGCGGCGAAAGGCGGGGCATCACGATGTTCCGCCTTCATCACCACCTCGGTGTCGGCCAGCAGCGGCCAGTCGATGGCGAAGGTCGGGTCGTTCCAGGCGATGCTGACACCGTGGTCGGGCGAATAGTCGTTATCGGCGCAGATGAGAAGATTGACGTGGTCGCTCAGCGTCAGGCAGCCATGGGCGAAGCCACGGGAAACGTAGAGCGAATTGCGCTTGTCGGCATCGAGAACGGCACCGCCCCATTGGCCGAATGTCGGGCTTTCATGGCGCAGATCCACCGACACCCAGAAGCAACGCCCCTCGATGGGGGCGATCAGCTTGGCCTCCAGAAAGGGCTCCGCCTGATGGTGGAGACCCTTCAGGGTGTTCTTATGCTCGGTGAACTGGACGATCACCTGCCGCCACTCGGCCGTCAAACCGGCGGCTGCGAACGGGCGGGCGTCGAAGGGCTTGATCAACCAGCCGCGATGATCGGCGGCCGGATCAAGCTCGACGTCGAAGATCCCCTTGATCGCCCGTTCGGTGATGCGCATCAGACGATCTTGACCTCCGGCACCGGCAGGATGAACTTGCCGCCGCGGGCGCGGTACTCGGCCTGCTCCACCAGGATTTCATCGGCGAAGTTCCAGGCCAGAAGCAAGACGTAATCGGGCTGGTCGGCCAGCAGGCGCTCGGGCCCCACCACTGGAATATGGGTGCCGGGGGTGACGCGGCCTTGCTTCAAAGGGCTCTTGTCGGCGATATAGGCCAACTGCTCGGGACCGAAGCCGATATAGCTGAGCAGGGTGTTGCCCTTGGCCGGGGCGCCATAGCCCACCACGGTTTTGCCAGCCGCCTTGAAACCGGCGAAGGCGGCGTGCAGCTCTTCGCGAATGGCCTCGACCCGCTTGGCGAAGGCGCGATAGCACTCGATGCCGGTCATGCCGCGCTTGACCTCTTCGGCCAGCAGGGTGGCGACGGCGGCGGTGGGCTGACCCTCGCCCTTGCGCATGGCGAACAGGCGCAACTGGCCGTGATGGATGGGCAGGCGCTGGATGTCCACCACTTCGAAGCCATGGCGCTGGAACATGTATTGGGCGGCGTGCAGCGACCAGTACGAGCAGTGCTCGTGATAAACGGTGTCGAAGGCGCAGGCGTCGAGCAGGTCGCCCAGGTAATGGGCTTCGGCGACAAACACGCCGCCGGGCTTGAGCACCACGTCCAGACCCTTGACCAGATCGTCCAGCACCGGAATATGCGGGAAGACGTTGGTGGCGGTGACCACCGAGGCCTTGCCGTGCTCGGCCACCACCTTGGCGGCGGTTTCGGTGCCGAAGAAGGCGACCAGGGTATCGACTCCGTTCTTCTTGGCCAGCGGCGCCAGATTCTTGGCCGGATCGATGCCCAGGATGCGCACGCCGCGCCGCTTGGCCTCCGACAGCAAGGTGCCGTCGTTGCAGCCCACGTCGATGAACAGATCGTCGGCGCCCAGCTTGAAGCGTTCGATCACCGTGGCGGCCAGTCCGTGCAGGTGGCCGACCAGGGTCTTGGACAGCGAGGAGATGTAGAGGTAATCCTCGAACATCGCCGCAGGCGGCACCAGATGGGTCAGCTGCACATGACTGCATTCGGGGCAGAAGCCGACCACCAGGGGATGGCGGGGCTCCACCGCCCCGATTTCCTCGGGGGCCAGGAACTTATTGGCCAGGGTGGTTTCGTGCAGGTCCAGGAAGGGTTCGACCTTGGTCGAACCGCAGGCGATGCAAACGGTCATCGGAAAGCTTTCTCACGTCAGGTCAGGCGGCGCGCCAAATCGGCATTGGTGGTAAACCAGCCGACTGTGCGCGTCAATCCTTCCCTGAGGGAAGTGGTGGGCTGCCAGCCGAATTCGGCCTTGGCGCGCGAGATGTCGGCGGTCATCTCCATGATCTCGTCGGGGCGGGTGGGAATGGCGCCGAACAGCCCTTCCACCGGATTGCCCATCAGCTCCAGCACCGTCGAGACGATGGTGCGCACCGGCACGCCTTCGCCCGCTCCGGCATTATAGGCGCGCCAGCCGTCCCGGGGCTTGTCCACCGCCAGCTCCAGCAGATCGATCAGATCGTCGGCATAGAGATAATCGCGGGTCTGACGGCCCTCGGTGGTGCGGATGGGCTTGCCGTCCAGCGCCGAGAAGATGATCTGGGGGATCAGCCGGGTGATGCGCTCCCAGGGGCCGAAAGGGGTGTAGATACGGAACTCGGTGATGGGCCTGCCGGTCATGCGGGCATGGGCGGCGAACAGCAGCGAGGCGGATGCCTTGCTGGCCCCCAGCCAGGTGGCGGGGGCCGGCGCCTGATCCTCGGGGGCACGGTTGGCGTTGCCGTAGATGGCGGCGGTGCTGGCATAGATGATCTGGGTACGGGGCAGGGCTTCCAGCGCTTCGATCAGATTGGCGGCGCCCGACACATTGGTCGACAGATGGGTTGCCAGGGTCGGCGGCGGGTTGAACACCGAACTGGACAGGTGAAAGACCACGTCGGGCCGGGCCGCCTCGACCGCCGCCTTGAGAGAGGCGGCATCGGAGACGTCGGCTTCCAGCCGGGTGATGCGATCGCCCAGATCCTCCAGCCGCAGGGCATGGCCGCCCCGGCGCACCAGCGAAAACACTCGGTGCCCCTGATCGGCGAGACGGCGGGCCAGCAGGCTGCCGAGATGGCCGGCGCCGCCGGTCAGCAGGAACGACTTGGTCATGATCAATGTCCCAGGGGAATGAGGACGCGGGTGCCGGAGGCTTCGTAGCGGACCGGCAGGCGGTCGAGTTCGGCCAGCGCCTCGGCCACAGCCGGTTGCCGCTCGGGCGGCACGATCAGCAGCAGGAAGCCGCCGCCGCCAGCCCCGGCGATCTTGCCGCCGGTCGCACCCGCCGCCATGGCGGCGTCATACCACTGGTCGATCTGGCCGTTGCTGATGGCGTCGGTGATGCTGCGCTTTTGCTGCCAGGTCTGGTCCAGCACTTCACCCAGGGCGGCGGGGTTGAAATCGCCGTTGAGCAGGCGGCGGACCTCTTCGCAATGGCCCTTGATGGCGCGCAGATTGGCCATGCGCTCGTCGATGGCCTGGCGCTGCTTGGTCAAAATCTCGGTGGCCGAGCGGGTGGTGTTGGTCCAAAACAGCATCAGGTGGTCGAATAGGGTGCGGATCTTCTCGGCGGAGATCACCTGGGGCTCCAACACCACCCGGCCGTCGGTCTCGAACCGCATGCAGTTCATGCCGCCGAACGCCGCCGCATACTGGTCCTGCTTGCCGATGGGCTGCTTCAGGACGTTGATCTCGATATGGCAGGCCTCTTCCGCCAGTTGGCCCAGCGATACCCGGTCGCCGCGCATGACATGCAGAGCATGCAGCAGCCCAACCGCGAAGGAACTGGACGAGCCAAGCCCCGAAGATGACGGAACGTCGGCCACGGTGCTGACGTAAAGCGGCGGCTCCACCGGCACCAGGCGCAGGCATTCGCGCATGATGTCGTTGCGGATGCTGTCGAGATCGGGGGCATGCTCCGCGTTGTAATAGTTGAGCCGATAGGGCTCGCGGTACAGCGTTCCATGCTGCTTGACCGTGACATAGACGAATTTATCGATGGTGGTGCTGAGAACGGCCCCGCCTTCCTTGAGATAGTAATCGGCGATGTCGGTACCTCCGCCCGCGAAGGACAGGCGCAGGGGCACGGCGGTCATCACGATTCGGGGCGTGTTGCTCAGTCTGGGCATTTTCCAGTCACCGGATTCGAGTGATCGGCCGCAAGCAGATCGTGGACGGCGTCGAGCAGACTATAGCTCTCGGTCACCTGAAGGAAGGGCGCGCCTGCCGCTTGGGCCGCCTCTCCGTCCCGGTCGTCGTCGCCAATGAAGGTCACCCGCGACAGGTCCAGATGAAAGTCGCGCTGCGCTTGGAATAGCATGCCGGGCCGCGGCTTGCGGCAATCACAGCCCTCGTCCCAATTATGCGGGCAGTAATAGATGTGATCGATTCGCCCGCCAGCGGCTTGCGTTTCCTCGATCATGCGCCCATGGATGGCATCCAGAGCCGCCTGATCCAGGGCGCCGCGGGCCAGGCCGGGCTGGTTAGTGATCAAGATGATGCGATAATCGGCGCGCGCCAGTTCCGCCAGGGCCTCACGGGCGCCAGGCAGCCACTGCCAGTCGGCCCAGGAGCGGACGTATTCGGCCCTCGGCATGCGAAGGTTCAAGGTGCCGTCGCGGTCGAGCAGCACCGTCTTGTTGCGGGCCAGGAAGGCCTCGGTCAGGGGCAGGCGCTCATGGCTGCCGACGCTGTAATAGCGATGGTCGGTCTCGAACGCGGCCAACTGCCTGCGTTCCACCAGCACGGGATAGACCGACTTCTCGAAGGAGGGATTGCCGCCCTCGGGAATGAGGTCGATGACCGCGCGGGTCAGAATGAAAAAGCCGATATCGACGCCAGCCAGACCAGGCGCTGTGCGCGACTTGTCGTAAAGGGCCAGCAGGCCGTCGTCATCCACCCGCAGATTGTCGCGGGTATAGCCGTCGCGGTTGCGGTAAACGGTGACCATGGCCTCGACGCCCAGGCGGCAATACCGTTCCCACATGGCCGCGAAGGGCATGGGCCAGTAATTGTCGCAATAGAGCAGGACGAAGATGTCGTCGAGACGGTCCTTGACCCGGCGCAACCGGGTGCCGGTCTCGTCCTCGACCGGAGAGACGGCGTACTCGATCTCGACGCCAAAGCGCGAGCCGTCGCCGAAATGCTCCGTCACCTTGTCGGGGAGATAGCCCAACAGGAAGAGAATACGGCGGAACCCCTGGCCGCGCAGCATCTCGACCAGATATTCGGCGAAGGGCCGGTCATGAAAGGGAATCATCGGTTTGGGCGTGTGGTCGGTCAGGGGGCGCAGCCGCGTCCCCTGACCCCCAGCAAGAATAACCGCCTGTCGCGGTCGGTCCACCCTGTCCGCCATCAACCGTGCTTCACATCCCAATTATAGGGAATGTCGTTATTGAAGGGATCGATATAGATCAGCTCGTTGGGATCGTGGGGCATGGAGGCGCAATTGACCAGCATGGCCAGCTTGTCGCCATAGGCCTTGTAGCCGTTGCTGATGCCCGGCGGAATCTTGACCTGGATGTAGTTATCCTCGCCCATGAAGCATTCCATCAGGTTGCCCTTGGTCGGCGAGCCGTCGCGGCCATCGAACAACACCAGCTTCATCATGCCGACGATGCAGGTGTTGTTGAGGGTCATTTCCTTGTGGATATGCCAGGCCTTGACGATGCCGGGATAGCCCGAGGAGATGTAGACCTCGCCGAATTCGGTGAATTGCGGGTCGGTCTTCTTCATCAGGTGCATGATCTTGCCGCGCTCGTCGCAGATGCGGCGCATGGGAGTCACGGTGACGCCCTCGATCCAGTTGCCCTTGATGCCGTCGATACGGGGAGTGCTCATCGTTCGCTTTCCTCAGGCGGTGCCGAGACGGACGCGCTCGCGCCAGTAGTCGAGCGTTTCGGACAGAATGGTTTGGAACGAAATCTTCGGTTCCCAGCCGGTGTCGTCGCGGAATTTCTTGGTGTCGGCGATCAGGCGGGGCACCTGGGTCGGGCGCACATACTGGGGGTCGGTCTCGTGGCGGATGCCCTTGACCGTGGACATGCCGATCAGCATCTCGAGGGCCTGGCGGAAGGTGTAGATGGTTTCCGGGGCCTCGGACCCGACCAGATACAGCTCGCCCGGCCGGCACTTGGTGCTGGCGATCCAATAGGCCTCGACCATGTCGCGGACATGGGTGAAGTTGCGTCGGTCGTCGATATGGCCGACCTTCAGCAGCGGGTCCATCTTGCCAGCCTCGACCATGGCTACCTGATAGGCATACCACGGAATGCCGAACACCTTGTCGCGGCGCGGCCCTTCGTGATTGAAGGCGCGGGTGCGGATGACGTTGATGCCGTAGGACTTGTGGTAGACGAAGCCGATCAGATCCTGGGCGATCTTGGTCACCGCGTAAGGATTGACCGGCAGCAGCACGGTTTCCGGGGTGATGGGCAGCTTGTCCTCGGGGATGTCGCCGTATTCCTCACCCGAACCGGGGATATGGAAGGGTGCGCTCGACTTGTTCTGATGCAGCCAGTCCAGAAGATTGACGGTGGCGTTGTAGTTCATCGCCATGTAGCGCTGCGGATTCTTCCACGACGGGCTGACGAAGCTTTCGGCGGCACAGTGGAAGATACGGTCGGGCTTGGCGATGTTCATCATCTCGCGCGTCGAGATGGGATCGGTCAGATCGCAATCGATCCAGGTGATGCGGTCCTGGATGTGGCGGACATTGTCCATGCGCGACAGATGCCAGCGCTTGGTGCCGATCACCTGATACTTGCCGTCCAGGGATAAGACGTAATCCGCAAGGTGCGAACCCACAAAGCCGGTGATGCCCGTGATCAGGATGCGCTCAGACATTCGCGAACTCTCTTTCGGTAGTTGGCGGCCCCTGATCGGGAACGCCGCATTGCTCGGCAGTGATTACACGTCCAGGCGATCAGGGTCAAACCTTCGATACGCCCTGCCGCTACGCAAGGCCTAGCTCGGCCAGAACTCGGCCGGGCTCGACCGCCAGCATGTCGGGATTGGGCGAGAGCATGTCCAGGGTGAAGTCCCGGCAGACCCGCGACACCTTGATGTCGCCGAGGCTGCGATAGGCCTCCAGCAGCAGCCGGTCGCTGCTGCGGTTTTCGCTCTTGGAATCGTCGATGATCACCAGCCGCCGCGTCCGGGCCAGATCGGCCAGGATCAGATCCCAATCGGTCGGCAGGATGGCGGGCACCGAGAACAGCGAGGACTTGCGGCCGCCCAGGCCCAGGGAGGCCCACAGTCCTTGGGCCTGGGGAAAGGCGAAGTTGAAGGCGACGACGGTGGCGTCGTTGCCCTCGGCATAGCGGAGAATGTCGCCGGACCGATCGGGGCTCGCCGTCAGGTCCTCGCCCAGCAGTTCGGTGCCGAACAAGCGCTGGGATACCCCGATCAGGCGGCAACCCGGTGCCACCAGATGGCGGCCGATCACAAGATCGGCATCGTGGCGATTGGTGATGGCGTAGCCCGGCAGGTGGGCCATGGAGCAGAAGTCGCTGAAATTGTTGAGGCTGGATTGCGGCCCCTCGAATCCGCTGTCGACGATGATGCTGACCACCGAGAACGAGGCGGTGGGATCGGTCCGCCGCACCAGATTATAGGTATTGACCAGATGATCGAGGCCCAGCAGCAGAAAATCCTGCTGCTTCATGAAATAGATGGCGTTGATGCCTCGCAGCATCATGCCGAACCCGGCGCCGACCAGGGTGTTTTCCACATTGGGGGTATCGATGATCCGCCCGTCCGGGCCACAGGTCAGGCCGCGGGTCAGACCCGACAGGCACGAACCGGCGGTGATGTTCTGGCCATAGGTGACCAGCCGGGGGGTCGCGGCGATTTTGGCCCGGATCAGGCCGTTGACATAGCCGATATAGTTCACGCCAGTTCCTCCCTGAGCGAGGTCAGCAGGGCGGCGGATTGGCCCCTGAGCCAGTCGGCATCGTGGCGCTGCGTCAAGACGAAGACCGGGTCCTCGGCATTATCGCGGATGACCGGCCAGTCGCTGGGCGTTACCTCGGGGGCGGCTCCGTGGTGGTAGTTGATGTACTTTCCGGCGGGAAAATCCGGGTGCGGCATCAGCCAGTCGCCCAAGGTGGCCAGATCCACTTCGACCACCACCGGGCGGCGCCGGGCCAGTGCCTCGCCGCGCAGACGGATCAGCTCGGCGGCGTAGGTGGCGACGTCGTTGCCGCTCAACCGGCCATAGGGCAGGTCGAAAGCGGCGGCCACCCGGTCCACATGGATGGGGCAACGCCGTTCCTCGATGCGGGTGGCCAAGGACCAGCCGTTGTTTTCCACCACCACAACCAGGGGGGCGTCGCCGCTGCGGGCCAGTTCCAGGCTCTCGAAAAACACGCCTTCCTCGAGGGCGCCGTCGCCGGTGACCACGAAAGGCACCGCGCCCGAGCCCAGAACCGTCTCGGCCATGGCGGCACCGGCGGCGACGCACAAATCATTGCCGAGGATGCTGGAGGTATAGATCAGCCCCCGTCCGGGATTGCTCATATTCATGGAGCCGAGGCGGCCGCCAGCCAGGCCGTCGGGGCGCAGCGCCAGTTCGGACACCTCGGCGGCCAGGGATGTGGCCCGCGCGATGTTGTAGTGGATGTTGCGATGGGTGAGGAACAGGCTGTCGCCCTCGGCCATGGCGGCTCCAACCGCCACGGCGATGGCTTCATGCCCCAGGGCCAGATGTACCGGCACCCGGAACTTCTTGGCCTTCAGCGCTTCGTTGATCAGCATCTGGGCAAGGCGGACCCGAAGCACCTGGCGTGCCAGCGCCTCGGCGGTATTGTCGCGGCCATCGGTCATTTGCGTGGGATTCCCAGGAAGTCGATGATGCCGCTCAGGCCCTGGTCCAGGGTGATGCGCGGCCGCCAGCCCAACAGACGGGCGGCCTTCTCGCCGGAGACGGAGCGGATGGAGGGTTCGGCGGGATTGGTCTCTTCCACGGTGACGCTCCGGCCCAGCAGGCGTGCCGAACAGTCCACCACCTCGCCCAAGGAGATCAGGCTGGCACCCTGGATGTTGATGATCTCATAGCCGGGCAGGCCGACCGAAGCCAGAATGGCCTCGGCGATATCACTGACATGGATGAAGCGCCGCGCCGTGGCGCGGGCGCCGATCTTCACCGTCTCTCCCTTGGCGACGGTGTTCAGCAAGGCTTCCACCGCCGACCAGTTGCCGGGGCGCGGGCCGTAAATGATGCCGAAGCGCAGGCAGGTCGTCGGAGCATGGCCGTGGCTCACCCTCTGGCGCAGGGCGTTTTCGGCCACCAGCTTGGACAGGGCGTATTCCGAACTCAGGCGGGCGAGGTCGATGACGTCGTCCTCGGTCTTTTCCTGGCCAGGGGGGAAGCTGTCATAGACCCATTCGCTCGAGGCGAAAATGAACTGCTTGGCCCCACGCAGGTCCCCGGCTTCGGCCAGATTCAGGGTCCCCATGACATTGGCGTCGAAACAGGCATGCGCCTTGTCCCGGCAATCGGGGTCCCGCGACAGAGCCGCCAGATGGATGATCGCGTCGCAGCCCTCGGGGATCAGCCGGGCCACGTCCGTGTCGCGGATGTCGGCCACATGACAGTCGGGGCGGTCCACCGGCACCATATCGATGCCGGTGACGGTGATGCCGCGCTGATCCAACAGCCGAATCAGTTCCTTGCCGATGAAGCTGGCGGCGCCGGTGACGAACAGGTGCACGGGATATTCCTCTCGTTAGGAGCGGCTCAGGCCAGCGCGGTGCGTACCGTCGTGGCGATCTGCTCGGCCTTGAGGCCATAGGTCTCGAACATGGAATCCTGCGAGCCGTATTCCTTGGTGAAGGAATCGGGCAGGCCCAGGCGCTTGACCTTGGGCAAAGTGACGCCGCAATCCACCAGGCATTCCAGGATGGCCGAACCCAGGCCACCCGCCAGCAGATGCTCTTCCACCGTAACCAGCAGGTCGCGGCCCGGCACCAGGGCCTTCAAGGCCTCGCAATCCAGCGGCTTGACCGTATGCATGTGCAACACACCGGCAGTGATGCCCGCTTCGGCCAGGATATCGGCGGCCTTGAGGCAGCGCTCGGTGGTGGCCCCCGTCGACACCATCAGCACCCGGCCGGGTTCGCGGCGCAGGATGGCCTTGCCGATCTTGAAGTCGTCGGTGGGCTGGGAAATAACCGGATCACCGCCCTTGGCCAGACGGATATAGATGGGGCCCTTCCAATCGAGGGAAGCATCCATCAGGCGCTTCATCTCCTCGGCATCGGACACCGCCACCACCGCCATATTGGGCAGGGCCCGCATGATGGCGAAATCCTCGATGGCCAGATGGGTCGGGCCCAGGGGCGCATAGACCACGCCGCCGCCATTGGCGATGAGGCGGACCGGCAGGTTGTGGACGCAGACATCCACCGCCACTTGTTCGTAGCAGCGCCGGGTGATGAAGGGGGCGATGGTGTTGACGTAGGGGATCAGGCCGTCCATGGCCATTCCGGCGGCCATGCCGATGACGTTCTGCTCGGCGACGCCTTCCATGAAGAAGCGTTCGGGCATCTCGGCCTTCATGGCTTTCAGCGTGCCGACGCCCAGGTCGGAGCCGATGAACACCACGCGGGAATCCTTTTGGGCCAGCTCATGGACCTTATTCAGGCTGGTATTGCGCATCAGGCATCCTCCAGCGCGGCGGCAATGGCGCGCACTTCCTCGTCGGTGAACTTGTTCTTGTGGTGCCAGGACGGCTGGTGCTCGGCAAACGGCACGCCGCGCCCCTTGACGGTGTGGGCGATGATGGCGGTGGGCTTGTCGCCGTCATAGCGCAGCTCGCGGAACAGCTTGGACAGCGCCTCGACGTCGTGGCCGTCCACCTCGATGGCGTCAAAGCCGAAAGCCGCCCATTTCTCCGGCAGGGGATCCAGCGGCTGGACCTCGTCGGTGAAGGCGTAGGACTGGATCTTGTTGTAATCGACGATGGCCACCAGATTGCTTAAGCGATGCTTGCCAGCGCTCATGGCCGCTTCCCAGACGCTGCCCTCGTTGATTTCGCCGTCGCCCATGACCACGAAGACGCGGGAGTCGCGCTTTTGCACCCTGGCCGCCAGGGCCATGCCGACGCCGATGGACAATCCGTGGCCCAATGCGCCGGTGGAGGCCTCGACGCCGGGAATCTTGTTGGCTTCCGGGTGGCCGCCCAGGATGGAGTCCTTCTTGCAGAAGGTGCCCAGGGTCTCGCGGGCGATAAAGCCCTTGTCCACCAGCAGGGCGTATTGGGCCAGACAGCCATGGCCCTTGGACAGGATGAAGCGGTCGCGCCCGGTCCATTTGGGCTGGGCCGGATCGAAGCGCATCACCTCGTCATAAAGCACCCGCAGGATCTCGATGGGCGACATGCTTGATCCGATATGGCCGCGCCCGCCGCCCAGCAGGCCTTCGACCACCAGCCGCCGCAGATGTTTCGAGCGGTTGTCAAGGGGCCGGGCCTCGGCCTGACGTGCCGCCTGTCGGATTGCGGACTCTTGGCTCATCACTCACTCACCTTTCCCAGCAGAATGCGGGCCTTGTCCAGTTGCCGCAGCCGGGCGGCCCCGGCATCGGTCTCTCCCGCCGCCGCCCGTCGCGCCCAGCGCTCGGGCAGGAACTCGTTCAGCACGATCAGCGCCCAGCGCGCCGCCAGCAGCGGCCGCAAAGCCGTCCACCGGGCCGCGAATCCGGGCACGTCCTCATACACCGCCTTGATACCCTCGCGCCAGTGCGTCGAGAGGGGCGGGGACAGGCTCATGCCCGGATGAAGATCGAACTCGGCGGCCAGCTTGACCGGATCGTCCCAGCCGAAATACTCGAAATCGATGAAGACCAGACCGCCGCCAGCCATACGCAGCGCATTATGAAAGCCGAAATCGGCGGGTGACAGGGTGCGTTGGTCTTTGGCCAGTTCACCGATGGCCGCAGCGCGGGCGCGGCAGGCTTCGATGGCGGCGGCGATGGCGTCCAGAACCTCGGCCAAGCCATCATGATCGGCGGCCACCTGCCGCAGGCGGGCCAGTCGCTGATCCACCTGCCGCAACATCTCAGACCCTGAAGTGCAGGCTTCCGAGGCCCAGGCCAGACTTTCCGCCCCTTCCGCGTGCCGCAGCCCATGCAGCCGGGCGGCGAAGGCGATGGCCGCGTCCAGATCGGCGGGAGTGGGGTCGGCTACCGCCTCGCCCTCGATCCACTGATACAGCGCGTGGTCGCCCTCATGGGCCAGTGCCGCCGGAACCTCGGCCACGCCGTGGCGGGCCAGGAAGGCCAGCGCCGCGAATTCGGCGCCCAGGCGGTCGCGGGTATCATTGGGGGTACGGGGATAGGATTTCAGCGCGAAGACCGCGCCATCCTCGCATTCCACCCGATAGAGACGGTTATTGCCGCCCCGGCCCCCCGGCGTGACGGAGCGTACCGGAATGCGGGCCAGGCGGGCGGCCAGTTCAGCCCAGGCGCTGGAGCAGGTCTCGGCCAAGGCTTTGCCAATCGCTGAAGGGAAGGAAATCGCCACGGGGCAGCGGCGTGCCGGGGTGATAGAGGTAGCGGGCCACGCCCTCGGGAAAGCCCGGCTCGTTGAACACTTCCTCCAGATCGTCGACGAAGGCGGCACAATCGAGTTCGGCGATCTTGGCGATCTTCTCGGCACGGGTGGCGCGGAAATGAACGTCGGCGCGGTCGAGACCGAATCCGGTGGCGGAAAAGAAGCCTTTGGCCTCCATCCAGTCCAGCGCCGCGTCACGCAGATTGATGCCCAGGGGATCGTAGGGCGCCGTTTCGGTCTTGTGGCTGACGATGCTGATCGTCCAGTTGCGGCGGCGGCATTCGGCCAGGAATTCGGCAACGCCGCCGATCAGTTCGGCCTCGGGCATGCGCCTCGCATAGACCTCGGCCTGAAGCCGCTGCCAGGCGATGTCGCCCTCGGCCGAGAGGCGCACCAGATCGCGCACCTCCTTCTTGGTGGGTGCGCGGGCGGCCTCGGCGAACCCCGCCGTCAGGGCCGCGTCGCGAAAGACGCGGTCGTAGCCGGCCAGGGTGTTGTCGAAGTCGAGGCCGATGCGCACCTGGCGCGCCCTCTTAAGTGAGCTTTACCTGCTGCATCAACTTGATATTGAAGTAGTCGGGATTGTTCAGCGGATCCTTGAGCTTGCCCGACTTCATGGCGTCGGCCAGACCGCGCACCGCGTCCTCGATGGTGTATTTCAGCTCGAAGCCGATCTCTTCCCGGATCTTGCGGCCCGACACCTGATATGAGCGCGGATCGTTGGTGGGAACCGTCTCGATCTCCACATGCTCGCCCACCACTTTGCGGACGATCTCGGCCAGCTGGCTGATGGGATAGTTGGTGTCGCCAGCATTCCAGATCTTGCCGTCAATGGCGGAATCTTCTTGGCTCAACAGGTGCTGATAGACGCGGACCATGTCCTGGATATGGATGTTGGGACGCTTCTGCGGCCCGCCGGTGACGCGGATCTTGCCGTTGTTCACCGCCTGATTGGTGAAGATGTTGACCACCACGTCCAGGCGCTGGCGACGGCCATAGCCGCAGACGGTGGAGGGACGGATGGTGCAGACGGTGAAGCCCGGCGCGCGCTCGGCCAGCAGTTCCTGCTCGCACAGGGCCTTGAACTTGGAATAGTCGGTGAGCGGCTCCAGGCTCAGATCCTCGTGGACCTCGGGGTCATCCTTGACGCCGTAGACCGAGGACGACGAGGCATAGATGAAGCGCTTCACCCCGGCGGCCTTGGAGGCGCGCACCAGGGGCAGGAAGGCGTCGTGATTGATGGACTTGCCCAGCGCCGGATCGAGATCGTAGCTGGGATCGTTGGAGATGCAGGCCAGGTGGATGACGCAGTCGCAGCCCGAAAGCGCGTCCTTGACCACCTTGATGTCGCGCAGGTCGCCCTTGACCTCGCGCAGATTGGCATTGCCCTTCAGATCCTCGAACACCTCGCCGTAGAGATAGAGGTCGAGCACGGTGACCTTGTGGCCCTCGGCGATCAGAGCGGGGATCAGTTCGCTGCCCACATAACCGGCGCCGCCGGTGACCAGGACATTCCAGAGCTTCTTGGCCAAGGCCGATCTCCTACTTCAGCAGGGTGGTGATGAACTTCATGAGGGCGACCTTGTCCACCGACGAGCGGTGGCCGATGATGCCGACCTTGATGGCGCCAGCGGCATTGCCGACGAAACCCACCTGATGCATGGGACAGCCAGCGGCGACCAGCGGAGCCGTCACCGCCAGCAAGGCGTCGCCGGCGCCGACCGTGTCCACCACCTGTTTGGTGAAGGCCGGCACCCTCTGGACCGAACCCCCGCGCTCATAGGACAGGCAGCCGTGGAAGCCGGAGGTGACGATCAGCTTCTCGCAGTCGATCAGGGCCGGAATCTTCTCGCCCACCAGGACGGCGACGTCGGAATACTTGTCGGCGGTGGTGAAGCGGGCCTCGCGGTGATCGATGCACAGATAGTCGGCTCGCCGGTATTTGGTGGCGAAATTGAAGCCCAGATTGCCAGCATTGGTCTGGGTATTGACCGTCAGGAACTTTGAACGTTCTTGCAGCAGGTTGATGGTGCTGGGGGTCAGCATGCCGTGACCGAAATCGGTCACCACGACCACGTCGGCCTCGGGCAGACGCTCGGCCAGGACGGAATCGAGGCGCTCCACCACATCGGCGGCGTAGGGCCGGTCATCCATGTGGTAGACCTCGAACAGCTTGCGCACATAGGTGGGCTCAATGAAGCGGGTCTTGCGGGTGGTCGGCGCCTCGGGGCGATAAAGGATGGTCAGCTTGACGTTGGGTTTGACGCTGGCGCGCACCAGATCTTCCCAGGTGTCGTCCTCGCCCAGCACGGTGACGACCTCGACCTCGCGCACCAGATCGGCGACGTGGTTGGCGGTGGCGATGATGCCGCCAGCGAAGACTTCGCGGCTCTTGAACAGGGTTGCGACCAACTGCTCCTTGGACGAGCGCTCCATGCCTTCGACGTAATTGTATTCGTCGATGATGGTGTCGCCGACCATCAGGATCTTGTAGTCCTTGATCTTGTCCAGATAGGCGGCGATGGAGGCGCCAGCGTCCTCCTGACGCAGCTCGTCCAGGAAATCTCTGAGCGGCGGATCATAGACGTCGAGGTAACGGTTGATCAGGGTGGACGAGCTGAAGGTGATGTCCTTGGTGAACACCAGCTTGCCGCCGTGCTTCTCCACCGCGTCCTTTTCGGCGCGGATCTTGCCGGTGATGTCCTCTTCCGGGTTCTCGTAGTCGGAACCCTTGACATAGACCGACGGGCGCACGGTATCGAGCACGTTCTCGGCGGTCGGCGCGTGGTTGACGGCCACCCAATCCACATACTGGCAGGCGGCCAGCATCTCGGCGCGAAGGCCCTCGGGAAAGATGGGGCGCCCCGGCCCCTTATTGACGAAGCGGTCGCCGGTCAGCGTCACGCACAGCTTGGTGCCTTCGCGCCGCGCCGCTTCCAGATGGCGGACATGGCCCATATGCAGCAGATCGAAGACGCCATGACACAGCACCACCTGCTCGCCCGCCTCGCGCGCCTCGCGCACGATCTCGCCCATGGCGTCAAGCGTGACGATCTTGTCCCGCGCGGTCGGAAACTCGCCGCCGTTCTCCGCCGAACTCATTTGCCATCGGCTCCCAGATACTTGAACCAATCCTTGGTGGCATCGGCGATGGAATCGGGCGTCCACACGGGGGCCTCGCGCCAATAGTCGATATTGTCCAGGATGATCTTCACCCCCTCCTCCAGGCTGACCTTGGCCTTCCAGCCCAGCAGGTCATGGATGCGAGTGGTATCGGCGAAGGTGATGTCGGGCTCGCCTGGGCGCTTTGGGATATAGGTTTTGTCGCCGCCCAGCAGTTCGACCAGCCGGTTGACGCTATAATGCCCGCCCGAGCCCACATTCATGACCACATTCGTGAGATTGGATTCCGATGCGGTGAAGAAGGCGTCGGCCACATCGGTGACGAAGGTGAAGTCGCGGCTTTGGTTGCCATCGCCGACGATGGTGTAGGGCTTGCCCGCCAGCTTCTGGGCCAGGAACACCCCGAACACGGCGCCATAGGTCCCCGAGGTGCGCGACCGTGGGCCATAGACGTTGAACAGGCGCAAGGACACCACGGGCAGGCCGTAACATTGAGCCCAATGCATGGCGTAGAACTCGCCAGCCATCTTGGTCAGGGCATAAGGATACATCGGCCGCATCTCGGCCGTTTCCGGTGTCGGGGTGACGTCGGGGATACCGTAACAGGACGACGACGCCGTGTAGATGAAGCGCTTCACTCCGGCGTGGCGCGCCGCCTCCAGCACCGCGAAGGTTCCGTCCACATTGGCGTGGTGGTAGTCGGTGGCGTTTTGGATGGATGGCACGATGTCCGCCAGCGCGGCCAGATGGAATACCCGGTCAACACCCTGAAACAGCGGTCCGATGGCATCGCGGTCGTTGATGTCGAGCCAATGGGCCGACAACATCGGATGACCCTTGACGTGATCCAAATTCTGCGGCCGTCCGGTTGAGCAATTGTCGATAACGGTAACCCGGTGGCCTTCGGCCAGGAGGCGATCAACCAGATGGCTGCCGATGAAACCGGCGCCGCCGGTAATCAGGCTATGAGTGGGGGTCACTGTCATGTGCGCTACCGCGATCCTGAAATGCAAACTCGGAGGCCAAAGGGAACTCGAGCCTCTTCCGAAAACCGGACACTAGTGGCCCGTGGAGGTGGGGTCAATGACGGTGTTGTCATGGGCTGTTGCCATGACGGCGAAGCGATTGTATTCCGCCCGCAGCAGCCTGTTATAGGCCCGGCCCAGGGGGTCGTCGGCCACCGTGGTGGTCCCGGCATGGGCCGCGATCTTGGATTCCAGCCAGGCTTCGTCGGCAATGCCCGCCAGGGGGCTATCCGGTGCCCTGGCCATGGCCAGGGTCATGCGCATATAGGTCACCTCGCCACCATGGACCGCGTCGTAGAACTCCCGATCATCGAGGGAGACCGTGGCGGGATCGTGAAAGTCGAAAAAAATGCCGGGGAA
Source organism: Paramagnetospirillum magnetotacticum MS-1 (assembly GCF_000829825.1). Taxonomy (NCBI): domain Bacteria; kingdom Pseudomonadati; phylum Pseudomonadota; class Alphaproteobacteria; order Rhodospirillales; family Magnetospirillaceae; genus Paramagnetospirillum; species Paramagnetospirillum magnetotacticum. The sequence goes on along the minus strand of NZ_JXSL01000030.1, from coordinate 790,717 downwards.
CTGCTCGCTCATGGCCCTGCGCCAGGCTTCCACATAGGCGAAGGCTTGGGGGTGGCGGCGCATGGCGGCCATGGCGGCATGGGAAACTGGCGGAGCCACCAGTATCACCGGGATGCCCTCGGCCCGCATGCGCTCGACGAAGGCATGGGTTTCCAGCATGGCCTGACGGTTGAGGGTGCCGCCATAAGTGTAGGTTCCGGCATCGATCCCCGCGACGATCTCGGCGGAGCGCTCGGATGGGTCTTGTCGCAGCAGAGCGGGCAGAGCGCCGAAGTTGTAATAGGAGCCGTCAGGCCCAAAGCCGAGGTCACGCAAGACGGCGGTGAGTCCGATCCGGGGCACGCCTTCCACATCGGCTGCGATCGCGCCAGACGCCAGGGCGACGGCCTCCGCCCAGCTGATGCGGCCGTCGCCGAGCAGGTGCAGCGCCAGGGTCAGGCGGTTGACCCCGCCCAGCCCGGCATGGCCGCCGAAGGGGCGCAGCCGGGGCTCGGGCTCATTGGGCAATTCACGCCGGAAATTCCAATAATCGAGATTAAGGATGACCAGCTTGGGCTTTTCCGCCAGCAACAGCCGGTCGGCCAGAGCCAGGGCCTGGGCCGGCGACACGATCAGGCCGCCCAGATTGTAGAATGACCGGGTGAAGAAATGGGCGCGGTAGGGAAACGAGCGCGAGGTTCCCAACACGGCGACCTCCGGCCGCACGGCGCGGTAGCGGGCGTATTTGTACTCGGCCAGGCTTTGGCCCAAGGCGTTGTAGAGCCCGTGACCGGCCAGCTGGCGCTCGATCATGGCGTCAAGCGTCCCGTTTTCGCCCGCGCCGCGCATGACCAGCAGATTGGCCAGCAGCAGCAGGCAACCTGCCGCGAAGCCAGCGGCGAACAACAAGGTGAAGCGGCGATATGCGGGAGAGGGCGGGCGCATCAGAACTGGAAATAGATGAATTGAACGGTATTGGCCTGGCGATCCACCGCCCAGGCCGTCAGCAGAACCAGCGCTGCCGACCATAGCAGGGCTGGCTTCCAGCGCAACCAGCCGGGCAGGCCCATGGCCATGGCCGGAGTCCAGGTCAGCGCCGGAAGCGGGCGACCGATCCACTGATAGACGTTGGGTGCCGTGGCGGCGATGATGACCGCCGCCGCCAGCCAGCCGAAGGCCGAGCCGCCCGCCCCTTCCATCAGGGCGATCAGCGCCTGGCTGCCGACGGTGATACCCGCTTGCCGCAATATCTCGCCCAGCGGTCCCAACAGGGTCAGCAGACCGGCGGGCAGGGCCAGCCCGTTGACCCCGGCCAGGGCGGCCCAGATCTCCACGGTCCCCGACAGACTGGCGGCGCGGAACGGCACCCAGGCCAGCAGGACCGCCAGCATGGTCAGGGGCCAGGCCAGACCGCCGGGCAGGCGCAATCCCCGGGCGCGCCACAGATGATTCGCCACCAGGCACAGCCCGTGAATACCGCCCCAGGTCACGAAGGTCCAGCCAGCCCCGTGCCACAATCCGCCCAGGAGCATCACCACCACCAGATTGGCGTATTTGAAGGCAGCGCCCCGGCGATTGCCGCCCAGCGGGATGTAGAGATAGTCACGCAGGAAGAATGACAAGGTGATGTGCCAGCGCCGCCAGAACTCGATGATGCTGCGCGACTTGTAGGGTGAAAAGAAATTGATGGGCAGCACCAGACCGAACATCCGCGCCAGTCCCACCGCCATGTCGCAATAGCCCGAGAAGTCGAAATAGATCTGCATTGTGTAGGCCAGGGCGCCGATCCAGGCTTCGAGCATGGCGACCTTGGCCCCGCCATCGGCGGCGTCGAAGACCGGATCGGCCAGGGGTCCGACGGAATCGGCGATCAGGATCTTCTTGCCCAGGCCGACGGCGAAGATGGTGATGCCAACGGCGAGATCGACCCAGACCCGCTGCGGGCGATAGCGCAGGCGCTCGCTTTGGGGGACCAGATCGCGCCAATGCAGGATCGGCCCGGCGATCAGTTGGGGGAAGAACACCACGAACAGGCTGTAATCCAGCAGCGAGCATTTCTTCGCCCGACCGGAATGACAATCGACCAGATAGGCGATCTTCTGGAAGGTGATGAAGGAAATGCCCAGGGGCAGCACGACTGAAATGGCGGTGTGGGGGCCGCCGAACAGGGCCTCCAGATTGGCCAGCAGGAAGTTGGTGTACTTGAAATAGGCCAGGGCCGCCAAGTTGAGGCTGATGCCCAGCGCCAGCAGCCCCCTAGACTTGTCCGTCAAAAGCCGCTGGCCGATCATGTAGTTGCCGGCGATGGTGACGATGATGACGTAGAGATTGCGGGGCTCGTACCAACCGTAAAAGAACAGACAGGCCGCGACCAGCCAGCTCAGTGCGGCCCGGCGCCCGGCCAGGGCCATGGCGGCATGGAACACCACCAGGGTTACCGGCAGAAAGGCGAACAGGAATACCGTCGATTGGAACAGCATTCAAAGCTCCCTACGCCACAGCGGCGACCGGCGGCACCGGCAGGCCCATGCCTTGGCAGACCTGATCGTAATAGGGCTGGCGGGTGAGTGCCACAAGGGCGGAGAAGCGGCTGGGGTCGTAGGATTCCTCGCCCGAAATCCAGCGCCGCAATTGGGCGACGGTTTCTTCGGCCGACGAGACGCAAAGACCGGGGAATTCGTGGAAGATGGAGGTCTTGGTATCGGGCATGATATCGAGGTTAAGCACCGGCGTGCCCAACTGGATGGTCTCGACCACGATGGTCGAGGGATCGGAAATGACATAGTCGGCCCTGGAAATCAGGTCGTAAACCGGCTCGGTGGTATAGACCACATTGGCCAGTCCGTGACTGCATTCCTCGATAAAGGCGGCGATCTGGGCGTCATGGGGATAGCCGCGCTTGATCTGGACCAAAATGGTGCGCTCGGGAAAGGCCTCGGCCGTCATGCGTACGGTGCGGACGAATTCCGGGTTGCCGATGACGAAGCGGGCCATGATCAGGATATCGCGTGAGCTGCGGTGCTGTCGCGCCAGGTATTCGCGGGTGAAGGCGAAGGCGCCGATGGAACGCAGTTCCATGTCGGCGGGCCAGCTATCACGGTAATGGCGGTGAAAAGCGGTGCCGATGGTGTAATAGACATCCATGGAAACCCAGCGCAAATGGGGCACCACGATGCCGATGCCCTGGGCGGCGTGGTTGAGGCCGTGCTGCTGGGCGCCAAAGCGGTGCAGTTCCTGACGACGAAGAACATGCTCGACGTTGTAGTCGTCGCGCGACCAGAAATAGCGGGGCCGCCAACGGTTGAACAGGGCGCGCTGCACCAGCCGCCGCCAGGGCAGCAAGGCGACGGTGGCGTACAGGCTGGGGGCCAAAACGCCCCAGCGCCGCCAGATGGCCCAGCTGTCCCTGATGGCCTGGGCGGCGGCCTGGAGTGCGTCGGCGGGATCGAATACCCCATCCCCAGGCAGGCATTGACGCCAAGTCTTGCCCCGCTTGGCGGCGTCCTTGCGGATCTCGGCGTTGCGCATCACCACCACCAGTTCGCCACCCTGGCCCAAGGCCTCGTAAAGGGCGTCATCGCGCCAGTCGCCGTTATGATCGGCCATGACGAAGACCGGTTCGCGCGGCGCATGGCGGCGCAGGCGGGTGAGGGTGAAGACCAGCGCCGCCGCCAGACCGAACAGGGCGACGGCCACATTGATCAGGCGATTGGGTCGCCATCTCGCGGTCACGCCCGCCAAGGTGTCGGGTCCGTACCATGCACGGGTCAGGCCGAGGATTTCCGGGGGAATCTCCAGGTCCTCGGGCTTGACCGCCGGGTCGGCGGCATGCCGGTGAAGCAGGAAAGCCGAGGAATAGCGGAAATAGGTGTGCATGGTGGCCAACAGCTTGACCGCGAAGCCGTAATCGGAATCCCCGTCGGCCAAATCGAAGCGATGATGGCTGTTTTGCCAGGGTTCGATGATGGTGAAGAGATCGGTGGTCATCAGCAGTTTGGGATAGGCCCATTCGGCGGCGCATTCGGGATGGTCGTCGATGAGTTCGGCGGCGCCGCGACCCTTGGCCCAGGCCAGCAGCTTTTCCAACGGGCGTTTCAGCGGCGGCAGGATGGGATCGACCAGCAGTACCCGCGGTGTTTCGCCTCTCCAGGTTCGCCAGACCAGCAATGGGGCCGACAGTTCATCGAGAATTATCACGCGCGGGGACATGGGAAGCCGATTTTGTGGTGTCGAAGGGGCGGCAACGTAGCACAGGCGGACGTCCTGGGCTATAAACGCTGCTGGTTCCGCCCGATACAGGACTGCCCGCGTGAAGTTCGCCGTTTCCAATATCGCTCTTCCGGCCTTTGACCATCTTTCCGCCTTCCCCGTCCTGCGTGGATATGGATTTACCGGGTTGGAGGTGGCCCCCAGCCGCGTTTGGCACGGAAGCTGGGATGCTGCCGGTGTCGCGGCCTATCGCCGCGCGGCGGAGTCGGCGGGCCTCGCCGTCGTCGGGCTGCACTCCTTGTTTTTCGACCGGCCGGAATTGGGGCTGTTCAAGCCCGCCGAGACCCGATTGGCCACTCTCGACTTCATGACGGGTCTCTCGGCCCTGTGCCGTGATCTCGGCGGTCGCACCCTGATCTATGGCGGCGGGCGGCGGCGCGGCGAGATGCCGGTGGCGCAGGCCATGGACGAGACGCGGAGATTCTTATCCGAATTGCTGCCTCGCATGGAGGCGCACGGCACCATGCTCTGTTTCGAGCCACTCGGCCCCAAGGACAGCGATTTCCTTAATTCTGCCGCCGAATGCCGGGCTTTGGCCGACGAGTTCGCCCATCCCGCCCTGGGGCTGCAGCTGGATGCCAAGGCCCTGGTGGAAAACGGCGAAACGGGCGAGGAAACCTTCCGGGCGGTCAAGGGACGGCTGGCCCATTTTCACGCCAATGATCCCGGCCTGGTCGTTCCCGGAAGTACGGGGATTGTAGATCACGCCGTTTTGGGGGCGCGGCTGCGCGCTATCGGCTATGACGGTTGGGTTTCCTCCGAACAGCGCATGCTGTCCGAAGCCGGGGCGCTGGCCGATGCCGAGGCCGGAGGCCGAACCCTGCTGCGCTGCTACGGATCCTAGATGCTGTTCAACAGCTACATCTTTTTGTTCGCCTACCTGCCGGTGGTCTGGGCCGGGTTTTTCGTCCTTGGCCGCCGCTCTCCGCCAGTGGCCGCGGCATGGCTGGCCGTTGCGTCTGTCGTTTTCTATGGCTGGTGGAACTGGGCTTTCGTGCCCTTGCTGCTGGTCTCGGCGGCGTTCAACTACGGCATGGGCCTCGTCATCGTCCGTAGCGATCAGGCGCGGCGCGGGATCGTTCTGGGCCTTGGCGTCGGCGTCAACCTCGCCTTGCTGGGCTATTTCAAATATGCGGGTTTTCTGGTGGGCAACGCCGATGCTCTGTTCGGCACGACCTGGACGATTCCCGATATCGTTCTGCCCATCGGCATTTCGTTCTTCACCTTCACTCAGATCGCCTTCCTGGTGGATTGCAGGCGTGGCCTCGCGCGCGAGGTCCATGCGGTCCATTACCTTCTGTTCGTCAGCTATTTCCCCCATCTGATCGCCGGCCCGGTCATTCATCACGCGGACCTGATGCCTCAATTCGCCTTGCGCGAGATCTATCGGCCGCAATGGGAGAACGTGGCGCGTGGCTTGACCCTGCTGTCGCTGGGGCTGTTCAAGAAATGCATCATCGCCGATTCCCTGGCCGGAACCGCCGATGCGACCTTCGCCGCCGCCGCCGCCGGTGCCCCGGTTGGAGGCTTGGCCGCCTGGGGTGGGGCGCTGGCTTATACCTTCCAGATCTATTTCGATTTTTCCGGATATTCCGATATGGCCCTGGGGTTGTCCTGGATGTTCGGCATCCGCCTGCCGGTGAATTTCAATTCACCGTATCAGGCGGTCGGCGTGATCGATTTCTGGCGGCGCTGGCACATGACGCTGTCGCGGTTTCTCCGCGATTACCTCTATATCCCCCTGGGGGGAAACCGCAGGGGGAGTATGCGGCGGCACCTCAATCTGCTGATTACCATGGTGCTGGGTGGGCTGTGGCATGGGGCGAACTGGACCTTCGTCGCCTGGGGGGCGTTGCACGGTCTTTATCTCGGCATCAATCATTTCTGGCACTGGCTGCTGCCAGCCCTGGGGATCAGGCGTTCTTTCGGTTGGCCCGGCCGCCTCTGCGCCCAGGCCCTGACCTTTGCCGCGGTGGTTGTCGCCTGGGTTTTCTTCCGGGCGGCCGATATGGATGCGGCTTTGCGGGTGCTGCGCGGCATGGCGGGGTGGAACGGAGCGGGGGTCTCGCCCGGAACCGTGCCGGCGGCGATCATTCTTGTTGCCGCCGTGATTGCGTTCCTGCTTCCCAACGCCAACCGGATCGTCGGGATTTGCGGGCCGTTGCCAAGATGGCGCATTCTGGTCTGGCAGATCAGTCCGGCCTGGGCCGCCTTCGGCGCCGGGGCGTTGGTTGCCGCGTTGATGGCCATGCAGCGGCCATCGGCATTCCTTTACTTCAACTTCTGAGCCGGGCGAGGAATGAACGACCGTCGCTACCTCGTCTGGTTTCTGATTTCCGCGCTGGTCTGGGGCGTCATGGCCCTGGCGGTGGTCGAGGCCTATGATCCCTATGGCGAGAACGCGTCAAGGATCTGGTCGGACAAGCCCCGCTATGCCGTGCGCGTGCTGACGGCTCGCCGTCTGGCCGCCAAGCTGGAGGAAGGTCCCTATGACATTGTGTTCGGCACGTCGCGCTCGGCCATGCTGTCACGGGACGCGACCGATCGGCCGACCCTGAATTTCTATCCCGTCTACGGCAATCCCCGCATGGTGATGGATGTGCTCGAGCATCTCGGGCCTCGCCAGGCGGGTCATGTGGGAACCATCTACTACGCCCTTGATCTGCCGACCTTCTGCGAGAGCTGCGGCGTCGAGGATACACGATGGCGCTCCGACATCTGGACGGCGGTGTATAAGCTGGCCCATCTGCCCGAGGCGGTTTCCCGCCTGCCGCTGGACGTGGTCCGCAACCTGCGGGGCAATACCGGAACCTGGGTGGATAACGGGGCGGTGCTGGATTTGCGGCCCGAATCCGGGAACGGTGCCTGGCTGGACCGCGGTGCGGTCGCTCCCATGGTGATGCCCGTCGAAGACGCCACTCTTGACAGGCTGGCCGTGCTGGACCGCCTGATCAGACAGAAAGGGTGGCGGGTCGAGTATTTCACTCCGCCGTTACCGGTGGCGACCCTGGCGGTCAGTGACCGCGCCGTTCTCGCCGACCTCAAGCGCAGGCTGTTGGAGCGCATTCCCCAACTGCATGATTTGACCTATCTGCCGGGCGTTTCGGAGAATCCTCGTCTGTTCGCCGATGCGACGCATCTCAACCCGCGGGGCGGCCGGGCGGCGATCTGCGCCATCCGCAGCCGGTTATACCTTGTCGGGGCTGAAAATTCCGTGTCCCAGGATCCCGCCCTGGGGCACCCCGTCAATCGGCCCCCCCTGCCCGAAGACTGCCTGACCTCGCCACCGGAGAGAACGCCATGACCGAGCCCAGAAGCCCTTTCATCCGTCCGGATTGGCAGCCAAGCGTGCCCAAGGGGCAGCGAATCCTGATCACCGGGGCGACGGGGGGCTTGGGGCGCGCCCTGGTCGCCATGCTGCGCGAGGCTTCCGACTGTGTCATCGGAGCCCATGGGGCAGGCCAATCCTACGAGGCGGGCGATGGCTTGATCCCCATCCGCCGCAGCTTCGAGGGCGACGCTGACTGCCGCGCCGTGGTCGATGAGTTTGCCCAGCGTGCCGGAGGTATCGACGCGCTGGTGGTGCTGTCCGGCTCCATCCTCTATACCGGCCACTGGAAGGATATCGGCGAGGCCGAATGGCGGCGTGAGCAGGCGGTCAACCTGGATCAGCCCTTTTTTCTCGCCAGGGCCGCCATGGAGCGGATGACGGCGCAGGGCGGAGGGGGGCGAATCCTGCTCACCGGAACCGAATCGGCCATCCATGGCGGCTCCCCGACCTCGTTTCCCTATGCGGTGGCCAAGCGTGGCACGGAATGCATGGTCCAGGGTCTGGCGCGGGAGGGCGCGCCTCATTCCATTCTGGTCAACGGGCTGCGATTCGGATTCATCGAATCGGGCTTTCATCAGCGATGGCATAACCGCTCGCAGGCCCAGATGGAAGAGCGCGCCGCCCTGGTGCCCTTGAAGCGCGGCGGACATGTGGATGAGGCGGCGGCACTGATGATCTGGCTGCTCTCAGGCTGGTCGTCCTTCATGACCGGGCAGATGATTCCGCTCACCGGCGGCGATTGGCTCTGAAGCCCAATCCGACCTTGGCGAGGCGTGGGAATTTGATTAGGTTGGCGCCGCAGCTGGGCTACGAAATGTCATGATCCCCAAGACCTATTGCCTGATCTTCGCCGCGTGTTTGGGCGCTTTGGTTTCGGTTAACGCGTTCTCCGTTCCGGTCTTCGATCCGGCCGGATCCGCCACCATGTGCAACGGCGCCTCCATCGGGTTCGAGTCAAAGCTGCGCCATATCGCCGAGAATCCGTCGGTGGATGTCATGCTGTTCGGCAATAGCCGGATCATCGCCGTCGGGACCGAGGAGATCGGCCTGCCGGGGGTGACGGTGTTCAATACCGGTTCAGGCGGCACCTCATTCCGTCAGAGCGTGGCGACGCTGGAACGGGTTATCGCCACCGGCAAGCCGCCCAAGGTGGCGGTGCTGTCCTTTGACCACGTTTCGCTTCTCTATGCCCAGGGAGCGGTGGACTGGCCGCCAGCACCCGCGCGCTGGCCATTGGTCGCTGGCGATGCCCTGGCCTTGATCTCCGCGCCCTACCGGGTGGGGCCAGATATCAGAGCCTTCAGCAAAGCCGTGTTCGGCGCCGAGCTCAATCATGTGGCGAAACTGGCCAACGTCAAACTTCTGTGGTCGCGTCTCAAGGTCATGGCGGGCGAGATGGCGCCGTGTCAGGCCGGTTATCGCGCCGATGGCAGCCGTCCTTGGTCGAAGCCCGCCAAGATCGACCTCAACGGCAGCGCGCTTCCCGTCTACACTCCCCTGGATGCGCGGTATCCGTTGCTGGAACACGATCTCGACCGGTTGGCGGCGATTCAGGCCAAAGGAGTCAAGGTGGTGGTCTATGAAAGTCCCCTGCATCCCAGGCTGGACGAGGTGGTGGAGCCTCTGTTGCCCGATGAGCAGAGGCGTCAGCGGGTGCGGTTGCGCGACGGCGCTCTCGCCCGGGGCCTGACCTATCACGCCGCTCCGGTCATCTGGGGATCGGAGCGCGATGGATTCTGGCACGACCCTGACCATGCCCCGGCGCGGGCACTGGGGCGCTTTATCGCCGGTTTGGTCGCCCCCCTGTTGTCGCCACCGCCGAGGTCCGCGTCATGATTTTCAATTCACCCGGCTTTCTCCTGGTGTTCTTTCCGGTGGCGATGTTGCTGTTTCTCAGCGCCCGCCTGCGGCCGTGGCGTCTTTTGTTGTTGCTGGTGGGATCCCTGGTCTTTTACCAGCTTTCCGCGGGAAGCGGCCAACTGGTGCTGCTGCTGCTTTGTATCGGCTGGGTGCATTTCTGGTCCGGGGCGCCTGCGGCGGTGGGCAACGGCCGCCGTCTGGCGCTATCCATGGCGGTTCCGGCCATGGTGCTCATTTATTTCAAGTACGCGGCCTTCCTGCTGTCCAGCGTCGGCCTTGATGGGCGCCTGCCGACCTTCAAGGGGGGGTTGCCGGCCGGCATCTCCTTCTACGTCTTTCACATGATATCCTTCGCCATCGACCGCTATCGCGGCGATCTGCCCCTGGTGCCGTCCCGTCTGCAATTCGCCACCTATGTGGCCTATTTTCCGCAATTGGTCGCAGGCCCCATCACCCGCTTTCGCCAGGTGGGCGACAGCATCCGCCGGATCACCGATTTCCGGCCGACCGAGGGGTCGGTTTGGTCGGGGCTATCCATGCTGTCCGTGGGATTGGCCGCCAAACTACTGTTGGCCGATCCGCTGGCCGAGCTTCTCGCCCCGCTGCTCAAATCGGCGACCAGCCTGGATCGGGCTTCGGCCGCCTATGTGTTCCTGGCCTACAGCTTCCGCATCTATTTCGATTTCTATGGCTACTCGATGATGGCCATGGGCCTTGGAACCCTGTTCGGCATCGTCTTGCCGCGCAATTTCGACCGCCCCTATCTGTCGCTCAATCCCAAGGAATTCTGGCGGCGCTGGCACATGACGCTGTCATTTTGGATTCGCGACTACCTGTATCTGCCGCTGGGCGGGAACCGCCACTATGTGCGCAACATCCTGATCGTCTTCGGCGCCTGCGGCCTGTGGCATGGCGCGGGCTGGAACTTCGTGGTCTGGGGCCTGTATCACGGCGTGCTGATCCTGCTTTATTCGGCGACGCGCGGAGCCTGGGACCGGTTGCCGAAGGGGGCGTGCATCGCCCTTACCTTCCTGCTGGTCACGGCCGGGTGGCCGCTCTTCGCCCTGGACCTCACGTCCTTTGCCGCCATGACGGCCAATCTGATCCAAGGCGGCGGCGTGGCGGCGGATATCCCGACGGTGGGCTGGGGGCTGGTGGCGCTGGCGGCCGTGGTGACCTTCGGCGTCGATACCGACAAGGTCACCGAGGTCAGCGTTCCGCAACAGCCTTGGTATCGCCTGCGCCAAGCCATTCTGGCGGTTCTCGCCGTGGCCGCGGTGTCCATGGTCGAGGGCAGCCAGCCCTTCATCTATTTCCAATTCTAGCCGAGGAGCCTGCCATGCCGGTGACCGAAGACGTCGTTCTGGGCCGTGACGTGCGGATCTTCCAGAAGGATCTGGTCAATATCTACGGCTGCACCATCGGTGACGAGACCAAGGTGGGCGCCTTCGTCGAAATCCAGCGCGGCGCGGTGATCGGGGCACGCTGCAAGGTGTCGTCGCATAGCTTCATCTGCGACGGCGTCACCCTTGAAGACGGAGTCTTCGTCGGCCACGGGGTGATGTTCACCAACGATCTCTACCCTCGCGCCGTCAATGCCGATGGTTCGCTTCAAGGTGCCGAAGACTGGGTGACGGTACCGACCCTGGTCAAGGCGCGCGCCTCCATCGGCAGCAACGCCACCATCGTCTGCGGCATCACCATCGGCGAAGGCGCCATGATCGCTGCCGGTGCCGTGGTCACCCGCGACGTCCCCGACCACGCCCTGGTGGCCGGGGTGCCCGCCCGGGTGGTGGGCGATTGCCGCGACCGCTGATCTAAAGACCAGCCTTCTTGTAGACGGCGTAATAGTCGCCCTGGAACTTGAAGATTTCCACCACGGTACGGCCCGCTTCCAGCATCACCTGGTGGCGGCCGGGCGCCGAGGCGTTTTCATCGACGTTCCAGATGACGAAATCGGCGTTCGTGTCGGGAATGTCCATGTCGTACATGACGGTCTGGGGGAACAGCACCATCAATGTCGGCGGCATCAGCACGGTATGGCCAGCGGTCATGGTCCGGATGCGCTCCATCTGGGCGCGGTAGGGGGTGTTGGCCCCGGTCACGGTCTGGACCGCCTGCATGAAGGCGTTGCTTTGCCCGAACACCGACTTGGCCAGTACACTTTCCTGGATCAAGACCAGCATGGCCAGCGCCGCCACCACCGCGCTGGCTTGGCGGGCGTAATGGCATAGGGCGGCGGCGGTGAGGAGAATCAGCGGCGGGAAATAGACGCTGGTATAGACCGGCCATTTAGAGGGATAGAACAGCAGCATCAGAGCCAGCGTGGCTGGCACCACCAGCAGGAAGCGCCGGGCCGGGGCGGGCAGGGCGGCGCGGGTGCCGGGCAGCAGGGCCGCCCCGGCCATGGCCAGCAGCGACCAGAAGAACAGCGGATTGGTGCGGAACAAGAACCAATAGCGATTGAGCTCATAGGCGATGCCGCGCGAATGCTCGACATCGATCTCCGACCAGTGGCGCTGCAGGGCGAGGAACTCGGACGGGCTCAGATTCCAGATCAGCAGCCGCAGACCGATGGCGGTGGCGACCGCGCCGATGGCGATGCCGAGCGCAATGGTGCGGCGGTCAAGCCGGGGCAGCACGAAAATCAGGGCGATTACATAAACCAGCACGGCGGCGACAACCATGTGGTGGTTGGGCATCAACAGCGGCACCAGACCGGTGACCAAGAGCAGCGGCCGGGCATCTTGGCGCAGCAGGACCGCCAGGGCGGCATAAATGACCGCCGTCTCGGCCAGGACATAAATGACGTCGAACCGAGCCCAGACCATGTAGCTGGCGGCCAGCATGACGAAGAGCAGCGCCGTCGCCGCCATGGCCGCTGGCCGACCCAGGCCCAGCATCAAGACGCTGCGCGACAGGAACCACCAGGCCGCCACGGCCATCAGCGTCGAGGGCAGGCGCAGCAGGACATAGAGCGCGCCCTGGCGGGTCAGGGGATAGATCTGGGCATGGACCCACATCAGCGGCTTCATGAAGGTGATTTCCAGGTCGCCGAGATGGAAGCCCAGGCTGAAGCGATGCTTGGCGAAGGAGTGGATCAGCATGTAGAGCTGCCAGCCCTCATCAAGGAAGAATGGTGTCAGGGCCATGGCCGCCAGCAGTGCGGCGATGACGGCCACGTCCACCACCGACTGACGGCCGCATAAGCGGGCGGCAAGGCCTGGGGCTTGGTGGTCTTGGGGTTCGCGCATGGGATCGACCTTGCCTATGAAACCTTGTTGCGGATTGGCGAGCGTGCTAAATGGAACCCGTCGCCGGAGCGCAATATGGCGCCGCGCCCGGCTCGTTCCAAGCGCTATATACTGGGAAGGGTCCATCCGTGTCCCCGGAGATTTCTCCCGTGCGGTCGCCTGTCGCCACCATGACCGACTCCTTGCTGTTGTCCTTGCTGCGTTGTCCGAGAAGCGGTGAGCCCCTGCGTGCCGAGGGCGAGACAGCCCTGGTGGCCGAGCCCTCGGGCCGGCGCTATCGCGTTTCCGGCGGGGTGCCGCTGCTGGCCGAGGACGGAATCGGACACGATGCCCAGGTCCAGCAGCAGCATTACGATGGTGTCGCCGCCGCCTATGTGGAGAATCTGTCCTATCCCCATACCCAGGAATATCTGGCCTATCTCGACCAGATGCTGGAGACGGTGGTCGAAGGGCGGCCCATCGGCATCGCCGCCGAGATCTGCTGCGGCAGCGGTGAGGCCTTCCGCCAGTTCGGCGAGCGCATGGCCCAGGGCATCGGCATCGATATTTCCGCCAATATGCTGGGCGCGGCCCGGGCCAGCTTTCCCGATCCCCGCTTTCTGTTCGTTCAGGGTGACGCCAACCGCTTGCCCCTGGCCGATTCCTGCCTCGACACCGTGTTCATGGTCGGCGGCGTCCACCACATCAACGACCGTCGCGCCCTGTTTTCGGAAATCCATAGGGTGCTCAAGCCCGGCGGGCGCTTCTATTGGCGCGAGCCGGTGAGCGATTTCCTGCCCTGGCGCATGATCCGCTGGGTGATCTACCGCCTTGCTCCGGCCCTGGACCATCTTACCGAGCGGCCTTTGCGTTATCACGATACCGTGCCTTTGCTGAAAGAGCTGGGCTTCGGGGTCGAGGCCTGGAAGACGTGCGGGTTTCTCGGATTTTGCTTCCTGATGAACAGCGACGTGCTGGTGTTTAATCGGCTGTTCCGCTTCCTGCCCAATATCCGGGATCTGTCGCGGGCCCTGATTCGTCTGGATCACGCCATGACGTCGACACGGTTGTTGAGCCGTCAGGGGCTGATCGTGGTCGGTGCCGCCGCCAAGCCCGAGGGATCGTCATGACCGAGAGCCACAAGTCCGAGCGCATCCGTCCGCTGGTTCAGGTGATTGGCGAGGTTCCCGCCTCGACCGGTCCCAAGGCCAAGGTCGCCCTGGTGCGCGGCCCGGTGGTGATGACCGCCAATGCGCTGAACAACGAGGCCGTGCCCGCCCTCGGCCTGGCCTATGTTGCTGGTTTCCTGCGCGCCCATGGCTATGATCCCTTGTTCCTCGACGGTATCGCCGAGGGACTGAACCGTACCTATCCTCTGGATAATTATCCCGGTTATTGGGCCCAGGGCCTGACCATCGACGAGATCGTGGCGCGGATTCCCGAAGATACGGAGGTCATCGGCTTCTCGGTGATGTTCTCGGGCGAGTGGCCGGTGCAGCGCGATCTGATTCGCGCCGTCCGCATCCGTTTCCCTCACGCCTTCCTGGTGGGCGGTGGCGAGCACATCACCGCGCTTACCGAATATTCCATCCGTGATTCGGGTCTCGACGCCTGCGTTCTGGGCGAGGGCGAGTTCACCTTCTATCGCCTGCTGGAGGCTCGCTCTGCCGGTGAGGATCTTTCGGTGGTGGGCTCCATTGCCTATCTTGATGCCGAGGGCCGTTTCGTCGTCACCTCCGAGCCGACCCGGGTGCGTGATATCGACAATATCCCCTGGCCCTGGTGGCCCGAGGGTTATCTCGAGGGCTTTTGGACGGCGGGCAAGTCCTATGGCGTCCAGACCGCCCGCGACATGCCGATGATGATTTCGCGCGGCTGTCCGTTCCAGTGCACCTTCTGCTCCAATCCCCGCATGTGGACCACCCGTTATTCCTTGCGTGCTGTGGACGATGTCATCGCCGAGATGAAGCACTATATCGCCCATTACGGCGCTACCGCCTTCCAGCTTTACGACCTCACCGCCATCGTCAAGAAGGATTGGGCGGTGGATCTGTGCCAGCGGATGATCGACGAGGGCATCGCGGTCAAATGGTCGCTGCCGTCGGGTACCCGCAGCGAGGCGCTGGATGAGGAGGTCTTGACCCTGTTGCGCCAGACCGGTTGCAACTATCTGGTCTATGCCCCGGAGAGCGGTTCACCACGCACGCTGGAGCGGATCAAGAAGAAGATCTCGCTCGATAAGCTGACGGAGTCGGCCCTGATTGCCAAGAAGGTGGGGCTGGTCATCCGTTGCAACCTGATCATCGGGTTTCCGCACGAGACCCGGCGCGACGTGTTCGATACCGTGCGCTACGGCCTCTATCTGGCGTTCAAGGGTGCCGACGAGGTCTCCATCAACATCTTCTCGCCCTATCCCGGCAGCGAACTGTTCCGCGAATTGGATGAGGCCGGGCGGATGATTGTCAATGACGGCTATTTTCTGTCGCTGACCTCGCTCAACAGCGACTACACCCGCTTCAACCCGCTGACCTTCAACACCAATATGGGGGCGGCCGAGCTGGCGCTGTACCGCATCACCTTCATGCTGGGCAATTATATCGTCGGCTATCTTCGCCATCCGTCGCGCATCTGGCGGACCATCCGCAATGCCTTTCTCGGCAAGGGCACCAGCACCACCGTGCTGGAACACCGGCTGAAAGACGCCATGGCCCGGCGCCGCGCCCGCAAGCAGGCTGAACGCGGCTAGAGGCTCTTCGGGGGCGGGTTCGGGCGATCGCCGGAAGCCGCTCAATTCACCGTGGAAAAACGCCGTTCCAGCGCCAGCCAGCACCACAGGCCATGGCGGCAATCCTGGCGCTTGGTCCGATGGCGCTCCCAGCGCTGACGCAGCCAGGCATCGTCGAGCAGGGGCGTGCCCGCGGTGGGCGGATCCATATCGCGCAGCCAGCGGGCCAGGGGAATGCCGAAGCCTTTCTTGGGCCGGTCGATCAACGCGTCGGGGACCAGTCCGCGCACGGCCTTCTTCAGCAGCACCTTGCGCTGTCCACCCGCGACCTTGAAGCGGCTGGGCAGGCGGCGGGCGAAATCGGCGACGTCGTTGTCGAGGAAAGGGGCGCGCACCTCCAGGGCGACCTGCATGCTGGCGCGGTCTGACTTGGTCAAGATGCCGTCCTGGAGATAAAAGGCGGTGAAATAGTCCAGAGCCCGGTCGATGGGGTCGGGGGAGGCGCAGGCTTCCCAGCGCTCGATGGCCTCGCTGTAGAGCTCTTCCGGGGCGAGGCGCGAGCCGAACACCTGGTCGATCTCGGAGGGTGACAGGGCGCCCATCCAGCCGGGCAGCCACATGGAGGGTTCCCGGCCGACGCCGCGCAACCAGCGCTGAATCTTGAAATCCAGGCTCATATTGGCGTCCGATGGTGGCAAAAGCCCGGCCAGGGCCTCGATGGCGGGATGGACAGCACCCGGCACCAGGGCGCGATAGCGTCGCGAGGCGGCCAAGGCGGTCAGAGGATCGTATCCGCCGAACAATTCGTCGCCGCCGTCGCCACTGAGCGCCACCGTCACCGAACGCCGGGCGAAGCGGCAGAGCAGGCTGGTCGGCAGGATGGAAGGATCGCCGCTGGGCTCGTCCAGCCGGGCGAGCAGGTCGGGAAGGTCGCGCCGCGCCGCGTCCAGGTCGCAGGTCTCCACATGGTGGCGGCAGCCCACTTCGGCGGCCATGCGGCGCGCAAAGGCGCTTTCGTCGAAGGAGGCCTCGGTGAACCCGATGGAGAATCCGTCAAGGCTGGCGGCGGGGCGATGGCGGGCGGCCAGGGCCAGCATGGCGCTGGAATCAATGCCGCCCGAAAGGAAGATGCCCAGCGGCACGTCGCTTTCCAACCGGTCGCGGACGGAGGCGTCCAGCAGGGCGCGCAGTTCCTCGGCCAGTTCGGTCTCGCTCCGGCCGGTTTCCTCCGGCTCGATGGCGAAGCGCCAATAGCAGCCGCGCTCGGTGGTCAGGCCGGACAGCGAAAGTTCCAGCCAATGGCCAGCTGGCAATTTGGCGATGGCCTTGAACGGCGTATGGGGGGCGGGGAACAGGCAATAGGCGAAGAATTTGCGGATTGCCAGCGCATCGGCCTCGGCTGGCACGCCGGGATGGCGCAGCAGGGCGGAAATCTCCGAGGCGAAGGCGAACAGGCCGGGTCGCTCGACCACATAAAGCGGCTTCTCGCCAAAGCGGTCGCGGGCCAGGAACAGGCTGCCCCGTTCGCGGTCGTGAATGGCGAAGGCGAACATGCCGTTCAGCCGCCCCGGCAGGTCACGGCCCCATTGCCGCCAGCCATGAATCAGGACCTCGGTGTCGGAATGATCGGAGGCGAAGACGTGGCCCAGGGACTCCAAATCGCGGCGAAGGGCGCGGTGGTTGTAGATCTCACCGTTGAAGACCACGCCGATGCGGCCGTCGCCGCTCCACATGGGCTGGGCGCCGCCTTCGAGATCGATTACCGCCAACCGGCGATGGGCAAGATGGACCGCCCGCTCGGGGTCGATCCACAATCCTTCGCCGTCGGGGCCGCGATGGGCGATGGCCCCGGCCATGGCGGCCAGGATGTCCCTATCGCCGTCGCCGACAAAGCCGGCGATGCCGCACATCAGCTATCCTCGTCGAGGTTCAGCTTCTCGCGGATGAAATAGGTAGGCCGGTCCTGGGATTCGTAATAGACCCGCACCATCATTTCGGCCAGCAGTCCCAGTAATACGCACATGATGCCGGTAACAAAAGTCATCACCGACAGCAGCGGCAACGGGGTCTGGATCAGATAGATGCCTTCGAACAGCTTCAGCCACAGGGCGAACAGTCCGCTGGCCATGGATACCGCGATGCACAGGGCGCCAAACAGGCCGAAGACGTAAATGGGCTTGGTGTTGTAGTCCTCGAGGAACTTCACCACGATCAGGTCCAGCACCACCTTCAGGATACGGTTGAGGCCGTATTTGGACTTGCCGTGGATGCGGGCGTGGTGGCGAACCGGGATCTCGGTGACATTGGCGCCGTGCCAGCTGGCATAGATAGGGATGAAGCGGTGCATCTCGCCGTAAAGGCGGACATCCTCGATCACCGAGCGGCGATAGGCCTTCATGGTGCAGCCGTAGTCGTGCAGGTGCACCCCGGAGATGTGGGAGATCAGGCGGTTGGCGATGATGCTGGGCAGGCGGCGGCGCAGGGCGGCATCCTGGCGTTCCACCCGCCAGCCCGAGACCACGCTGTAGCCTTCTTCCAGCTTGGCGACCAGTTTGGGGATGTCGCCTGGCTCGTTTTGCAGATCGCCGTCCATGGGCACGATGATCTCGCCCTTGGCGTGGTCGAAGCCAGCCATGATCGCGGCGGTCTGGCCGTGATTGCGGCGGAAGCTGATGACCTTGATCCGCGTGTCGGCGGCGGCGATTCCGGCCAGTCGCGCCTGGGTGCCGTCACGGCTGCCGTCATTGACGCAGATGACTTCGAAGGGGCGTCCGAACTCGACAAGGACCGGAACGAGGCGGTCGATCAGCGGTGCGACGTTGTCTTCCTCATTGTAGAATGGGATGACCACGGAAATGGCGATTTCGACCGTCATGCGACTGACTTCCTTGACCTGGGATCTGGGCGAGCATTACCCCAGATCGCCATTCGGTTCAATGCTGGCCTACGTCTTCGCCGCGGCCAAGAAGGTCAGGCCAGGGCCTTGCGGAGCAAGACATCGATGGCGTCTTCCGGGTTCATCATGGTCATGCCGGTGGCGGCGATCAGCTTTTCGGCGCGCATGGAGACATCCTTGGGTCGGCGTTCCGGCAGGTTGAAGTCGTCGATGGAGCAAGGCTCCACGGCAATGCGCGGGTAGCCTCGCCGCACCAGGGCGGCCAGGGTCATTTCCAGCAATTCCAGGCGATTAAAACGCTGGTTGCCCGAAAGATGGTAGATACCCCCGAGATCGCGTTCGGCTACTCGCAGAATCGCCTCGCCCACATCGCCCACATGAACGGGCGAGAACACCTGATCGGCGGCGCAGCGCATGGCTGTGGCGCCACCCAGGGCCTGAGCGATCCAGGCGCTGAACAAGGTGCCGTCGCCGGGCTCGGTGCCGTAGACCTTGGCGAAGCGCAGAATGGCGTGAGGCTTGCCCGATGCCAGGAGGAAATCCTCCACCTCCTTCTTCTGGCGGCCGTAAAGCAGGATGGGCCGCGCCTCGTCGGTCTCCACATAGTCGCCCTTGACCCCGTCGAAGACGAATTCGGTGGAGGCGAAGATGGGGGTGATGCCCAGGCCCCACAAATCCTCCACCAGCCGGGTCATGGCGACGACGTTGAGCCGGTGTGAGACCTGCGGGTCCTTGACGCAGGAATCGGGCTGGGGATCGGCCAGCAGGATGACGGCATGGCTGGACTCGCCCGGGCGAATCACTTGGGCGATGGATTGGGTCACCGAATCAAAGCGACGGCCACCGGCCAGTTCATGCGAGCGATAGGTGCCGATGGCCTGATCCGGTCCCAGCCGGGTCCAGAGATGGCGACCGACCGAGGAAGAGGCGCCGAGGATGAGGAGCTTGGTCATTGGAAATAGATGAATCCGTGATCGCCGGTATAACCGGCTTGGTCATACACCCACCGCCAGCCTTCGGGCCGGTGGAAGCTCTCGCAGGTTAACTGCCAGTACAGCAGGTTGGCCTTCTCGCTTTCGTCGCGATAGGACTCGACGCAGATATAGCCGCGCCCCGTGCTCACCCGCTGCATCTCGCGCACCGCCTGATCCAATTCGTGAATCTGCAGATTGTGGAAGGTGTTGATGGAGATCACCAGATCGAAATGGCGGTCGGGCCAAGGCAGGCGGGTGGCGTTGCCGAGAGTCAGGAATGGCCGTACCTCCTCCTTGGCATTGTTGATGCCGTATTCGGAGATGTCGAGACCGGCGACGGTCAAACCGGGACAGGCGCGGGTCATTTCGTAGAGCAGGAACGCCTTGCCGCAGCCGATATCGAGAACCTTGTCTCCGGCCTTGAGCCCATAATGGCGGACCAGATCCTCGGCCAGGGGCAGCCAGCGGCCATCATAGCGCATGCCGCCAAAACCATGGCGGCGGTCACCATCCCAGTAATCGAAGCCCCATTGCTTGGCGGTCGCGGCGCATTCGGCTTTGTCGTACTCCACCACCCGCTGGACATAATCCCGCTTGGTGGCGTTGTGGTAGCGCCCGATGAAATCGATCTCGGCCATTATCCCTCCCCTGCGGTCGCCGACGGTAATTGCGACAATTCGGTCATGCGGCGGAAATCATCATTGCCGCTGATCATGTCGTCATAGCTGCCCCGTCCGGCCACCACTCCGTCCTTGAGCAGGATGATCTCCGAGCATTTGTGCAGTGTGCTCAGCCGGTGGGCGATCAGGATGACGGTTTTTTCTCCACTCAGCGCCTCGATGGCGCGCGAGACCTCTCGCTCGGTTTCGGAATCCAGCGACGAGGTCGCCTCGTCGAAGATCAGCAGTTCCGGTTCGTTGTAGAGAGCGCGGGCGACGCCGATACGCTGGCGCTGGCCCCCCGACAGATTGATGCCGCGCTCGCCCAGGCGGGTGTCGAGCCCCTGGGGCAGTACCGCCACGACATCGTCGAGCTGGGCCAGGGATATTGCCCGACGAATGCACTCGTCGTCGATTTCACCATCGGGTATGCCCAGCGCGATATTGCGGCGCAAGGTGTCGTCGGTGAGGTAGATCACCTGAGGCACATAGCCGATCTTACGCTGCCAGGCGCGAGGGTCCGCCGCAATGTCGACGCCGTCCACCAGCACCCGACCGCCGGTCGGAGACAGCAGGCCCAGCACCACGTCGATCAGCGTGCTTTTGCCTGCACCGGTGGTCCCGGCAATGCCGATGGAGGAGCCGCGCCGGACGGTCAGCGTCACCCCTTTGAGGATTTCACGGTCGCCGCCAGGATAAGTGTAGCGCACCGCGTCCAGCTCAAGCTGGCGGGTGAAGTCCAGCGGCGCCGGATGGCTGAGTGGCGCCGCGGCAAGCCGCAGCCTTTGCCAGTCGCCGCTGATGCTCTGGGTTGCCGCCGCCCCCTTGCGGATGTTGTTGAAGTACAAGACGATACGGTTGAGCGAAGGCTGCAGCCGGAAGCCTGCATAGCCGAACAGGGCCAGGGTCGGCAGCACCGCTTCGCGTCGGTCGGCGCCCAGCACCACCAAGGTGATGACCAGGACCATCCCCGCGACCATCAGGGTCTCCATGGCCAGACGCGGCATCTGCTGCAGGACCGAGGCGCGGCAGAGATATTGGCTTCTCTCCCGGTACAGGCCGCCATAGCGATCGGCGAAGAAATCCTCGCGCCCCAGGACCTTGGCCTCCTTGACCGCGCCCAGGGCCTGTTGCATGGCCTGGATCACCTGGGCCTGCAAAACTTGGATCCGGGCGCCCATGGCCGAGAAGGCCCTGCGCGTCGCCGTCAAGGTGCCCAGCATCAGCAGGCCAAGAACCAGGGCGGTCACCAGTGAGATTTTGGGCTCGCTGACCAGGAGGACCGTGACGATGCCCATGGCCACGAGTATTTCCGACACCATGATCACCGCTGACAGCAAGGCGCTGCGGAAACTGTCATCGACGGCATATTCCAGGGTCTGGATCAACTGGGCGGAATTGCGCCGGAAATGGAAGGTGTAATCCACCTGGAGATAGCCGCGCAGCAAGGTATCGGAAACAATGCTCGTGGTGTCGAAGCCGGTCTTTTCCTGATTGTAGATCTGAAAATACAAATAGCAGTTCTTGGCCACGAAAAAGACGACCACGGCAAGGCCAAGCACCACCAGGGTCATGGCCTGATTTTGGCGGGCCAATTCGGACAGCTGCGGCCCCAGGACGGGGAGGCGGGCAAGGATTTCGATGTCGTTGACGACGCTGATCAGGCCGAACACGACGCCGGTGCCGATGGTTTCCAACAGGGCGGCCCCTGCCGCCAGCACCACCAGCCCGGCCCAGCGCAGCCGCAGCGGCGGGTCCAGCATGGCGATGCAGGCGCGTATGGTGGTCCAGGGCAAGGCGTTCATACAAAAAGGCCGTGCTCGGAATCGATGGACAGATACTGCATTATGGCCTGATTCTTCGAATGCGAAACGCAGTGATGCCGACATAGCCGCGAGGGATCGAATTCGGCCATGCGCTGCCGGTTCTCCTCGGAGAACCAGTAGTCCCGGAACGAGCGCCCGCGGATGGAGCCCAAGGTGCCTTCCTTGGTATAGGCCTTGTCCTGGCAGGTGTAGACGGTCTGGTCCGCCCCGATCACCGTGAGGAACTGAAGGAAGGGGCAGCGGTGATAGTCCTTCTCGAAGCGGCTTTCCATTTCATGGAAATGGTCGAGGACGGAAAAGCCATCACCGCTCAGCGCCTTGGCCCGCTCGATCTCCGCCCTGGCCCCTTCGGCGAATTCACGGTGATAGCGGTTGTTCTCGTCCACGGAATTGCCGACCACGGCGGCCGAAAGCTTGACGTGATTGACTCCGATCGCCTTGAAGCGGGCGCAAACCTCGCTCAGGCGGTGGTAATTGTCCTTGCCTGCAATGAAAGAGACGCCCAGCACGCATTTGGTGCCGGTTTCAACGAAGGCCTTCATGTTCTCCAGCAGCTTGGTGAACTCGCCAGCCTTGGCGCCCCGGCTGCTGACATAGGAGTCGTCGTCCCAGGCATCGACCGAGACCCGCACCCAGGTGGCGTGACGGGCCAGGGACTGTGCCACCTTGCCCTTGAGATTGGCGCCATTGGTCAAGGTCGCCACCCGGACTCCGCCAGCCGCCAGGCGGTCGATCACTTCGGGCAGGGGCTTATAGAGCAGCGGCTCGCCGCCGCCGGAAAAGGTCACCGCCTTGACTCCCATGGCGACAATGTCGTCGGCGATCTCCATCATCTTGGCTTCGGGGATCAGGTCGGACTCGTCCATGTCCTCGCCCAGCTTCAAATCATCGGTGCGATAGGCGCAGTACCAGCACTTGTGATTGCAGCGGTTGGTCGGCTTGATGCGGATGTGGACAGGCGGAGCGACCGTACCTCCGGCCAGGGCGTCGAGCTGGTCCTTGAACCGCAGGAATTTGAGATTGGAATACAGAACGGCGCTCATGAAAGCTCTTTCGGGCAGAATGGCAGGGCCTGGCGCACCAGGGTGATGTCTTCCCAGCGGCGGAGATCGTCGCCGCTGGCCAATTTCAGGTCTTCCAACGCGGCATGGAGAACGCCGCCGCTGGCCAGCGCCCGCTCCAGAATATCACGGCGCCGGGCGCGGTCATCGGGCAATTGGGCCAGGGAATACAAGATGGCGCCGCCAAGCCCGGCCATCTCGTCGAGCACCTGTTCCAGCATCATGGTGCAGTCGGGCATGGCATATTCAGTGGCCGACAACAGGAAATCCAGCCCTCGGCGCCGAGCATAGTCGCGGACTGTCAGATTCTGTACCGCCTGCGGCACCCGGTCGCCGCCGATGGGGCGCGAACTGATATAGCCGCGATAGCCGAAGCGGAGTTCGGTCATGGCGGGTTTCCGCCTGGCAGGCGATACTCCAGGCCGACACGGCTGGCAGGACGGAGCGTGATGGGCTCGAAGAATTCGCCGATTCGTTTGTCCGCATAGGGAGTGAACACGCCCTTGAAACGGCAATTCATGGACCAGCGGGTCTCGGCCTCGGCATTGACGCGATTACCGTGCATCAGGGTCTGGTTGAAGACCAGGACTTGGCCGTAGGAAATGTCGAGGAAGGAGAGATCGGTCCGGGCGGCCTGGAAGAGTTCCTCGGTGGAGCGGAACTCGGCCAGGCGCGGCGCCCAACGGATATTGGCCTCGGGCGAGGCGATGAACATGGACTTGGTCGCTCGGCAATCCACCAAGGGCAGCCAGACCACCACCTCATAGGGCGAATCGCCCGACCACACGTCGGAATGCAGAGGCAACAGTGACGAGGCATCGCCGGGGAGCTGGATCGACAGGTTGAGACGGCGCTGCATGGCCAGTTCGCTGCCCACCAGGGCGTAGAGCGCGGACCGCGCCAGCCGGAAATAGAGCGGTCGCGACCAGGGTGCGGCATTAACCGCATCGATTGCCGCCAACCGCAGGTCGTTCAGCCGGGCGGGATCGACGTGGTTGTGGACGGAATCGAGAAAAACGCCAGCCTCGCTGGGGGCTGGCAGGCCGAGATGGGCGGCGGCGGCCAGGGCGATGTGACTGCGCAGCCGATCAAGCCCTTCACGGTCTTCGACTGGCAGCACAACCCGCCCCTGGACCAGGAAGTGTTGGGCCAGATCATGTTCCTCGGCGGTCAAGAAGTCGGAGGACACCCCGTTAATTCTCCCGGAATCAGGCCGCCTTAAAGCGCTTGCGCACCATGAACAGGATATAGGACAGCACCCGGCCGATACCGTAATACCGGGCGAAATAGACGATCGATGACGGCTTGCGCAGGTAGAGATAAATCTGTTCGCGCAAGGCCAGCAGGTTGAGGTTCACGTCCTTCAGGGTCGCGGGGGTATAGGTCCCCAGCCCGGCTTCCGAGGCGGTGACGTATTCGAACACTTGGCCGGGGATGTGATCGGCGGAAATCTCGCCATCCGCCACCATCTGATTGAAGATGGGGGTGCCGGGAATGGGCAGGAAACGGCCGATATTAAAGGTATCGAAATCGCATCTGCGGATCAGGCCGATGGTCTCGTCGATATCTTCCCGTGTCTCGCCGGGAAAGCCGAAGATGAAGAATCCGCGCACGCCCAGGCCGGCGGCCTTGATGCGGCGGACCACGTCGGGGACGATATCGGGATCGAGCGACTTCTTGATTTGCTTGAGCACCCGGCGCGAGCCGCTTTCCGGGGCAATGGTCAGACCCTGCCAGCCAGCTTCCTTCATCAGCCGCAGCAACTCGTCGTCGAGCTTTTCCATGCGGGTGCCGTTGGGCGAGGTGAAATAGATCGGCTCGGCCCAATGGCCCTTGCGGCGCAGATCGATGATGGTGCGGCAGAATTGCTTCGGAATGTCCGGAAATACGGTCAGGCCATCATCGATGAAGGCGAACTGGCGGATACCGTACTGGTGATAGAGATGGTCGATCCATTCCACCATGTAATCCATGGAATGGTGACGCACTTTCTTTCCGGTGATCAGATAGGCCGAGCAGAAGGTGCAGGCGAAGGGGCAGCCGCGCGTGAACCAGATGGGCGCGCTACGACCGTAAAGACCGCCGTAGCTATAGTCATGGGCGATGTATTTTTCCAACCCCATGACGTCGTAATCGGGCCTGCGCAGGGTGTCGAGCTCGGCATTCAGGTCCAGCGGGTTTTTGACGATGTCGTCGCCCCGTCGATAGACCAGACCGGCGACGTCTTCGAATCCGGTGCCGTCGGCAAGGGCATCGACGAAGCGTGGAAACGAGCGCTCGGCCTCGCCGCACATCAGGTAGTCGATCTCGCGATCGGTGGTGATGATGCGGTCGGGATAGATGCTGGGATGGGCGCCGCCCATGATCGTGATGATGTCTGGCGACACCGCCTTTGCGGTCTTCAGCGCCATGACCGCGTAGTTATAGGTCACATAGGTGGCGCTGGAACCCACCATATCGGGGGCGAAATCGCGGATGATCTGGCGAAATTCCTCCGAATCTTCCGGGATTTGGTCGGCAGAGCAGTCCACCACCTTGACGGTATGTCGTTCCGAAAGATTGGCGGCGAGATAGGCTAGGCTGATCGGCAAAACGTAGAAGGGCATGTTGCCCCTCGGCCAAACCAAGAGAATTCGCATGTCCCTCAAAGCCTCCGCCGCGCGATCCAGCCGGAACTTTCGGCGGCGTTTGCCACCGGATACCGCCAGATGTGGGCTCGCCATCGAGCCGGATCAAGCACTCGTGCACGCAATACACCAGCCTCGTCGCAACGGTCAAGCAAAGGAGGCTCAAGGGGCCAGCAGTGGCCGGGCTAGGTCAGCGATAAACCGTCCTAGGGCCGGAGCCGGAGCATGATTGGTGTCGTTCCAGTAGCCGTCGGCGGGATTGCCAGCCAGGACAGGGGCGCGATGGCACCGCAATCTCCGTTCGATACAGCCTTCCATCAGACGGCGACGCTGGGTCCGGTGCTCTTCGGTCAGCAGGGGCTCTATCGCCTCGGTCATGGCGGGCAGGAGCGGGCTTTCATAGACCACTATGTTAACCCCTCGATCTTGCATTGATTTCAAGCGATCGAGATCGTGTTCGAGCAAGGGGTAGCGTGCCTCGGTAACGGCATAGGGGGGCAGAGGGCCACCCCCCAGATCAGCCTTCGGCGGCGCCGACCAGGGGCGGCTGCCATCGGGGCGATAGCCTTTTTGACAGGGATGTTCCTGTCCGAAGATGACCATCAGACGCGGCCACAGCAGCTTTATATTGGCCAGCTTGGCAGTGAAGCTGATTTCCTGATCCAGCAGGCCCAGATTGTAAGAGCGCAGGTCGGCGCGGATGCGGTGTGGCGCGGTCGGCAGGGCCAGGATATCGCGCAGGGTGATAGCCCAGCGAGCCGGGGCCGGGGGCCAGTCGATACCGTTCTGAGCGTAAGCCAGCGTGACGTTGTCGAAGGACAGGACCGCTACTTTGGGCGCCTTGCCCGCCGCCAGGACCTGTTCCAGCACAGTCACGCTTTGGCGAAACGACGTGCCGCCCGAGCCAGTGTTGAAGACCGTGACGCCGGGCAGACCGATCTCCTCGGTTCCGACTGCGATGATCCGGCTGTTGCCGAACAGCATGATGTCCACCGGCGGAATTTCGGCGATATGGCGCATCTTGGATTCGAACCCGATGGAAGCCCCGTTGCACATGGTGGCGGGGCCGGCGGGGTCGAAGGATGGAACCGGGATGGCATTGACGGACAGCAATGCACCAAGGCAGATGGCAAAGGTCAGGCAGTAGACTCTTGGCAATATGAGGTTCCGTTGGCGGCCGGGGCGCAGGCGGCTCGGGAGGTGCGTCCCCATCATGCTTGGGCGATGGCACTATGCCACAAGCATCGAGATACTGACCATCCCGCTTCGCGCTGATGATATGCTTGCTCTCCGGCTAGTCGGCCTTTATTACCGGTCGGATGACTCCCTTTACGGGTGGCGATGGGCCGCAGGAGCCGACATGTCTTTGAAATCCAGCCTTTTGGAACTGCTGAACCACCCGGTGATCGGCCGGGCCGCGGGTTTGCTTGGTGGTTTTACCGCGGGGCAGGAAAAGTTGGGTGGACTGACCAACCCATTCTACGTGGCTGATTATCTGGTCGAGAACGACGACGGCATCGCCTATCACGCCCCGGCCGGATCCTACCTCGCCACCCGCACCCGGCCGCGCCGCCGTGTTGGCTTCATCTCGCGCGAATACGAGCCCGAGGTGCAGTTCCTGATGCGCAAGCTGGTGCGCCCCGATCACATCGTTCTCGACATCGGCGCCAATGTGGGGGTGCACACCACCCTGCTGGCCCGCCTGGCCCATCAGGGGCACGTCTACGCCTTCGAGCCGGTGGACGAGATGGCCGAGCGCAATTCGCTCAATTGCTCTCTCAACGGTATCCGCAATGTCACCCTGGTGCGCTGCGGCCTGGGCGACACCGACGGCGAGTTGGAGATGAACGTCAACGTGTCGGGGGGCGGTTACGAGGGAACCTCGAGCTTCCTGGCCACCTCGCACATAGCGGAGCGGCCCGCCGATTATGTGTCGCGCAAGTTGCCGGTCCGTCGTCTGGACGATGTGGTCGCCGAACTGGGCATCACCGGGCGGATCGGCTTCATCAAGATGGATACCGAGGGTTTCGAGCCGCTGATCATCGATGGCGGCCGCCGAACCCTGGCGGAACATCGACCCGCTCTGATCGTCGAGGCTCATTCGACCCGGTTGGCGCGGTTGGGCCGCAGCTTCGGCTGGTACCGCGAGGTCTTTCCGGACTATCACATTCTTCTGGCGCCGGAGCCCACACCCGCCAACCCCTCTCTCCAACTGATTCCGCTGGATGGCGAGCCTCCCGAGACTTGCGTCAATCTGCTGTTATTGCCGCGCATCCCCTCGGTGATTCCGGCCGCCCCGTGAGCCTGCTGCTGCGCATCTCGGCCGACCGACCTGCCGTAAATGCCTGGCGGTGGTGGCTGGCCGTCACCGATACCGCTGCCGATGGTCTTGATCCCACCGCCCGTTTGCCCGATCTGGCCCATCGTCTGGAGCAGGCCTTCGACCAGAGCCGGGACGATTGGTGGGAGACGGCGCGCCGGTTGGGCGGCACGCCATCGGCGGAGTTGTCCCACAGCGTGGCCTGCGGAGCCTTCGGATCCGATTTCGGTCTGATGCTGGCCTGGCGCCGTCTGGCGGCGGAACTGGCGGCGGGGTCCGAGTCTGTGCTGATGCTGTGCGACGACCCCTGGCTGTTCCGCGAGATCGCCGGGCTGCCCGGAGTCGAGGCCGGAAAGCCTCCGGGCCTGCTGAAGCCGACCCTGCGGCTTGGCCTGCGCGGTCTGGCGGCGCGCTGCGCGCTGGCGCTTCGTCTGGTCCGGGCGGTCCTGGCGACCCGTCGCCTGAAGACCAATATTCCCGCCGAAGCGCCGATCCTGCTGGTCTATGGCCATCCCCAGAGCAGGCCCGACGGCACCGATGCCTATTTCGGTTCTCTGATGAAGGCCTTGCCGCAGCTGCGCCGCCTGCTGCATGCCGACGCCCCTCCGACAAGGGCTTCTGAACTGGCCGCCGACGGACGCAGCGCCTCCATCCATGCCTGGGGCTCGGCCCTGTTCGCCCTGACCTTGCCCCTGGTGGCGTGGCGGCCCAGTCCGGCCGAAAAGGGCGGCCGGTTCGGCATGCTGATCCGCCGGGCGGCCGTAAACGAGAACGGCGGCGGCGGTCCGGCCATGAACCGTTGGCAGATCCATTGCCAGCGCCGCTTTCTGGCCGAGCGGCGGCCGTCGGTGATGTGCTGGCCATGGGAGAACCATTGCTGGGAAAAGGATCTGTGCCGCGCCGCCACTGCGGCCGGAATCGCGACAATCGGTTACCAGCATACTGTGGTGGGGCGCCATCAGATCAACCAGTCACCCCGTGCCAACCCCGATGGGCTTGCCGCCATTCCCTGGGTGATGGTCGCCAATGGCCCCGAATATCGTCAGCAGATGATCGACTGGGACATCCCCGAGCAACGCATCGTTACCGGCGGAGCGTTCCGCCTGACCGAGCCGAAGGGGCGGCCCTATGACCAGACTGCGCCAGTCTTCGTGCCGCTATCGGCCAATCCATCCATCGCGGCATTGCAACTGGACGCCGCGCGGCGTATTGCCGCCACCGGGCGGCGGGTTCTGGTCAAGGACCATCCCATGTATCCTCAGGCTTTCACCGAGGGCGGCGGGCTGGAACGAACTCAAGTCCCCATGACCGAGCAACCAGCCCTGTCGGCGGTGGTCTATTCCACCGGCACCACCGGGCTGGAGGGGTTGCTGCTGGGCCTGCCCACCTTCCGTCTGCTGCCCGAGGACCGGGTTGCCATCGAAATCCTGCCCGATGCCGTCCGGCCTGTCACCGTGACGCTTGACGAACTGGTGCCAGCCATGGACCGCATCGAGCCGCCGTCCCGGTTGCCCTTCGGACGCCTGTTCTCTCCCGTGGATATGGGAGTCTGGAAAAACCTGCTGATCGGTGGTATTGAGCGCCCAGCCACGGATGGGGAAGAATCGCCTTGCGCACCAACACCGTAAAAGTCGCCCTGGTGGGCTGTGGCCGCATCGCCGGGCACCATGCCCGCTCCATCGTCGCCACCGACGGAGTCCAATTGGCCGCCGTCTGCGATCTGGCCGAGGACAAGGCCCTGGCCTATTCCAATGAATTCGGCGTCCCCAGCTATACCGATTATCGGCGTATGCTGGCGGAACATCCCGAGATTTCCGTGGTGGCGGTGATCACGCCGTCGGGCATGCATTCCGAACACGGACTGGAGATGATGGAGCGCTTCGGCAAGCACATCATCTTGGAAAAGCCCACCATGATGCGGCCGGAACAACTGGTGCACGCCTGGGGCGTGGCCGACCGGCTGAATCTCTCCATCTTCCCGGTGTTCCAGAATCGCCACAACAAGGCGGTGACACGGGTGCGTCAGGCTCTGGCTGCCGGTGAACTGGGCGAGATTCGTATCATGAGCGTGCGGGTGCGCTGGTGCCGCCCGCAGCGATACTACGATCTGGCGCCCTGGCGCGGCACCTTTAGTCACGATGGCGGGGCACTCACCAATCAGGGCATCCACCATGTGGACCTGCTGCGCCATCTGGGCGGCGAGGTGGATCAGGTCTCGGCCACCATGCGCACGCTGGGTGCCGATATCGAGGTGGAGGACACCGTGGTCGCCACCATGCGCTATCGCAGCCAGGCGGTTGGCGTCCTGGAAGTGACCACGGCGGCGCGGCCCGACGATTTCGAGGCCTCCATCTCCATCGTCGGCGAGAAGGGTCTGGCTCAGATCGGTGGCATCGCCGTCAACGAGCTGCAGGTCTTCACCCCCGACCCTGCCGCTTGCGCCGCCAATTCCGAGGACTTCAAGAGCTTCGAAGGGAACGGCGCCGTTTACGGCTTCGGCCATTCCCAGATGTACCGGGACATCGCCGCCCACTTCCATCAGGGCAAGGCCTATCCGGTCAGCCGCGAGGATTGCCTGGGCACGCTGAAGCTGCTGCACGCCTTCTACCGCTCGGACGAGGCGGCGGGCGGTTGGGTGGACGTGGATTCGCCCGAGCAGTCCACTCGGCTGGGTCGTCCCGACGATGCCATCTCCAACCTCTACCGGACGCCGCTTCATGGCTGAACCGCTGCGCGTCGGCATCGCCGGCTACGGCGTGGTGGGAAGCCGACGCCGTCAGGTGATCGATCAGCATCCCGATCTGGTGGCGGTGGGGGTATGCGACCGCCGTCTGGACGGCGAAGGGGTGTTCGCCGACGGCGTGCGCCACTATCAGACCTATCAGCGTCTGCTGGAGGCTGAGGCGCTGGATGTTCTGTTCGTCTGCCTGACCAACGATATCGCCGCCGAGGTGACCATCGCAGGCTTGGACAAAGGCCTGCACGTCTTCTGCGAAAAGCCGCCGGGGCGTGACGTGGCCGATATCGCCCGCGTCATCGCCTGCGAGAGGACTCATCCGGGCCTGAAGCTCAAATACGGCTTCAACCATCGCTATCATGATTCGGTGCGGGATGCCCTGGCCTTGGTGCAGTCCGGCGAGTTGGGGCGGGTGCTGAATTTGCGCGGCGTGTACGGCAAGTCCACCATCATCGACTTCCGCTCTCCGGATCATTGGCGGACCAACCGCGCCGTGGCTGGCGGCGGCATCCTACTGGACCAGGGCATCCACATGGTGGACCTGATCCGGCTGTTCGGCGGTGAATTCGACGAGGTGCATGCCTTCATCTCCAACGACTTCTGGCATCACGACGTGGAAGACAACGCCTATGCGCTGATGCGGTCCAAGGCGGGCGTGGTGGCCATGCTGCACTCGACAGCCACCCAATGGCGGCACCGCTTCAATCTGGAGATCACCCTGTCCAAGGGCATGATCGTGTTGTCGGGCATTCTGTCGGGCTCAAAATCCTATGGCGCCGAGACCCTGACCGTGGCCTGGGCCGATCCCCATGACGGCGGCGATCCCAAGGAGCAGACCACCCGCTACAACCAGGACCCCAGTTGGTCGGATGAAGTGGCGGAATTTGTCGAGGCGGTGCGTTCCGGCAAGCCCATCGTCAACGGTTCGTCGGACGAGGCGCTGAAGACCATGGAGATGGTCTATCGCATCTACTGCGCCGATCCAGCCTGGCGGCGGCAGTGGAACTTGTCCGATCAGGCCTTGGCCGAGGTTTAGTATGGCTCCGGTTCCGCCCGACCTTTCCTCAACGCCCATGAACCAGGAGCTCCGCCAATGACCCGCATCGTCGGCCTCGTCCCTGCCCGTATGGCGGCCAGCCGTTTTCCCGGAAAGCCGCTGTTTCCCCTGTGTGGGCGGCCCATGCTGGAACATTGCTTCCTCAGGGGCCGGATGTTTCCCCATTGGGACGCCCTGGCGGTGTGCACCTGTGATGCCGAGATCAGGGACTTCGCCGTATCCAAGGGCTGGCCGGTAATCTGGACCAAGGACACCCATACCAGGGCTCTCGACCGCGTGGCCGAGGCCGCTGGCAAATGCGGCATCGAGCTTGCCGATGACGACATCGTGGTCTGCGTCCAGGGCGACGAGCCCATGCTGCATCCCGACATGATCAAGGCGGTGGTGGCGCCGTTCAGTCAGGAGCCGGAGGTCAAGGGCACCATGCTGGGCGTGCACATCACCGACGAGGCCATGTGGCGGAACCCGGATATCGTTAAGATCATCTCCGACCTGAAGGGCAACGTGCTCTACACGTCGCGGGCGCCGATCCCCTACGCCAAGACCTTTTCCCCTGAACTTGGGGCACGCCGGGTGGGCGGCATCTTCGCATTTCGCTGGGCGGCGCTGCGCTGGTTCACCGAGACGCCGGAATCGCCGTTGGAGAAAAAGGAATCCTGCGATTCCAACCGCATTCCTGATAATGGCTGGTTCCAGCGCCTGGCCCCTTATCCGGCGGTGACCTACTATTCTGTGGACAGCCCCGCCGATGCCGGACTGGTGGAAGCGGCCATGAAGGCCGATCCCCTGTGGGGCAAGTATTAGAGATGGCGCTGGCCGTCGTCTTCGACCTGGATGGAACCCTGATCGACAGCGCTCCCGATGTGCGCGCCGCCCTGAACCGCTTGCTGGCGGAGGAGGGGCGGCCGCAATTGACGCTTCCCCAGGTCCAGGAATTGGTGGGGGAGGGTGCCAGGCCCTTGATCGAACGCGCCTGGGCCGCCACCGGCGAATCGGCGGCGGCGGATGCTGTGTCCGGGCTAATCGAGCGTTATCTCGGCCATTACCGCGCCCATCCCGCCGATCATACCCATATCTATGACGGCGTGGTCGCCTTGCTGGAGGGGCTGCGGGCCCAGGGTGCCCTGTTGGGCATCTGCACCAACAAGCCCAGCGGCATGACCGGCATCGTTCTGGACGCACTCGATCTTACCCGGCATTTCCGGGCGGTGGTCGGCGGCGACCACCCCCGGCGCAAGCCCGACGGCGATCATATCCTCGAGACATTGCGGCGGATGGATGCGAAGCCTGAAGACGCCGTCTATGTGGGCGATTCCATCACCGACGTCCAGGCGGCCCGCCATGCAGGCATTCCAGTGGTGGCGGTGGACTGGGGCTATGCCCGCATGCCTGTGGAGAAGTTGAGAGCGGACAGGCTGATCAGCCATTTCCGCGACCTGACGGCCGCTATTGGGGAGTTGCGCCCATGAAGATTGCCGTGGCCTCCCGCTCGTTCTCCAAGCATCCGGTGCTGCGCGCCGAGTTGTTGGAGCGCTTTTCCGACGCGACCTTCAATGACGCCGGCGTCAGCCTGTCGGGCGAGGCGCTTGTCGCCTTCCTTGATGGTCACGACGGCGCCATTACCGCGCTGGAGCGCCTGGACGGCCCCCTATTCGATGCTTTGCCGCGTCTCAAGCTGATTGGCAAATACGGGGTGGGCCTCGACATGCTCGATCTCGAAGCCATGAGAAGCCGGGGTGTTCGTCTGGGCTGGACGGGAGGCGTCAACCGGCGCTCGGTGTCGGAGTTGGTGATCTGCATGGCCATAGCCCTGCTGCGCCATGTGCCCAAGGGCAATCTGGAGGTTCGGGCCGGTGGTTGGCGCCAGTTGCAGGGCCGCCATCTCTCGGAGCGAACGGTCGGTATCATCGGCTGCGGCCATATCGGCAAGGATCTGACTTTGCTGCTGAAGGCGTTCGGCTGCCGGGTGCTGGCTCATGATATCCGCGATTTCTCCGAATTCTATGCCGCCCACGGGGTGGAAAAGGTGGGGCTGGAGGATCTGCTGGCCCAGGCCGACGTGGTAACCCTGCATCTGCCCTTCGACGCGACCACGGCCAATATCTTGTCGGCCGAGCGACTTGCCCTCATGCGCCCCGATGCCGTGCTGATCAATTGCGCCCGGGGTGGACTGGTGGACGAGGCGGCTTTGAAGGCCATGCTGACCGAGGGCAGGCTGGCCGCGGCCGGGCTCGACGTTTTCAATGGCGAGCCCCCTACCGACCGCGAATTGTTGAATTTGCCCAACTTCCTGGCCACGCCCCATATCGGTGGCAGCGCCGAGGAGGCGGTTCTGGCCATGGGCCGCGCCGCCATCGCCGGATTGTCCCAGGCCGAAATCCCCGAGGCGGGTTCAGAGGTTTGGCGGGCGGCGGGGTTGGCCTGATGTGCGGCCTCGCCGGACTGTTTCTGCCCCGTCATGCGGCGCTCGCCGAGGCCGACATTGCCGCCATGCTACGGGTGATGCGCCATCGCGGCCCCGACGGGACGGGCATCCATCTTTCTGACGATCGCCGCTTCCAGGCGGGATTTACCCGGCTGGCCATCATTGATCTGGCTACCGGCGACCAGCCGCTGGTCAGGAATGGCGGCGAGACCGTGCTGCTGGGCAATGGCGAGGTCTATAACTACCGCGAATTGCGCGCCGAACTGGCCGCCAAGGGCCACACGTTCCTCACCCAGGGCGACATGGAAGCCGCGCTGGAAAGCTTCATGGCCAAGGGCCGCGACTTCGTCCATGACCTCAACGGCATGTATGCCCTGGCCATCCTTGAGCGCGACGACCATCGTCTGACCCTGGTGCTCGACCGCTTAGGCATCAAGCCGCTCTATTGGGCGCGCCTGGGCAATGGCGGGATCCTGTTCGCCTCGGAGATCAAGGCGCTGTTCGCCTCGGGCCTGCTGCGGCCCCTGGTAGACGAGGTATCGGTGGCCGCCTATCTCGCCCATGGCTATGTTCCGGCGCCCGCCACGCTTTACAAGGGCGTTTCCAAGCTGCCGCCCGGCTCGATCATGAGCGTGGACGCGAGCGGCGAGGTGCAAATCGAACGCTATTGGCGCGCCGCCGCCGCCACGGATCTTCCCGGCGACGAGGCGGGCATCCGCGCCCATCTGGTCAGCATCCTCGACGATGCGGTGGGGCTGCAATTGCGTTCGGACGTGCCGGTGGGGGCCATGCTGTCGGGCGGCCTGGATTCCGGCCTGCTGGTGGCTCTGGCGGCCCGGCGTCTGGATCGGCCACTCAAGACCTATACGGTACGTTTCCTGGGCGCTCGGGTGGACGAGACGCCGCTGGCCGCCCAGGTGGCTGAGCGCTACGGCACCGACCACACCGTGTTCGAGCTGGAAACCGGCAGCGCGGCCCAGTTACTGCCCCGGCTGGTCTGGCATGCGGACGAGCCCCTGGCCGACGCCTCGCTGTTGCCCAATCACCTGATCAATGAGGTGATCGGCAAGGAAACTCGGGTGGTGCTGAATGGCACCGGCGGCGACGAGCTGTTCGGCGGCTATGGCCGCTATTTCCAATTGCCGGTGGAGGCCCGCTGGCTGAGGCTGCCACGCCCCTTGCGCAAGGCGGCCGAAGCCATGATCGGCCTGGGCAACCCCTTCCTGGCCTGGCAACTGGCCCGCGCCGAAAAGTTCGGGCGCGATAGGGGCGGCTATCTCCACGACCATTGCGCCCTGTTCCCGCCGCCCATGGCCAAGCTGCTGGGCTGTACTCTGCCTTGGCCCATCCCGGCGCAAGCCGCCTTCGCCGACGAGTATGCCGGGCCTCTGGACAGCGCCGCGCTTTATGCCGAGCTGAACACCTATTTGCCGGAAGACCTGCTGACCCTTCTGGACCGAACCACCATGGCCCATTCGGTGGAAGGCCGGGTGCCGTTGCTGGATCACCGCATGGTGGAGGCGGCCTTGGCCGTGCCGCCCCATATCCGCAATCCCGGCGGGCGGCAAAAGGCGCTGGAGCGGGCCATCGCCGCCGAATATCTGCCCGATTCGCTGCTCTCGGCGCCCAAGCAGGGCTTCGCCTCGCCGGTGCCCGCCTGGTTCGAGAGTGGTGGGCTGGCGCCCCTGGCGCGGCGTCTGCTGACCTCGCGCCGGGCTCTTGAGCGCGGCTGGTGGAGCCGAGAGGGTGTCGAGCGCCTGCTGGCCCAGCCCGGTCGCCATGCCTTCCGCCTGTACTCGTTGCTGGTGCTGGAACTGACCGTGCGCATCCATGTGGAAGGCGCCTTCGCCGAGGCCCCCGCTTTCGGTCTGGCCGAGATGGCCGAGGGGGAGGATGCGCCATGTGCGGCATAGCCGGCCTGTCGGCGGCCAGGCCGGAGATCCTGGATGAGATGGTCCGCCGCCTCGCCCATCGCGGCCCCGACGGCCACGGTACTTTCGTGTGCGAGCGCACCGGATTCGGCCTCGCCCATGCCCGGCTGGCGGTGATCGACCTGACCGAGGGCGGACGCCAGCCCATGCATTCGCCCTGCGGCCGCTGGACCATCGCCTTCAACGGCGAGATCTACAACCACGCCGAACTACGTTTGGAGTTGGAAGGGCGCGGCCACACTTTCCGCTCGTCCAGCGATACCGAGGTGTTGCTGGCCCTGCTGGCGGAAAAGGGTGAGGCGGCGCTGGAGCGGCTGGTGGGCATGTTCGCTCTGGCGCTGTTGGATCGTGCCGACGGCTCGGTGCTGCTGGCCCGCGACCGGGTGGGGATCAAGCCCCTGGTCTGGGCCGGGCTGCCCGGCGGCGGGCTGGCCTTCGCCTCGGAGATCAAGGCGCTGAAGGCGGTGCCGGGTGTCGACCTTTCCCTCGACCGCGAAGCCCTGTCCCAGTTTCTGGCCTGCCTCTATGTCCCGGCGCCCTATTCCATCCATGCCGGAATCCGCAAACTGGCGCCCGGCCATCTGCTGCGCTGGAAGCCGGGTGCCGCGCCCGAGATCGCCTGCTGGTGGCGGCCCGCCTTTACGGCGGAGCGGGCGCTGTCGGTGGACGACGCCACCGAGGAACTGATGCCCGCCCTGCGGGACGCGGTGCGGTCCTGCATGGTGGCCGATGTGCCGGTGGGCTGCTTTTTGTCGGGTGGCATCGATTCCTCGGTGATCGCCGCCCTGATGGCCGAGGCGCGCCGCGAGCAAGGCGCTTCGGCGCCGGCCAGCTTCACCATGACCTTCGATGAAGCCGCTTATGACGAGCGCGTAGCGGCCCGCGCCGTCTCTGATCATGTGGGAACGCTCCATACCGAGCTTCCCGCCTCGGCCCGGCTGGTGGATGGGCTGGAGCGCATGATCGCCGCCTTCGGCGAGCCCTTCGGCAACCCCACCGCCCTGCTGATCGGCGATCTGTCGGCCAAGGCCCGCCAACACGTCACCGTGGCCCTGGTGGGCGATGGCGGCGACGAGGTGTTCGGCGGCTATCCCCGCTATCAGGGCGGGTTGCTGGCGGCCAAATGGCGCAAGATTCCGGCTTTCCTGCGCAATGGACTGATCGAGCCCATTGTGGCGCTGTTGCCGGAAAGCACGTCGGGCCGCCACACTTGGCGGCGCATCCGCGAATTCGTGGCCGGAGCCGGGCTGTCCGACGCCGAGATGTATGCCTCCTGGGTGGAGTATTTCGATCCCGCCCAGCGCCGCGCCCTCTTGGGGGGAGGCACGCCGCCCCGGCCCGTGGCCGACATCTACCGCGCCACCGGGCGGGTCCATCCCCTGGACGCCATGCAGGAGACGGATCTTCTGTCTTTCCTGCCCGGCAATCTCATGGCCTATGGCGATGCCATGAGCATGATGCATGCCCTGGAGCTGCGCCTGCCGCTGCTGGACCACCGCCTGATCGAGCGGGTTCAGGCCATCAGCGCCGCCACCCGTTTCCAGGCGGGCAAGAAGACCCTGCTGAAGGCGGCGGCGCGGCGTCTGCTGCCCGCCGAGATCGTCGACCGGCCTAAGCTGGGCTTCAACCCGCCCATGGGGTTGTGGCTGAAGAACGAACTGGCCCCTATGGTGGCCGAGCGCCTCATTCCCGCCCGCATGGCCGATCTCGGCCTGGAGTGGAAAGGGGTCGAGGCCTTGCTGGCCGAACACCGGGCCGGGCGGCGTGACCTATCGCTGCCGGTCTGGGCGCTGCTGGTGCTGGAACGCTGGCAAGGATTGGAGGCGTCGGCATGATCACCACCGCGCCCCTGCCCTGTTGGAGTCATCTGCTCCGCGCCCTGTGGGCCGACCCGGTGGGCAATGTGTCGCCCTGGCTGCGACCTTGGGATACGGGTTGGGTCATGGGGCGCTCGGCTTGGTCCCTGGCCGCCGTCGCCCAGGCCGTGGCCAAGGCCAAGGGCCGCGCGCCGAGGGTGCTGCTGCCCGGCTGGATCTGCAACCAGTCCCTCTGGCCCTTGCGGCAGTTGGGGGCCGAACTGGTCTTCCTGCCGGTCGGCATCGACGGCCATGTGGAATGGCGCAAGGCCCCCGCTCTGGGGCCGGTGGATATGGTGGTGGTGGTCCACAGCTTTGGCCGTCCCGCGCCCCTGGCCGAAGCCCGCGCCTTGGCCGATAAACACGGCGCCTTGCTGGTGGAGGATGCCGCCCATGCCCTGGCGCCGGTGCCGGGTATCGGCGAGGCGGGCGACGTCGTTCTTTATTCCCCTCACAAGCTGCTGGCCCTGCCCGATGGCGCGGTGGTGGTGGTGCGCCCACGCGCCGAGGAGGATTGGGCGGCGGAGATCTTCGCCGCCCGGGCGGACTCGCCCCAGCATGCCGGGAAATGGCTGGCGCGGCGTCTGATCCAGAAGCTTCTGCCCGATGGCTTGCGCCCTCTCCTGCCCCAGGGCGGACAGGTGGACTTCCTCTCCGACCCGTCCAGCGGAGCGCTGCCACCGCCCTGCCGTCCGACCGCCTTGTCGCGGCGCCTGATGGGCTCGGCCGATCTGACTGAGGAGGCTAAGCGGCGCAAGGCCAATTTCGCCGCCCTGGCCAGACTGGCGCCTGCCTGGTTCGAACCGGGTGAGGCGGCCCCCTACCGTTTCGTCTTCGCCCCCGAACGGCCTGCAGAGGTCTATGCCCGCATCCGCGCCGCCCGTCTGCCGGTGGAAAGCTGGCCCGACCTGCCGCCCGAGGTGATGGCCGATCCGGGTCATGCCGAAGGCGCCGTGGCCTTGCGGCGCTCGCTGCTGCTGTTGCCGGTGCACGGGGCGTTGGAGTCCGCCGCCTTGGCGCGCGCCTATGCCAAGGTGCTGTCATGAGCCCGGTCGTTACCTGGGACGGCATGACCCGCGAGGAGTGGGAAACCGCCTTCGCGTCCGCCGGGCGTTCCACCCTGGTGCAAAGCTGGGCCTATGGTGAGGCCAAGCGCGCCGAGGGCGGCTGGGTGCCGCGCCGTGCCGTGATTTCCCAGGAGGGCAAGCTGGTGGCTCTGGCCCAGGTGCTGGAAAAGCGGATCGGCGGCCTCGTGCGGGTGGGACGGCTCAACCGGGGGCCGGTCTGGCTGGCGGAACTGTCTCTCGACCAGAAACTGGCGGTGATCGCCGCCCTGCGCTCCCCCTGGCGGGTCTGGCGGCTGGGGGCCTTGTCCCTGGCTCCCGAACTGTCCGAGGGCAGTGCCGTGCCCGGCTTTTTCGCCCGCAAGGCCGATCATTGGTGCTCGGCCTGGGTGGATCTGTCCTTTGGGGCGGAAGTCTTGCGCAAGCGGTTGGACGGCAAGTGGCGCAACATGCTGAACGCTTCGGAGCGGGCCGGGCTGACCATCGAGGCCTCGCCCGATCTGCTGCCCTGGATGTTGGATCGTTACCGCTCCTTGCTGGCCGAGCGCGGCTTCGGCGCCACGCCGCCCGAGCTGGTTCAGGCCCTGGCCGATCAGGCTTTCCGTCCCGACGATCTGCTGGTGCTGCGTGCCGTTGCCGAGAGCGGAGAGGCGGTGGCCGGCATTCTGACCGCCCGCCACGGCGATGCCGCCACCTATCTGATCGGCTGGAACGGCGACGAGGGGCGCAAGCGCAAGGCCAACAACGCCCTGTTATGGGCCGCCATGGTGGAATTGCCCCGCCGCGGCGTGCGGTTCCTCGATCTGGGTGGCATCGACGACCGCCTGACGCCCGGCATCGCCGCCTTCAAGCGCGGCATCAACGGCGAGGAATACCGGCTGGCAGGCGAATTTCTATCGGCCTGAAGACACCAAGGCATTCTCTCAGTGGCCGACACGCTCGCGGAAATAGGCGATGGTCCGTGCCAAACCCTCTTCGAGAGGAATGGTCGGCTGCCAGCCCAGCACCTGCTTCGCCAGGGTGATGTTGGGCTGACGCTGCTTCGGATCGTCGGCGGGCAGGGGCATGAAGACCAGCTTGGACTTGGAACCGGTCAGGCGCAGCACCGTCTCGGCCAGTTCCAGCATGGTGAACTCGCCGGGATTGCCCAGATTGATGGGGCCGGTGACGTCGTCGCCCGAATTCATCAGGCGGATGAAGCCCTCGATCAGGTCGGAGCAGAAGCAGAACGAGCGGGTCTGGCTGCCATCGCCATAGATGGTAATGTCGCGGCCTTCCAGGGCCTGGACGATGAAGTTGGACACGACGCGCCCGTCATTGGGATGCATGCGCGGGCCATAGGTGTTGAAGATGCGGGCCACCTTGATGCGCAAGGCATGCTGGCGCCAGTAGTCGAAGAACAAGGTCTCGGCGCAGCGCTTGCCTTCGTCATAGCAGGCGCGCGGGCCGATCGTGTTGACGGAGCCGCGGTAATCCTCGGGCTGGGGATGGACTTCCGGGTCGCCATAGACCTCGGAGGTGGAGGCCTGGAAAATCTTGGCGCCGACGCGCTTGGCCAGGCCCAGCATGTTTATGGCGCCGTGCACGGAGGTCTTGGTGGTCTGGACGGGATCGCGCTGATAGTGGATGGGCGACGCCGGACAGGCCAGATTGAAGATCTCGTCCACCTCCACATAAAGCGGGAAGGTGACGTCGTGGCGGATCAGCTCGAAATAGGGATTGCCGATCAGATGCGCGATATTCTCCTTCGTGCCGGTGAAGAAGTTGTCCACGCACAAGACGTCGCAATTTTCGGCCAGCAGGCGTTCGCACAGATGCGATCCCAGGAATCCGGCTCCGCCCGTCACCAGTACCCGCTTGCGACCATAGCTCATGAAACTCGTCCTTGGCTGTTCTGCCGTTCCCAGTGAGGCGGCGGATGTAGATGACAACAAACGGGCCCTAGCTGCAAGCCCCCAAAACCCTGACCACCCGAAGGCCTAATTCCAGCGGGCTCGGCCCCGGCTCTGGCTGGCGCACGGCCCCGGCGAACAGGCGGACGGCGCGGGTCAGCGGCATCTCGTCTGTCACCGTCAGCGCATGGCCCTGCCCGACGGGCCAATTCCCGTCCGGTTGCGGAGGATGGAGGGTGAGCTTGTCCGTCGCCCGGTCGTCCATGACCAGAGTTCCGGCCTCGCCGAATACCGCCAAGCGGCGGCACTTATCCATGGTATTGCACAGGCGGATATGCGCTTCTACGGTGCTGAATGCCAGAGTCAGGGTGACGTCTCCGGCCTCGCCGCCGTCTTTCTCGCCCCGTGCCGCCCAACTGGCGGAGGTGGAATCTGGATCGCGGCCCATCAGGTCCAGCACCATGGAAACGTCATGCGCCCCCCAATCCCATAACATGGGAACGCCGCCCGGCCGATAAGGGCCGTGATTGCCCGCTTCCGAGCGGACGGCCAGGATGGGGCCGATGGAGGTAAGATCGGCCTTCAGCGCTTCCCAGGCCGGATTGAACAGCTGGGTATGCTCGACCCAGACCATCACGCCCGTGGCCTTGGCGGCGGCGGCAACGGCCTCGGCTTCGGCCAGATCCAGTGTCAGAGGCTTTTCCACCAGCACCGCCTTGCCCGAGGCGATGGCGGCCAGGGTGATTTCGGCATGGGTGGCGGGGGGTGTGGCGATGATCACCGCTTCCACCTCAGGGGCGGAGACGACCGAGCGCCAGTCACTTTCGATCACGCAACCGGGCGGCACCAGGGCAAGGTTGTCCGGGTTGGAACTGGCCAGCCGCACCAGCGCCGCGCCGGGCAGCCCGGCGATGGTGCGGATGTAATTCTTCCCCCAGCGCCCGGCCCCGATCAGGGCGAGGCGGACGGGGCTATTGTTCGCCGGTATAGACACCGTCGGCCCATGTCAGGAAGCGGCGCAGGCCTTCGTTCAACTCGACACTGGGCTCGAACTTGAGCTGCAGCTTGGCCTTGCGGATGTCGGGGCAGCGGCGGTTGGGCTCGTCGGCGGGATAGGAATCCGGGTATTCGATGATGTTGTGGTTGACCGGCTTGCCGATGACCTCGGAGATGCGGTTGACCAGATCCACCATGGAGATTTCCGGCTTGGGATTGCCGATATTGTAGGCCTCGCCCGGCACGCCGCGCAAAATCACCAACAGGAAGCCGACCATGGCGTCGGTGATGTAGCAGAAGGTTCGCGTCTGATTGCCCGAGCCATAGACATTGAGCGGATGGCCGCCCTTGATGCGGTTGGCGAAGTTGGGCAGGACGCGGTAATCAGTCTCCTGCATGCCGGGGCCGAAGACGTTGAAGGGGCGGATGGTGTTGGTCTTGGTGCCGTGCTCGCCGTGGAAGATGTAGCAGAGCGTCTCGCCGACCCGCTTGGACTCGTCATAGCAGGCGCGCGGTCCCTGGCAAGATACATGGCCGCGATAGCTTTCCGGGGTGGGAACATGCTTGGGATCGGGATCGCCGTAGATCTCCGAGCTTGAGAAGAAGGTGAAACGGGCGCCGTGCTCCTGGGCCAGTTCCAGCATGCGCCGCGTGCCGGTGATGGCCACCTCCAGCGTGGCCAGGGGATGGGCGCGGTAATAGAACGGGCTGGCGATACCGGCGGCGTGGATGACGTAGTCGAGCCCGCCCTTCCACTTCAGGGGCTGGATGACGTCGTGATTGAGGAAGGTGGTGTGCGGATATTCGGTGATCTGCGCCCCTTCCTTGCCCGCCGTGATCAGGTTGTCGGCGGCCACCAGCTTGACCGGCTTCTTCAGGACATGCTGGTTGAGATGGGCGAAGATCTCCATGAAATAGCGGCCGAGAAAGCCGCGCCCGCCGGTCAGCAGCACGGTCTTGCCAGCGAAGTCCTGGGCGGTGTCGCCCAGGCGCTCGCAGATTTCAGCGATATCGGATTTCAGCAGAAACTCGGCCATCAGACGACCTCGACCTTAGGGATAGGGATGATGAACTTGCCGCCCGCGTCACGGAAGGCGGCGTTCTTATCGACGATGGCCTTGGCGAAGTTCCAGGCCAGGATCACCAGATAATCGGGCTTTTGGGCAAAGCCGTCGGCCGAGGACACCACCGGAATATGCATGCCGGGCGAATAGAGGCCCTGCTTCAGCGGGCTGTCGTCGATGATGAAATCCACCAGATCCGGCCCGATGCCGAAATGGTACATCAGCGTGGTGGCCTTGGCAGGCGCCCCGAAACCGCCGATACGCTTGCCCTGGGCTTTGAGTGTCTTCAACAGCCCGTTCAACTCGGCGCCCAGCGCCTCGATATCGGCGGCGAATTTGGCGAGTGTGGCGGCCTTGTCCAGGCCCAGCTTTTGCTCCAAGGCCAGTGCCTCGGCCACCGAGGACCCCACCTTGTGCGGACCATTCTTCAATTGGGCGATGCCGCGCAAGGACCCGCCGTGGGAGCCCACCCGGATGGCCTCCACCAGTTCCATTCCCTTGGCGGCGAAGAAACGGACCAGGGGACCCACCGAGTGATAATCCAGATGCTCGTGATAGATGGTGTCGAACAGGGTGTTCTCGAACACATCCACCAGATAGGACACCTCGAAGACGAAGACGCCGCTGGGGCTCAGCAATCCGCGCACTCCGTCCACCACGCCCGACAGATCGTCGATATGGGCGAAGACGTTGTTGGCGGTAATCACCTCGGTCTTGCCGTGGCTGGCCGCGATTTCTGCGCCCTTATCGGCCCCGAAGAAGCCGCAGATGGTGGGGATGCCACGCGACGTGGCCTCGGCCGAGATTTCCTGGGCGGGATCGATGCCCAGCACCCGCATGCCCGCCTTTTGGAAGAAGGACAAAAGCGTGCCGTCATTGGATCCGATATCCAGGACCAGTCCGCCGGAAACGGGCTTGAAGCGCTCCATGACGAAGGCGGCGTAATCCTCGAAATGCTTCACGAAGACCGGCGACGTGCCCGAGACATAGACGTAATGCTCGAACAGAACCCGAGGATCGACCACGTCGAGCAACTGCACATGGGCGCAGTCCTCGCAGAAGAACACGTCGAGGGGAAAGCGCTCCTGCGCCGTGTCCAGCTCCAAGGCGGGAACGAAGGCGTTGGCGGGCGGCGTGGGGGCCAGCTTGACCACTTCGGTCAGATGCGCTGACCCGCACAGACGGCAAGTGTCGCGGCGATGGTGGGACCCGGCCATGATCTTACTTGTCGCCCGGTTTCCAAGACGTCAGGCCGTCGGTGGCCAGCAGGTCGATGCGCACCACATCGGCCTCGTAGGCCGCCTGATCGCGGGAATTGCGCGACAGAGTCAGGAAGGTGCAGTCCTCGGGAAAGACCATGCCGTGATCGACCATGGGGGGCGTGAACATCATCTCGCCCGCCTTGACGATCATGCGGGTGGGCTCCTCGGTGCTGCCCGTGGGGCGGTGCCAGTATTCGATGGAGCCTGACACCACATAGCAATAATGCCAGTCGGTCTTGTGATAGTGGTTGGCGCGAAGGCTGCCCTTCTTGGACTCG
Source organism: Paramagnetospirillum magnetotacticum MS-1 (assembly GCF_000829825.1). Taxonomy (NCBI): domain Bacteria; kingdom Pseudomonadati; phylum Pseudomonadota; class Alphaproteobacteria; order Rhodospirillales; family Magnetospirillaceae; genus Paramagnetospirillum; species Paramagnetospirillum magnetotacticum. The sequence continues at coordinate 746,395 of NZ_JXSL01000030.1, read as the reverse complement.
ATCAGCACCGCGCTCTTCATCAGGCGATCGACCAGGGGCTGGATGGTGCCGCGGGCATCGGTGAAGGCCTTCTCCAGCTTGACCACGCGATCGAAGGCGGGCCAGGTCAGCTTCTCTTCCTCGGTCACCGGTTCGATGTCGTGGTAGTGGTCGTGGGACATGCAATCGGTCTCCTTAGCGGACGAAGCGTTCGCGGATGATGGTGGCGAACACGGCGATGATGTGGTGGGCCTTGATCTTCTTGCCCTCGGCATAGGTGCGGCCGTGATACGAGATGGGGGTCTCGTAGAAGACGGTTCCCGCCGCCACGGCCTTGGACAAGATCTCGGCATGCTGCTCCCAGCCCTGGGTGCGCAAGCCGCTGCCGTCCACCAGCGAGCGGCGGTAGCACAGATAGCAGGAATAGATGTCGGAAAACGTAGTGTTGTTCAACACGTTGAACAGGAAGGTGATCGCCCAGTTGCCGATCTTGTGCCAGAAATAGAACACCCTGGTGTATTCCGGCGCGGCAAAGCGCGAACCCATCACCACATCGGCGCCGAAGTCGCGGATGGGCTTTAACAGGCGGGCGTAATCATCGGGGTCGTATTCCAGATCGGCATCCTGGAACAGCACGAAATCGCCGGTTGCCGCACCGAGCGCCGTCTTGACCGCCGCGCCCTTACCGCCGTTTTCCTGATGGACCACCCGGTCGTAAAGCTCGGGCCGGGCATCGAGTATCTCGCGCGTGCGGTCTCGGGAGCCGTCATTGACCACGACGATTTCCAGCTCGATGCCGGGGATGGCTTGGGCGCGCACCCGCTCGAGCACCTGGGCGATGGTCTTCTCTTCGTTATAGGCGGGAACGACGACGCTGACCCGAATGGGGGCGGAGGGCTCGGACAAGGAATACCTCTGGCGACAATAGGGTCGGCGGACGGCCCTTCTAAGCCACAGGTGGTGCGCGAATGCAAGCGGTTAGGGCTCTTCGCCCCAACACTCGGCCCAGGCCTGGGAAAGAATGGCCGCGAATTTCTGGTGGGAATAGCGGCTCTCGGCCAGTCTGCGGGCATTGGCGCCAAGCTGGGCGCGCAAGGGACGATCAGCGGCGAGGCGGGCCAAGATCGCCGCCATCTCCGCCGCGTCGTCTGCCAAAAAGCCGGTCTCGCCGGGGGTGACGTAATCCTCGGGGCCGCCGCAGCGGGTGGAGACCACTGGCAGGCCAGACGCCATAGCCTCCATGCCGACGATGCCGAAGCCTTCCTGGTGCGACGGGATGGCGAAGAGATCGAGACCGGCATAAAAGCCGGGCAATTGGTCCAGGGACAATTCGCCCGCCAACTCCACCCGACCCTTTAGCCGGGGATCATTCAGCCGCGCCGCCAGTTCGCCCTGCGGCGTGTCTCCGGCCAAGCGCAGGCGCAGATCGGCGCCGCCGGCCACGGCGTCGATCAAGAGGCCGAGATTCTTGCGTGGGTCGTTGAGGCGAGCGGCAAAGCCCACCACACCGGCCGGGGCGGGCTGGGCGGGCGGGCGAAACCGCTCGCAATCCACGGGAATGGGCATCACCGGGCAAGGCCCGGCGCCCATGGATTGGAACAGCCGCGCCGTGTGGCCGCTGACCGGGCGGATACGGCCTTGGTCCGCCAGGATGAGGCGTTCCATGCGCGCCTGAACCGGGCCGATCAAGCCTTGGTCCACCAGACGGCGCGGCCAGGGCATGGCGCGGCGGCGGTCCTGGCGGTCCTCGATCATGGTGGCGGCGCACCAGGTGATGTGCGGCACCCCGGCCACCACCAGGGGATAGGAGGCCAGCACGGTGCCGCCCACCGCGATGTGGCGGTCATGGGCCTTGATCAGGCGGGTCCAGCGTTCCGACGGCAGATAATAGGGAAACTCAAGTTCGGGGAAGCGGCAGCCCACCGCCACGGCGGGAACGCCGTTCCAGATGGTTCGCTCCAGGGTGCTGGGGCGGCGCCAGGGCTTCCATGAGGGTGCCACCAGATCGGGATGGTCGGACAGGGTGGCGTAATAGGCCACCGTCACCTCGTGGCCTTTGGAGCGCAGATGGTCGACCAGGATGCGGCACTTGGCGGGCACCCCTCCGGCGAAGGGGGGAAGGGTGATGACCAGGACGCGGCTCATGCCCGGCCTCCGGCCATGAGGCCAGCGGCGGCTTCGGCCACCTTGTCCACGTCCAGGTCGAGCATCAGACAGTCGGGGCGGCGATGGTTGAAATCGGGGGCGTGGCAGATGTCTTCGAAGCTGCGGGCCCCGCGCACCGCGGCGCAAAGGGGGCCGAAGGGGCCGTAGAACACTTCCGATGACGGGCCGAACAGGCCCAGCGTGGGGACATGCGATGCGGCGGCGATGTGCATCAGGCCGGAATCATTGCCCACATACAGGCTGGCCCGCTTGAGGCAGGCGTGAATTGTGGCCAGATCGACGCGCCCGATCAGGTCAAGACGCCTTTCGATCGGAACGGCCTCGATCAGCGCATGAAGGGAGGGCCGTTCGCTCTCGGCTCCGAACAGCGCCACCTTGGCTCCAGCCAGGATGCCGCCGTCACCGGTCAGCCGCCCGGCCAACTGGGCGAAGCGTTCGGCGGGCCATTGCTTGGGCGTCCAATTGGCGCCGGGGCCGAGCGCCAGGATGGGGCCCTCGCCCATCAGCCGCGCCGCTTGCGCCTCCTGGTCGGGGGTGGACCACAGAACGGGGGGCAACGGGTGGTCGAGGCCCAGCAGGGCGGACAGATGCAACAGCCGGTGCTTGGGTTCCCACGAGGATTTGATGATCTTGCGGCTCATGGTCGGCACCAGCCAGCCCAGGGCGGAGCCGCGCAGATCGATCACCTGATGCCAGAATATGCCGGCGGTCTGGCGCCACAACTCGATCCAGTGGCCGGCGCGCCTGCGCTTGACCATGGGGATGACCTTGTCCACGAAGGGGGCCGATTGGAACAATCCCGCCGCCGCTTGTCCGCAGGCCACCGTGAAGCGGGCCTTGGGGTATCTCTCCGCCAGATGGGCCAGCAGACCGGTGGACAGTACCGCATCACCGATGCGGCTGGCGGTGACGAACAGGATGCGCAATGGGGCTACAACCGCCAGAGGCGCAGAGATTCGGGAATATCCATGCCGCGCCACATGCCCTTGACGTCGGCCACCAGCCCGCCGTCGCGGACCAAGGTGGTGAAGTTCTCGCCCGAGAAGGCCACATAGGACTGGTGGGGCACGGCGCCCAGCAGGCAGTCATAGCCACGCGCTCCGTCCAGGCTGGGCATCAGGGTCTCGGAATATTCGTGCGCCGCCTCGGCCGGGTCGGCGAAGGGGTCGTGAACATCCACGGTATGGCCCCTGTTGCGCAACGCCCGAATCACGTCCACCACCTTGGAATTTCTGAGATCCGGGACGTTCTCCTTGAAGGTCAGGCCCAGAACCAGGATGCGCGAGCCTGCCGTCAACTGGGCCGAGACCCGGTCGGCGATCCATTCGCCCATGCCGTCGTTGATGCGTCGTCCCGACAGGATGATTTCCGGATGGTGGCCGTTATCCTGGGCGCATTGGGCCAGATAGAAGGGATCAACGCCGATGCAGTGGCCGCCCACCAGACCTGGCTTGAAATTGAGGAAGTTCCACTTGGTGGACGAGGCGTCCAGCACGTCGTAGACCGAGATCCCCAGCTTCTGGAAGATCATGGTGATCTCGTTGATGAAGGCGATGTTGATGTCGCGCTGGGCGTTCTCGATCACCTTGGCGGCTTCGGCCACCCGGATGGAGGCGGCGGGAAAGACGCCGCCCGTGGTCACCGAGCCGTAGACGCGGGTCAGCAGGGCCGTCACTTCGGGGGTCTGACCGGCGATCACCTTGGTGATGCGGTCCACGGTGTGTTCGCGGTCGCCGGGATTGATGCGCTCGGGGCTGTAGCCCAGGAAGAAGTCGGTGCCGCATTTAAGGCCGGAATGCTTTTCCAGCTCGGGCCCGCAGATATCTTCGGTAACGCCGGGATAGACGGTGCTTTCGAACACCACCACGGCGCCCTTCTTCATGGCCTGGCCGACGCTGCGGCAGGCCGACAGGACGGGCTTGAGGTCCGGGCGGTTATCGGAATCCACCGGGGTGGGCACGGTGACGATGTAGACGTCCTGGCCGATGATGTCCTCGGCCTTGGCCGACAGGCGCATGGTGCTGGCTCTGAGGCGCGACGCCTCCACCTCGCCGGTGCGGTCGAAGCCCTTGTGCAACTCGCCGATGCGGCCCTGATCGATGTCGAACCCGATGGTGGGGAAGTGGCGGGCGATGGCCACGGCCAGCGGCAGGCCGACATAGCCCAGGCCGATGACGGCGATCCGCGACGACGGGGTGGACATGGAACGAGGCTCCTCAAACACTTGCCAGGGGGTTGTGGACAAAGCCGCCCCTCCCCGTCAACGAAAAGATGATGGGCTCAGCCCTCGATGGCGCCAGCTTCGGTGGGGCCGCGCCCGGCAACCACCTTTTCCAGCACTTGGATGAACAGTTCCGCCTGACGCTGGCGGGTATGGGACGAGGCGGCGGCCAGACTGGCTACGGCCAGGGTCTTGCGCTCCTCGACCTCATCGGCCATACGCCGCGCGGCAGCGGCCAGGGCGTCCGGGTCGGCGGCGGGGACGAACAGCCCGGCCCTGTCGGCCTCGACGATATGCGACGCCTCGCCCCTGGGTGCGACCAGCAGCAGGGGCAGGCCCATTCCCATGGCCTCGAACATCTTGGACGGGATCACCTCGGCGAAGGCGGGGGAATCCTTCAGATGGATCAGCGCCACATCGCACAGCGACCATACGGCGGGCATGCGCTCCTTGGGCTGGGAGGGGCCGAACACCACATTGGTGAGGTCACGGCGCCCCGCATCTTGCATCAGCATCTGGCGCTCGGCGCCGTTGCCCACCAGAAGAAAGCGGATATGGGGCGCGGTCTCTTTCAGGCGTTCCGCCGCGTCCAGCACATTGATCAGGCCATGGGCCATGCCGTGGGTGCCCACATAGCCGATGACGAACTTATCCTTGAGCCCCCATTCGGCCTCCAAGGCCTCGTCGCGCGGCCTTGGCGCATAGCGGGGCAGGTCGACGCCGTTGATCACCACGGCGATCTTTTCGCCCGGAATGCGGCGCGCGATAAGGTCGGCCTTGAAGGCCCGGGTCAGCGCCACCACGGCGGCCGAGCGGCGGTAGAGGAACAGTTCCAATGCCTCGATGGCGCGGATGACGGGGCTGTCCTTCATGGCGCCCACGGCGGTGATGGAGCGCGGCCACAGATCGCCCAGTTCGAAGACGAAGGGAACGCGGCGCGCGGCGGCCAGGGCCCAGCCGCCCACGGCGGCAAAGAATTGCGGGCTGGTGGAGACCACCACGTCGGGCCGCGCTTCGAACAGTCCGGCGACGAAGGCCGAAACCATGAAGGACAGGAAGTCGAGGATGCGCTTGGCGAAGCCCTCATTGGGGGCGATATAGGTCTTGACGCGGACCACCCGGATGCCGTCCACCTCCGAGACTTGGCGCCAGGAATTGCGCCAGCCGTCGAACAGCTTGCCGCCGGGGAAATTGGGGGCCGAGGTCAGCACCGTGACCTGATGCCCGGCCTTGATCCAATAGGCCGCGCGCTCGGACACACGGGTGGCGGCGGCATTGGTTTCCGGCGGATAGTTTTCGGTCAGGAAGAGGATGCGCATGCCAGCAGCTTCTCGATGACGGCGACGGCCTGGGGCAGGTCGTCGACCACGTAATCGGCCTTGGTGCCTTCGACGAATTTGGGGCCGTGGCCGGTGCGCACCAGGATGCTGACGGCGCCCACCGCATGGCCCAGTTCCACGTCCACTTCCTTGTCGCCGATCATGAAGGATTGGGCCGGGTCGAAATGATGCTCGGCCACCGCCTGGCTCACCATGCCCGGCAGCGGCTTGCGGCAGGCGCAGTCGTCGTCGGGGCCATGCGGACAGATATAAAGCCCGTCCACCATGGCGCCCTCGGACTCCAGAAGCGTGTAGAGGCGGTTGTGAATCTGGTCGAGACGTTCCAGATCGAAATAGCCGCGCGCGATGCCGGACTGATTGGTGACCACGGCCACGCCGAGGCCCAGCATGTTCAGCCGCCGGATGGCGCGGCCCACGCCGGGATAAAGCTCCAACTGGTCCGGATCGGACAGGTAATGCTTTTCGACGTTGATGGTGCCGTCGCGGTCGATGAGGACGAAGCGCTTCATGACATCTTCTCCAAACGCGCCGCGAAGAATGCATCCATGCCGCCCAGTTCGGCAAGATGGCAGGGCAGGGTGCGCAGATCGCCGTCAGCGGTGATCAGTTGGGCGAGCCCGCCCACCTCCTCGGCCCGGATGGGAACGCGCTTGAGCGGTGCGCCCTCGGCCAGCAGGGCGGCGATCTGCTCCGGCCCTTCCTCGGGCTCCAGGGAACAGGTGCAGTAGACCAGGGTGCCGCCCGGTTTGAGCATGGGCAGCGCGGCGCGCAGCAGGCGGGCCTGAACCCCGGCCAGCTTCATCACCTCGGCGGGGTTCTTGTGGCGCGCCACATCGGGGTGGCGGCGCAGCGTGCCGGTGGCCGAACACGGCGCGTCCAGCAGAATGGCGTCGAAAGGCGCGGGTGGACTCCAGGCCCCGGCATCGGCTTCCACCACCTTGGCCTTCAGGCCCAGACGCTTCAGGTTATCGGTGAATCGCACCAGCCGCTTGGCCGAACGGTCGAGCGCAGTGAGCTCGGCTCCCGCCACGGCCAATTGCAGCGCCTTGCCGCCCGGTGCGGCGCACAGATCGGCCACGGCCTTGCCCCTGACGTCGCCCAGCAGGCGGGCGGGCAGGGCGGCGGCGGCGTCTTGAATCCACCACGCCGCCTCGTTGAAACCGGGGAGTGCGGCGATGGAGCCGCCGCCCGCGCGGCGCAGCGAGCCGGTGGCCAAGATGGAGGCCTCCAGCCGCTCGGCCCACAAAGCGGGATCGGCGGCCACGGTGATATCCACGGGCGCCTCGATGAGATGGGCCTGGGCGATGGCCCGCGCGCCGTCTTCGCCATAGGCCCGGACCCAGGAGCGCCACAGCCATTCCGGTGTGTTGAGCAGCCCGGCATCCTGCTCGGTCACCAGTTCGCGGCCTTCACGGTCCAGGCGGCGCAGCACGGCGTTCAACAGCTTGGCGAAACCGGCCAGCTTGGAGCCCTTGACCAGATCCACCGTGGTGGAAATGGCGGCATGGGGCGCCACGTCGAGGAACAGCAACTGGCAGATTCCTAGGCGCAGCGCATGTTCCGCCCCGGCGGCCCCGGCTCGCATGGGTTTTTCCACGCAATGCTCGATCAGGGCGTCGATCTGGCCCAGGCGCCTCAGCGTGGTGCCCAGCAGCATGCGCACGAAGCCCCGGTCGCGCTCTTCCAGCTTCGACAGGCGAGAATCGTCGAGCACGTCGTCGAGCAGGCGGGCCTTGTCCAACACCATGGACAGCAGGTCGACGGCGATGGCGCGGGGGTTGTCGGTATGGGCGGCGCGTTTCATGGCCCAACCCTTACCCCATCCCCGCTCTGGGGGCAATTGGAAGGCCGCTTGCGCCGTTCAGGGGGCTGGAGTACATGGGACCTTACGGCAACGGGGATGGCGTTAGCAGATGTGCGGTATCGCAGGCATTGTCGCCGACCGGCCGGTGAGTCCCGGAGCCGTCGAGGCCATGACCGGTCGTCTGGTCCACCGGGGACCCGACGACCAGGGAATCTGGCGCTCCGATGACGGCTGCGCCGTGCTGGGCCACCGGCGGCTGTCCATCCTCGACACTTCCGCCGCGGGCCATCAGCCCATGGAGCGGGACGGCCTGGTCACCGTCTTCAATGGCGAGATCTATAACTTCGTCGAGGTGCGGGCCGAACTGGTGGGGCTGGGCGAGGTCTTTCACACCAACAGCGACACCGAGGTGCTGCTGGCCGCCTATGATCGTTGGGGGCCAGAGTGCTTCGCCCGCTTCAACGGCATGTTCGCCCTGGCCATCCTTGACCGCCGCCGCAAGGTCCTGGTCTGCGCCCGCGACCGTTTCGGGGAAAAGCCCTTTCTGTTCGCCGCGCGGCCCGGCCTGTTCGCCTTTGCCTCGGAATACAAGGCATTGCTGGCCATGGCCGAGATCGGGCGCGATTTCGATCCGGTGCCGCTGCTGCGTTTTGCCCATCGGCCCGCCACCGGCCTGGACGACGAACGCGCCACCTTGTTTCCCGCCATCCTTCAATTGCTGCCGGGCGAGCGCCTGGAACTGGACCTGTCCACTTTGGACACCCGCATCGACCGCTATTGGACTTTGGCGCGCGATCCGGCCTTGGGCGCGCTTGGCATGGGCGAGGCGGCGGAGCGGTTCCGCGATCTCTTGACCGATTCCATCCGCCTGCGGCTGCGGTCCGACGTTGCGGTGGGGTCGTGCCTGTCGGGCGGGCTGGATTCGGGCTCGATCATCATGCTGGCCCGGCGCCTGCTGGGTGATGACGCGCCCTATCATGTGTTCACCGGGCGCTTTCCCGGCACCAGGGCCGATGAGTGGGACTATGCCCGCCATACATCGCAAGCGGCGGGCGCCATCGTCCATCAGGTGGAGCCCAGTGCCGCCGGGCTGCTGGCCGATCTGCCCGACTTTCTGTGGGCCAACGAATTGCCGGTGGGCAGCGCCAGCCAGTATGCCCAGTACTGCGTCTTCCGTCTGGCCAAGGAGCAAGGGGTCACCGTGCTGCTGGACGGCCAGGGCGCCGACGAGATCCTGGGTGGTTACGAGCAATATTTCGCCCGCTATCTCGCCGGTTTGCCAGGGCCTGAGCGCGGGGCCGAGGAGGCGGCCATCCGCGCCCGCTATCCCGGCGCTCTGGATAGCCCGCGTCAGGCCCTGTCCAAGGCCTTGCCTCCCCGCCTGCGCCATTGGCTGGCGCAGATCAGCGGCAAAGGCAGCGATCTTTTGTTCGGCCTCTCCCCCGATCTGGCCGAACAGGTGGCGAAGGCCAATGCCCCGCCGGTGGTGCCCCAGGGCTGGTCGCCCCTGGCCGCCGAACTGATGCGTGATTCGTTTTCCACCCATCTGCCAGTGCTGCTGCGCTATGGCGACCGCAATTCCATGGCCCATTCGCGCGAGGTGCGGCTGCCGTTCTGCGATCACCGCATCGCCGAATTCGCCCTGTCGCTGGATCCGAAACTGCTGATGGGCGAGGCCCAGACCAAGCGGCTGCTGCGCGAAGCGGTGAAGGGCATCTTGCCGGAACAAGTGCGCACCCGCTGGAACAAGCAGGGCTTCTTGCCGCCCCAGGACATCTGGTTCGCTCAGGGGCTGATCGACGAGGCGGAACGGGTGATCGAGGACCCGTCCTTCGCCAGGGCCGGTTACTGGAATGTCTCGTGGTGGCGCTGCGCCATCCGCCGCTTCCGGGCGGGTGAGACTCATCTGGGCTGGGTGCTGTGGCGGCCCTTGATGCTGGAATCCTGGCGCAGGCATTTCCTGGAGCGCATCACGGCCCAACCGGGTGTGGAGGCGCTTCCCTGATGCGCGCCGTCCTGGTCAACCACTGCCATCCCGACACGCCCCATGTCTGCGCCACCCGCATGGCCCGCTTCGCCGAAGCCCTGGCGGCGCGGGGGCATCAGGTGGTGCTGCTGACAGAGACGCTGGAGGGCCATCCCGCCGATTACCGGCCCGAGGATCTGGCGGCGGCGCTGGGGCGTCATGACTGGGCCTCGCCCTTCCGGCTGGCCATCGCGCCGCGCCGCGACCGCCTGCTTTCGGCCTTTCGCGAAGGGCATCTGCCCGCCGTTTTGCGCAAGGCGGTGGCGGCGGGCTATTACCTTATCCGTGGCGGGGTGTTCAGTGATTGGCGCGACGGCAGCCGCCCCTTCTGGCCCGTGCTGGCAAAAGCCTTCCGCCCCCAAGTGGTGTGGGCGACCTTCGGCAATACCGATGCCCTGGCCATCGGGCGCGGCATCGCCGCCTTGGCCGGTTGCCCCTGGGTGATGGATGTCAAGGATCCGTGGAGCGTCTTTATTCCGGCGCCCATCCGGGGTCTGCTGGCCCGGCGCTTCGGCGATTTCGCAGCGCTGACCGCGCTTTCGCCCGATCATGCCGAGGATGCGGTGCCCTGGTTCGGGACGGGGGCCAGGGTTGTTCACAGCGGTATCGGCGACGGTCTGCTGGCCCCCATGCCGCCAGCGGGCGACGAGCGCCGCCTGCTGCTGCTGGGCGGGCTGTATGGTCAGGCGGAACTGGAGGAATTGCTGGCGGGCGTGGGGCGCTGGCAGGCGGGGCGACCGCTGACCCTGACCTATGCCGGGTCCGAGACGGCGCGGTTTCTCGACGCTGCAGGGCGGCTGGTCCCCGGTGCCGTGCTGGAGGCGCCGGGCTGGCGCACCTTAGGCGAGATCAGGGACATGGCGGCCAGGTCCTGGGCGACCCTTTACGTGCGCACGCCGCGCGCCCTGTTCCAGCACAAACTATTCGAACTGATCGCCCTGGCCCGGCCCATGATCTGCCTGCCGCCCGAAGGGGGTGATGCGCAACGTCTCGCGGCCCGATTGGGCGGGGTGCTGCTGGGATGTTCGAGCGCGCAAGAGGTGGCGGCGGCGCTGGAGACCTGCCCGCAAGGCTGCGCCCCCGATCTTGGCCGTCTGGCCCAGTATGGCTGGGGCGGCCAAGCGGCGGTGCTGGAAACCCTATTTCAGGAACAGATTGAGCGCTGAGCGGCCATAGGTCCACAGCAGCCGCAGATGACGCACCACCGATTGGCGCCAGACCATGCGGCCAAAGGCCTTCGACGCTTCGGCCACCAGGGGTTCGGGCGGCTGGCCCAGCCAGGCGGCGACGGCGGGGCGCGACAGAATGGCAAGCCCCGTATCGAAGAAACCATGGGCCATGGCCAGCATGGCCAGGTGGAACAGACGCTGGGGCTCGGCGATGGTGTCGGGATCGCGCAGGAACAGATAGTCGCCCTGCATCAGCCGTCCCCGGCTATAGGGCACGGCGCCCTCTCCCGCCTGGGGATGGATGACATAGCCCTGGATGCGCCAGCGGCGGGGCGAGATGAAGTCCAGAAGTTCGAATCCCTGGCCGCGCAGGAACAACTCGATCTCGGCGGCGATGGGCTGGTCATGGCGAAAGCGCAGAAAGCCCACCTCGGCCTTGATGGCCAGCAGCGAGGCCAGGGTGGCGGGCGCGGCCTTTAAGATGTCCAGCTCGGCCCCTTCCACATCGATCTTGAGATAGGCGGGGTCGGAAACCCCCGCTTCGGCCAGGGCGGAATCGAGGGTGCGGCAGGCAACCGGCACCTCGCGCACCACTTCGAAGAATTGCGGCTTGGCGAAGGCCTCGCCGATGGAGGGATCAGGGCGCAACAGCGAGGTGGAGACCGGGTCGCGGGTGATGTGCAGCATCTGCGGGCCATCCTTGGCCCCGATGGCACTGGGCAGATGGCGCAGCGAACGCCATGCTCCCTTGGGCTGGTCACCCAGCCGGGCGAAGGCCTCGGGCTCGGGCTCGAAACCGATGGCGTCCACGGCGAAGGCTATGGGCATTAGATCGGGCTCGAACCCGCCGCGCGATCCGATGTCGAGGCCGGTCATGGGATGGCGATCGAGGATGGTTCCCAGGCCCAGGGGGCGAAATAGATTTGCGGACAAGGACATGGCGGCGCGTCATTCCCGGCTGAGAAAGGTGTGGAACTGCTCCAGGCTCATATGGCCCAGGGGCGAGGCATTCCTGATCCGGCGGTCATAGATGCTGCGATAGAACGAGCAGCCCCGGCAGGTCTGGGGAAAGTCGCCTTTCTGCTGGCGTTCGATCAGGCCGGTATAGGCGGGGTTGCGGGCCGACAGGATGGTCTTGAGATCGTCTTGGCGCAGATCGCCGATGATCAGATCCTCGCCCACCGAGCGGCAGGCGCAGGCATTGACCCGTCCATCGGCCAGGATCTGGACGTTGTAGAAGGGCTCGATACAGGCGCCGTTCTTGGGGATCAGGCGGCCCCGGATCAGGGGCATGTCCAGACCGTCCAGATCGGTCTCAGCCACCAGTCCGCCCCAATCGTCGAGGCAGGATTGCACCGAGACGGGGATGCCGAGGCTGATCAGGCGACGCAACAGGACATGAAGCTCGCCCGAGGCTTCGTCCTCCAGGCGGTAATGGCGCTCGGTGCGCACGCAGATGCTCAGGGCCTGGGGCACTACGCCTTGGGCGACCAGATCGGCGATGGTCTCCAGATTGGCCAACAGGCGGCGGAACTGGACCTGGCCGCGTCCGGTGATGCGTCGGAAGGTCTCGAAATCGTGGCCGTAGATGCTGACCTGGAACATCTTCAGGCGGGCCAGGGCGAGGATCTCGCCCAATTGCTCCGCCGAGGCGCCGATCAGATTGGTGTAGAGGATGATGCCGGGACCATCCTTCAGGCGATCGAGCAGACGCAGCTTGTCGAGGATGGTCCGGTCCATGAACACATCACCGTTGATGGGAGTCAGGACCATGTCGGCGAAGCCCATGGCTCTCGCCTGGGCGACATAATCTTCGAACCGCTCCATGTCCAGGGTCAGCCGGGGATGCCGGTCAAGGCGATAGGTGCAGAAGCTGCATTCCAGGTTGCAATGGCTGGTGGGCTCGATGAACAGCATGGTGCGCGGATGGGGGACGTAACTGCGTCCCTTCACGCGCCCGGCAAGGGTGTGAACCGCCGTTGACAAGGCGAGGCGTAAGGTCAGGTAAAGATCGAGGAGTCTCATCCGGATTCGCGCAGCCTTGGGCGGGGCCGTATCCTAGATCGGAACAGGGATGATTTCATCCTTGTTGTCTGGCCGGGGGCGTTGCTGGACGCTTTGGGCATTATGTGTTAGCCAACCTCTCTTTAAGACGCGGGGAAAATCGGCGCGATGGTCAGGGCTGGGGTTTCGACGATGATGGCTGAGTGCTGGTCCGCCTTGAAGGGCGGAACCCAGGGCTTCATGGCCTTCATTCTGTTCGGAATCGCCTTGGCCATGATTCCGCTGCTGGCCTATGTCAATCGCGGGACCGTGGTTCTGCTGATCATCGTGGCCGTGGCCGGTTTGTGGAGCCTGTTGCGCAGCGGGACGTTCTCTTGGCCCCTGGGACGCGGCATCGCCATCGCCTTCATGGTCTTCATCGTCTGGGGCGGACTCAGCCGGTGGTGGGAAGTAACGCCGGGGCTGGCCCTGCCGCGCGCCGGACAGATCGCCGCCCTGATCGGGGCCGGGATCATTTCCCTGGCGGCGGCTTCGCACCTTAACGCGGCGGGTCGCCGCTGGGTCGCATGGGGTCTTACGGCGGCCATGGTGGTCTTTTTCGCCGTGATCCTGGCAGATCTGCTGAGCAGGGGAGCCGTGGATGACTTCGTCATGCGTCTTCGGGGGCAGCCTCCGTCCAAATTCCACGTCATGAGCCATTTCAAGATCGGCATTTCCATCTTCGGCATCCTGCTGGCGCCGCTGTTGGTCTGGTACTGGCGGCAGAGGAATTGGGCGGCTGTGGTCCTGCTGCCCCTGGCCCTGGTTGGGTGTGGCGTGGTGGTGGGCAGCAATACCGGGTTGGTGGCCTTCGCCCTGGCGGGGCTTGTCCTGGCGGTGGCTTCGTGGCGGCGCAAGCCGGTGGCGGCCATCCTGGCCGTGGTGCTGGCGGCAGGTTTTCTGGTGACGCCGGTGGTCATCGCAAATATGCCGCCGCTGTTCGAACTGGCGGCCAAGACCCGCTTCCTGCCCAATTCCATGTTTCACCGTTTCGCCATCTGGAAGTTCACCTCCGAGCGGATCGCCGAGCGTCCCGTCCTCGGCTGGGGGCTGGACGGTTCGCGGGAATTGCCGGGGGGCAATTCCTATCTCAAGCTTCCGGCCTGGGGCGGCGACGTGGTCATGGATGTGGAGGGCCTGGCCCTGCCGCTGCATCCCCACAATCTGTTCCTGCAGGTCTGGGTTGAGATCGGCGGCGTGGGCGCGCTGATCATGCTGGCCGGAGCGCTGGTTCTGGTCATGAGGTTGTCGCGCTCGGCCCGCAGCGGCCCGGCCGGGTTGGCCATGCTGGCGGGAGCGCTGGTGGTGGGAGCGTCGAGCTTTGGCGCCTGGCAGGCCTGGTGGCTGGCCTGCCAGTGGCTGTTCGCCGTCTATTGCGTGGCGCTGACCGGCGATGACGAGGCCAAATCGCCGATGCGTTCGAATTCGGCCGCCGCCTGATCCCAGCGCCAGGAGCGCTGTTTCTCCAGACAGGCCAGATGCATCCGCCGCCACAGGGAATCGTCGGTGAGGATGCGGATCCCCGCTTCGGCGAAGGCATCGTCGCCTTTGAGGCAATGGCCGGTTTCACCCTCGATCACCCGCTCGTTCATGCAGGCGATGTCGCCCAGCACGGCGGGCACGCCCATGGCCTGGGCCTCGGCCACCGCCGAGCAGAAGGTCTCGCCGATATCACCGCGATAGAGCAGGGCGCGGGCGGCAGCCAGTTCGTCCACCAATTGGGTCTTGGGGACGGGGCCGCGCAGCACCACGCCCCTATCGGACATGGCGGCGGCCTTGTCCAGAACCACGCCCATGCGGCCCGCCTTGGCCGCGCCCGCCGCGCCATAGGTGGCGGTTCCAGCGAAGACGTGCAGTTCGGCATTGGGCACGGCGGGACGGATGCGCCGTTCCCAGATGTCGAGCAGCCAGTCGAGGCCGCGCATGGGATTGGAGGTGAAGACCACGCGGGGCGGCGGCGCTTGGTCGCGCGGGTTTGCGTGGCAGAACAGGTCGGTGAGGCCGTAAGGCACGGTTTCCCGCCCGCCCGCGAAACCCCAAGCGGGATAGGTGGAGGCGTGGCTGGCCCCGGAAAAGACGATGACCGGGCGGCGAAGCGCCAGCTTCCACTGATAGCGCCACTTCAAGAGATAGCCGGCTGGATTGTGAATCCAGAAGATGGTGCGCCTGGCATTGGGGCACAGGCGGATCAGCCTGTCGCCCCGATTGGGGATGTACAGATCGGCACTCTCGGGCACGCCCTGGGAAAGCGGCCTCCAGGTGACGCCCTTATGGACCCGTTCGGCCTCGCATTTGTTGCAGACCAGCACCTCGTGCCCGCGTGCCGCCAGCGCGTTGGCCATCTCGATGAACGAGGTCTCGGCTCCCCCTAAGGGCCGCTCCTCCAAGGTGGCGCCGTCGAAGACAATGCCGTCGTCGGTCATGACGATGCGGGCCATGGGCGCTATTCCTTTCCGTCCGCTTGGCGTCCGTGGCGGATATCGATGATTTCCGGCGCTCCGCCCTTGAGGCGGACGGTCAGGACATAGGAGCCGACCACCATCCGCCGGGTGCCGGGAATGAGGCCCGGTGGCCCGATATTGGGGTGTTCGGCCAGGGTTTTCCGGGCGGCGCGGATGCGCCTTGCCACTTTTTCAGCCGCCAGAGCGTTGCGTTCGGCTAGGTAGGCGATTTCGGCGAGATACCAGGCGCTGGCTTCCGGCGATAGAATCGCAAGGCGGCGAGAGGTCATCCAGCCTTCCTTGTCTGGCGTGCCATGGCTTCGGCAATGATGGCGTCGGCCTCATCCATCACCTGATCGAAGTCCACGCCTTCCCCGCGGTCGAGGGCGGCGATGCCTTCGAGCTCGCGCAGGACATCGGCGCCCTCGGTCTCCAGATATTGCTTGAGAGCGCGCAGCATCACCCAGGACCGGTCGCGCTCCATGCCTTTGGCGATGGCGTCGAAGGCCTCCACCAAATCGGCGGGGACGCGCAGCGAAATCTGGGTCTTGGCGGCGGGTTCGGTCATGGCGGCCTCCTGGGATGCG
Organism: Paramagnetospirillum magnetotacticum MS-1; assembly: GCF_000829825.1. NCBI lineage: Bacteria > Pseudomonadati > Pseudomonadota > Alphaproteobacteria > Rhodospirillales > Magnetospirillaceae > Paramagnetospirillum > Paramagnetospirillum magnetotacticum. Next base: position 730,619 of record NZ_JXSL01000030.1, on the reverse strand, counting down.
GCGTCATTCAGCGTAACACGGTGAATGACGGCGGCGCTATTCCTTCTCGTATTTCGCCTTGAAGTGGGACAGCAGGGGATAAAGCCCGGCGCAGATGGCGATGATCAGGCCGTAGCCGCCTTCCCGCCAGCCGCCGCGCCGCACATAGCATTTGAAGAAGCGTGAGACCAGGCGGCGGATATTGGAGGCGGTGGAGCCCCAGGTCTCGCCCCGGTCGCGCAGGTCGCGGGCCTTGGCGCTGCTATAGGAGTCCAGGCGCCGGATCATGTCCGAAATATTCTTGTCCACGTAATGGTTCAGCCGGTTTTGCAGCATGGGGCCTTTTTGGCCCCGCCAGACCAGCGAGGGATGGACGCGGTCGCGGCCCCAGGTCTTGGCGGATTTGCGGAACAGGCCGGGATAGGCGGCCTTGCCGTAGCTTGCCCCCCAGCCGTGGCGCACCAGCCGCTCGCCGATGTAATTGTCCACCAAGATCTCGTGCCAGTCGAAGGGGGTGGTGGCGATGGTGCGGCGGATTTCCTCGGCCAGGGCGGGCGGCACATGCTCGTCGGCGTCCACCTCCAGCACCCATTCGGTGTCGCAGGCGGCAATGCCGGTATTGCGGCGATCGCCTTCCAGATCCCAGCGCCCCTCGACGATCTGGGCTCCGAAGGCCAGGGCGATGTCCTTGGTGCTGTCGGTGCACTTGTCGAGGACCACCACCACCTTGTCGGCGAAGGAGAGCTTTTCCAGACAGGCAGGCAGGCGCTTTTCCTCGTTGCAGACAACGACAAGAGCCGAAAGGGAGGTCATGCGCCGACTCCCCTGAACTTGGGCAGGAAACGTTTGCGGGCATGGGCCTGGGCGGTGCGGTAGACCTCCAGGGTCTGGTTCATGCGATTGTCGAAGCGCATGTCCTTTTCCGCCATCTGCCGGGCATTGGCGGCCATGCGGGCCGTAGCGTCATGATCGGTCATGATTCGGGCCATGGCTTCGGCCAGGCGGGCGGGATCGGCGGCGGGAACCAGAAGGCCGGTTTCGCCGTCGAAGACGATTTCCGGCACGCCGCCCACCGCACTGGCCACCACCGGCTTGCCCACGGCGAAGGCCTGGACGGCGACGCGGGGCTGGGCCTCGGTCAGGGAGGGAATCACCACCGCGTCGCCCATCTGCATCAGTTCCGACACGTCCTCGCGATAGCCGGTAAAGACCACCTGCCCGGCAAGCCCTGCGGCGCTCAACTGCGCGTGTAGACCGCGCTCGTAATCGGCGCATTCGCTGGTGGCCGAGCCGACGATCGTCAACATGGGTGACAGGCCTCTGGCTTTGAGCAGGGCTAACGCTGCCAGCAGATGGTCCTGGCCCTTGTCGGGGCGGATCATGCCGACGCAGACCCAGGCATAGGCTTCGGCGGGGATATTCAATTCCGCGCGCAGTCTGGCGCGGGTGGCGACAGGGTCGGGCAGGTCGAAGAAGCGCTCGTCCGCCCAGCCGCCGATGGAGACCGAGCGTTTGGCATCGGCAAGGCCGACGCCCAGCAATTGGCTCCGCGTGCATTCGGCCACGGTGATGATGTGGTCGGCGCCCATGCGCCATTGCAGGCGGCGGATGGCGCCGCCCTTCAAGGGCTGGTTGACATGGCGCGACCGCACCACGGCCACCAGATCCAGGCAGGCGCAGGCGGTCTTGGCGTCGCGGGTGACATGGGTGTCAACCACCTCGACACTCTTTTCGATGAGCAGCTTGCGGAAGCTTCGCACCGTGGCGGGCTTCCACGGGCGGTCGAAGTCGAAATCCACCACCGGCATCCCGGCGGCCTGGGCGCGCTTATAGGACTCGCCGTCTTGGGGCGAGGCCAGCCAGACGTCGTGGCCGTGGGATTTCAGCCAGCGCACCTGTTCCAGGGTGCGATGCTCCATGCCGCCCCAATTGCGTCCCGGAATGGTGTGGAGAATGCGCAAGGATGATCCCTCTCTCAGACCAGGATGAAGCGTTGCCACCACGCCTGAGGCGGGGGCGGCGGCAAGGTGACGCAGCGCAAGGATTGGGCGCTCAGGCCTTCCAGCAGCAGCCGCAGCATGGTGATGGTGACGGCGGGTTTGAACTCGGCCCCGGGGCGCTCGTTGATGGGCTGGTCGTGCATCAAAAGGATGCCACCGGGCAGCCGGGGATCGGCCAGCAGGCGGTCCACATCCTTGCGGCACTCGACCTCCACATCATCGGCACAGGTGCAGCGGGTCGAGGTCATGTGATCCTCAGTGCTGGGGCCCCAGTGGACCAGGGCGCAGCCGGGGCGCCACTGGGCCAGTGCCCGGTGAATGCGGGCCGAGCGCCGCCCGCCGTTATAGGGCAGACGCACCAGATAGGGTTCAGGCGTCGGGCGGTGGCGGGCCAGCAGCGCCTCGCAGCGCTCCATGTCGCCCCGCAGGCGCGACGTGGGCTCGCGGTCGAGGCGCACATGGTCCCAGCCATGGGCATAGATTGCGTGGCCACGCTTCACCGTCTCGGCGATCACGTCTTCGGCGCTCTCCGCGCGGCAGCCGCTCATGAAGAAGGTGGCCTTGGCCCCGAAACGGTCCAGCAGGTCGAGCATCGCTGGCGTGGTGTCGGGCATGGGGGCGTCGTCGATGGTGATGGCCACCGTCGAGGCATCCTCCATCTGCCGCATCATCGGCCGCCAAGCCCCCAGTGACCAGGAAATCCGCAATCGCTCTCTGCCCGCTTGTTGTGGCGATCGAAGTATCAGGAATCCGCCATCTCGAACAGTGCGATCATGGCGCGGCACGCCGGATGGTGGCTTGGCGGCCATGGCGCTTCAGATCCTTAGCCCCGCCGCCCTCGGTCACGGCGCGGGCCATGCCGTCGGGGTCGGTGGCGATCAGGCCGGAACTGACCTCGATTCCATAGCTGGTCAGGCGGTCGGTGAGCGGTGCGCCCGGCCCCACCATGGCGACGCGGGCGAAACGGGCCAGGCGCAGCAGGCGGGGCGCCGAGCGGTTGGCCAGGGTCGAGGCGGTCATGATCACCGCTTCGGCTGCGGGCAGCAGCCATTCGGTCGCGGCCTCGGGGTATTGGCCGGGACCCGGCTTGCGGTCGATGACCTTGGCACCCGGCAGACGCTCGGCAATGCCGGGAAAGGCTCCGATCACCACGGTGCCGCCGCCCTTGACCCCAAAGCTTTCCAGTCCGTTGCCGTCGGGAAGGTCCAGATCAAAGCGGTTGTAATGGGCGTTGCAGGCGGCCATCCCTAAGGCCTGATCGAAGGCATTGGTGGAATGAACCAGTCCGGCCAGGGCCTTCAGACCCGCCTCGCTCCGCCGTCCCGCATCGGGGGCGGCGTTGCATCCCGGCGTGCCGCGCTCCGGCGTCTGGGCCAGACCCAGGCCGGTTTCGGTCTCCACCATGGTCCAGTTGAGGCCGACCACCACCCGCTTGACCGGGGCGTCCTCGACGCCGTTGGCCAGATCGGCGTAAAGCCGCTCGGGCCCCCACCAGCGCCACAGGGCGGCAAGGCTGGGCGCGATCAGTTCGGTCTGGCCGCCGGTGAACGCTGTCCATTCCTCGATCAGCACGCCGGGCACGGCGGTCAGCACCGGCACGCCCTCGGCCACGGCGGCCAGCATGTCGCCAGCCAGCCCCTCGCCCTCCATCTCGGATTTGGAGAATTTGTTGATGAACAGCAGGTCGGCATGGCTCTCGATGGCGCGGCGCACAGAGCCCGAGGCCTCGGCCAGGGCCTGGGAATCCAGGATGCAGGATTTGGCATCCTTGCCCAGGCTTTGGCCGATGGACAATTTGCGGCCCGTATCGATCTCGGTCACCGTCATGTTCGTCTTGCGGCCCGAGGCATCGCGCAGTGTGTCTTGCAGCAATCCGCCCAGCCGGAATCCGCGCTCGGTCAATTGGGCGGCGAACCGGGCCAGCAGGGCCTCGGGCGGCTTGCCCGGCGGATAGATCACCGCGCCGATGGCCGGGGGGCAGGATTGCGGAGCGGGGGGCATGGGACTCTCTCCTACCTTTTGCCAATGCCTTGACCAACGCCAAGACTCGTTTTTGGCCGGTGCAGCATATATATCATTACAGCAAGCCCCCGCCGAGGGGCATGGAGGATGCGTCATGATCGATCCGTTTGGACGCAAGGTCAGCTATCTGCGCGTGTCGGTGACCGACCGCTGCGATCTGCGCTGCGTCTATTGCATGGCCGAGGACATGCATTTCCTGCCCAAGGCCGACATCTTGTCGCTGGAGGAATTGGAGAGGCTGTGCGGCGCCTTTGTCCGCCAGGGCGTGCGCAAGTTGCGTCTGACCGGTGGCGAGCCTCTGGTCCGGCGCAATATCATGAGCCTGATCACCAATCTGGGCCGCCTGGTCAAGTCGGGGGATCTGGACGAACTGACGCTGACCACCAACGCCACCCAACTGGCCAAATACGCCGAAGGTCTGGCGGCGGCGGGTGTGCGGCGGCTCAATGTCTCGCTGGACAGTCTGGACGCGGCCAAATTCGAGGCCATCACCCGCTGGGGCAAGCTCGATCAGGTCTTGGAAGGCATCATGGCCGCCAAGGCAGCCGGTCTGGCGGTCAAGATCAATACCGTGGCGCTGAAAGGCGGCAACGAGGACGAGCACGAACATCTGGTGGAATGGTGCGGGAGCCACGGCTTCGACCTCACCTTCATCGAGACCATGCCCATGGGCGATATCCACTCCGACCGCACCGAGCAGTACCTGCCCCTTTCCCTGGTGCGCTCACGGCTGGAACAGCGCTTTTCGCTGTCCGATATCGATTACCGTACCGGCGGCCCGGCCCGCTATGTGAGGGTGGCCGAGACCGGGGGGCGGATCGGCTTCATCACCCCCATGACCCATAATTTCTGCGAGACCTGCAACCGCGTGCGGGTGACCTGCACCGGCACGCTGTATATGTGTCTGGGCCAGGAGGACGCCGCCGATCTGCGCACGCCTTTGCGGGCCAGCGAGGGCGACCAGTTGCTGGAGGCGGCCATCGCCGAGGCCATCGCCAGAAAGCCCAAGGGCCACGACTTCATCATCGACCGCGACGCCCACCCCGCCGTGGGCCGGCATATGAGCGTCACCGGCGGCTGATACCGGTGCGCTCGGCCAGGGCCTTGACCTCGGCCACCTCGTCCGCGTGGGTTTGGGCATAGAGGGTCCGCTCGGCCCGGATGCGGTTGATCACCGCTTCCACATTGTCGGGCGACAGGCGGATGCCGAAGGATTCGTCGCCTAGGCCTGCGATGATCCGCTCCAGGATCGCATTGCCCGCCGCCTTGGTGAAATGCGACCCGTCCCAGTACCAGCGCATGCGGATCTCGGGATTGCGGGAAATGTCCTCGGTGGTGATGGGATTATAGCCGCTGAAATCCCACAACTCGGCCTTGGTGGTGGCCACCGTCGTTGCAAGATCGCGCTTCCACTGCTCCCAGGCGGGCAGCAGCCCGGCGGCGGCCTTGGCCTCCAGCAGTTTGGCGTGGATAGGGCTGATGAACAGCACCACCCGCGTGGTTCCGTTATCGAAGGCGGCCAGAAGGCGTTTCAAGTCCTCCATGCGCTCGGGCGCATAGGCGAATCCGCCATAGGTCTTGGCCGTGGCGGGAAAGACCAGTTGCGAGCGCAGCACGCTGTCCATTTCGGCGCGGTGGTCGAAGCTCTTCTTGCGCGCCCCGATATCGTAGGTGCCATCCTTGGCGAAGGATTGGCGCAGTCCCTTGACCGAACTGAACAGCACCCAGCCGGAATCGTCGAAGGCCTGTAAGGACAGCAGGCGGCGGGCATAGACCGGCCAGGGCGAGGCCCCGGCGAAGCCCGAACGCTCGAAATCGCCGCTGGTGGCGGTGCGGGCGCCGAACATCATCAGGTCGAGGGCCACCACCACCAGCTTGGGCGACTGGTGGCGGGCGGCGTATTGGGCCGCGCGGGACAACTCCGCGATGTTGGTGTCGGACAGCGAAGCGTTGAAGGCCTTTGCGCCGCCCAAGGCCGGTGATTGCGGGTCCAGCCCCATCTCGCCCCGCGATGTGCCGTAGAACAGCACGTCGAACTTGGTGTGGCCCAGGATCAGTGCCTTGTTCACCCGCCCGCCGTCGCGGCGGAGCGTCTTCTGGTCGTTGAGCCCCTTGATGTCGCTCCAGCGGAAGCTGGCATAGGGATCGACGGCGAAGTTGAACAGAGCGCCCAGGCCCAGCACCACCATCACCCCACCCAGGAGAGTGAGGAGGAAACGGCGGGGGGAAAGGGTCGCGGGCTGGGTCATGTCAGAACTGGTAATAGAGGAATTCGCTGGTCCGCCACAGGGTCATGACGGAACAGGCCAGCATGGCGGCCAAAGCCCAGGCCCAGCCGGTGGTGGGTTTCCAGGCGAAACGCTCCGGTCTGGCTACGGGTTCCAGCCCCGGCTCGGTGGCCTGCATGATCTCCTGGCTGTTGGGGGCCAGCACGCAGACCGCCATCAGGGCCAGCGACAGGAACAACCCGTCCCAGGCCACCTTGACCTCGCCGCCTGTAAGGCCGCTCAAGCCCGCCATGCCCTTCAGCACGATCAGGGCCGAGGCAAAATTGGGGGCGCGGAAGAACACCCAGGCGACGACCACCAGAATCTGGGTCAGCACCCAACCGGCGATAACCTCGCTCCGCCCTGGCCCGCTGGGGCGCACCTCCCGCCATAGATGGTTGGCCACCAGCATCAGCCCATGCAGGCAGCCCCAGGCGACGAAGGTCCAGGCCGCGCCGTGCCACAGCCCGCCCAGCGCCATGACGATCATCAGATTGACGTGGCGGCGCACAGGCCCGCAGCGTCCTCCCCCTAAGGGGAAATAGAGGTAGTCGCGCAGGAATCGCGACAGCGTCATATGCCAGCGCCGCCAGAACTCGATGATGCTGGTGGACTTGTAGGGCGAGTTGAAATTGACCGGCAGGTCGATGCCGAACAGGCGCGCTAAGCCCACCGCCATGTCGGAATAGCCCGAGAAGTCGAAATAGATCTGTACCGTATAGGCCAAGGCGCAGCCCCAGGCGGCCAGCAGGTTCAATTCCTGACCCGACGCGGCGGCGCCGAAACCCGGCGCGACATAGGACGCCACCCAATCGGCGATCACCGCCTTCTTGAACAGTCCGATGGCGAAGAGCGACAGCCCGGCCACCAGATTTTCCGATGCCGAGGTCTGGCGCCGGGGCTGGCGGAACTGGGGCATCATCTCCTTGTGGTGGATGATGGGCCCGGCGATCAGATGGGGAAAGAAGGTGACGAACAAAGTGTAGCTGAGCGCGTCGCCGTCCTGGGCCAGCTTGCGCCTGACATCCACCAGATAGGCGATCTGGGTGAAGGTGAAGAACGATACGCCGAGCGGCAGATCCAGCCGGTGCGATTCGATTATCAAACCCAGCAAGGGGGCTACGGACTCGGCGAAGAAGCGCTCGTATTTGAAAACACCGAGAAAGGCCAGATTGGCGGCCACGCCGAGCGCCAGGACGGCACCGCCCCAGGCTGTCTCGCGGGTCCGGGCGATGGCTTGGCCGAAGGCGAAGTTGGCGATGATGGAAACCGCCAGCGGCCAGGCATAGGCCGGATTCCACCAGGCGTAAAAGACGATGGAGGCGAGCGTCAGGAAGGCCATGGCCGGACGCCATCCCATCCGCCGGGCCAATGCGAACCCGGCCAGGACCAGGGGCAGGAAGGCGAAGAGGAAGGGCGCCGAATTGAACAGCATCAGGTGGACGCGGCGGCGGCCCGCTCGGCGATGAAGGCGTCCAGATCGTCGGGCGTGCCCAGTCCATGCATGGCGGTCTGGGCGATCTCCCACACGCCGACCCTGGCCCCCGTCTCGAGGAGATAGTTGTAGACCGGGCAGGTGTAGAACTCGTTGTTCACCCGGTCATTGGCGGCAATCATCGCCAGGGCCGCCTGACGGAAGGCCCTGGCCGACTTGAAGTAGTAAAGGCCCACCGTGGCCCATTCGCTGATGGGGTCCTTTTCCGCCACACGCTCCACCAATCCGTCAGGCCCCATCTTGGCATAGGACCATTTGGGGTGGGGCTCGGACTTGAACACCATGATGGAGCCGTCGAGATCGCGGGCCAGGGCGTCGTCCAGCATGGCCGCCGCGCCGCCATCCACGAACTGGTCGGAATTGGCCACCAGGATCGGGCTGTCGGGGTCCATCTTGTCATAGGCGGCCAGCAAGGTGCAGGCGGTGCCCTCGGTCAACCCATCCAGCAGATGAAAGCGGATGCCCGCCGCCTTCAATTCGTCCACCACGCCGGGTTCGGCCTCGCAATGGGCCTTGCGCGCGATGAGCAGGGTGTCAGCCCCCGGATAGGCCACATTGTCGATGACGTGGCGGATCATGGGGCGGCCCAGCACGTCGATGAACGGCTTGGGCTTGGCATAGCCCGCCTGGGCGAAGCGCGAGCCTTCGCCCGCCATGGGAATGACGATTGTGAGATTTTGGGTCATTGATCGAGCGGCGAGGTCTGGTAGTGATCGAGGAAGTGCGACACGTCCTCGGGGATACCCAGCGGATGGAACTCGGCATTGGGGATCTTGTACTGGCCGACGCGCGCCCCTTCCAGGATCAGCTGGTTGATGGAGGGTACGATGAAGAACTGGTTGTTGACCAATGTGTTCTTCAAAAGCGACTTCTCGGCGCTGCGGATGAACATGTCGCCTTCGCGGTAGTAATAGGCGCCCACCGTGGCGTGGTTGCTGATGGGGTTCTTCTCGGCGGTTTCCACTACCATGCCATCCTCGTCGGTACGCACGAAGGACCAGCGCGGATGCATGGAGGTGAAGGTCACGATGCCCACATCCAGATCGCGGGTGCGGAACTCGTCCAAGGCGGGCTGAATGCCCCGATTCACCCACTGGTCGCCGTTGCACACCAAAAGCGGCGCGGCGCGGTCGATATGGTCGACGGCCAGCAAAGCGGTGCACAGCGCGCCGCCGGTGGGCTTTTCCGTCTGGACGATGGTGCAGCCGGGCGCCAGCAGCTTGAGGACCGAATCCAGGTGGAATTCCTGGCGGTCGGCGGCGTTGGTGACGAAGATGAAACGATGGTCGCCAGCGGGCCGGGATGAGCGGATGGCGTATTCCACCATGGGGTGGCCCAGCACTTCGATCAGCGGCTTGGGGAATTTCTGACCCATTTCGTGGAAGGGCCTGGCCGAACCGGCGATGGGCATGAGGATCTGGATCATGACGCGGCCTCCACCTGGCGGATTCGGCTGCGGATATTCCAGTAGGTCACCTCGCTTGGATCGGCCACCCGCAGGACATGGGCGCCCGAAGCGGTGGCTGCCTGCACGCCGTAATCATTGTCCTCGACGATCACCGTCTCGGCGGGCGCCACGCCCAGGCGGCTCATGGCGGTGACATAGATGTCGGGATCGGGCTTGGGCCGGGCGCAATCCTGGTTGGACAAAGTGGTATCGAAATAGTCCAGCAGTCCCGACTGGCCCAGCATCATGTCGCAAGTCTCGCGGATGGAATTGGTGCAGACCGCCAGCTTGTAATTCTCGGTCTTGAGACGCGACACCGCGTATTCGATGTGGAACACGGGGAAGCAGTGGGTGGCGATCAACTGCTTGGTATAGACCTGCTTCAGCTCGTTGATCACCCCGGCCAGGCCCTTGGGGAATCCCCGATGCTCGTGGAGATAGGCCAGCTTCTTGCGGGTGGGCAATCCGTCGAAGGTGGTCAGATGCTCTTCGCGGCCGATCTCATAGCCGAACAGGCGCAGCGCCTGATTCAGCGCCTCCCAGTGCCACTCGCGGGCATCCACCAGGACGCCGTCGAGGTCGAACAGAACGGCGCGGATGGGGCTCAACGCAAGAACTCCTGCAATTCTTCGGGAAGATCGGTGCAGATCAAGACGCGGTCGTCATGGCGGAAATGCCGGGCCAGATCCCAGATGGGCGCCTTATCCCGGCGGTGCAATTCGCCCGAGACCAGGGCGACCTTCTTGCCGGCATCCAAATGGGCCGAGATATCGGTGGCGGTGATCCATTCCCGCTCCAACTCGTCCATCCATACCCCGGCGCTGGCCGCGTAATAGGCGGGCGACGGTTCGGCATCGGAATGGCGCGTGAAGGTAGTCAGGCCCAGGCGCAGATAGTGGCGCATATCGGGAACCGACATGTCGAAGAAGAAGTAGTCCGAGGCCCGGCCCGCCACCAGCGGGGCCATGATCTCGGCCAGACCGTCGGCCTTGACGTTGAGCGCCAGAACGCGCTCGGGCGAGGCCAGGTCCATCCACTCGGTCCAGCACACGTCCAGGGCGGGGGCGTCCGCGCCGGGCATGTCGTGGGAGACCACCACGGCGCCCAATCGGTCGCGCAGATCGGTCTCGATCCCGAACCCGGCCCGCAGAGCATGGCCGAGGCGGTCGGGGCGGTTCTGTTCGGCCTTTTGCTTCCAGGCTCCGCGATGAGCCAGAATCCGCGCGCCCATGGGACCTCGGAATTAGGATTGACCTTTATGCCGCCATCGCGGCAAATCGATTGGCGGGAAAACCGCTGGGTTTGGATAGCAAATTCCCTGTTCCTCCGCAACCCGACCGTCCCCTGTCAGAGCCGCCGCCGTGATCATCGACAGTATCGACAGCCTCGTCAAAGCCAAGCATTGCCGCGATCTGGACGCGGTCGAGGTCCGCACCGCGCGCTTCAAGTGCCGCAATCTTTTGCCCCATGCGCTGAAATACGCCCTGTGGGCCTTGAAGCCGGGTGGAAGACTGGTGGTGCAAGATGACGGCCCCGCTCTGGCCGAGACCTGGGAAATGCCCTTCGCCCAGGTGCGCCGTCTGGTGTTCAAGGTGCTGGCGGGCGATGCCGCCCTGGTGGAGATGGACGCGAAAGCCTTCCGCTTCACCTTCACCCGCACCCGTCCGCTCCCCGCACCCGGCTGGTCGGCGGGACTGATCTTTTCGGGCAATGACGGAGAATTGGCGGCCGTCGCCAAATGCCTGGAAGGGCTGCACGCCCAGCCGGAACTGACGGGAGACAGTGGCGAGATCCTGGTCTGCGGGCCCAAGCGCGATCTGGGCTTTCTGGCGCCCTGGCCCCATGTGCGCTATGTGGAATTCGAGACGCCGCCCGGTCCGCGCTTTCTGATCTCGGCCAAGAAGAACTTCCTGGCCACCCAATTCCGCTTCGATAAGGTCTTGGTGCTGCATGCCCGCATCAGCCTGGAGCCTGGCTGTCTGGCGGCGCTGCCGCGCGAATTCGACGTGGTGACGCCTGCGGTCTCCACCCTGGTCAAGGGGCGGCCTTGCGCCTATCTGGACTATGTCATCTCGGATGCCACCGATCCCAATCGCATGGCGACGCGCTTCAACGTGCCTATCGACTATCCCCGGCGGCGCTATCATGAGTTCCTGAATCGGGGTGAGCCCTATATCGATGGCGGGCTGTTCGTGGCCCGGCGCGATATTCTGCTGTCGGTGCCGCTCGACGGCAATCTGGGCTGGTCCGAGGGCGAGGATTCCGACTGGTGCCGCCGGGTGCGGGCCAATGGCTTCCTGGTGGATCTGGCTCATGAGGCCAAGGCCACCACCGACAACAACAAGATGGGCCGCTCGGTGGCGCCCAGCACCTGGGACCTGATCCGCCGCCCCATCCGCCGTCCCTTGCGGGCGCTGTCAGCCTGGGCGCGCTATCTGGGCAAGCGTCTGAACGGGGAGCGGTGACGCCGATGACCTTCAACTCCATCGCTTTCGTCGCCGCCGAGACCGAGGCCGCCAAGGCGGCATTGACCCGTCTTCAGGCCCGCTATCCCCATGTGCCGCCCGAAGAGGCCGATTTGATCGTCGCCCTGGGCGGTGATGGATTCATGCTGGAAACCCTGCACCGTTTCGTGGAGCGCCGGGTGCCCATCTACGGCATGAACCGGGGCAGCGTCGGCTTCCTGATGAACGTCTACCGCGAGCATGGGCTGATCGAGCGCCTGTCCAAGGCGGAAGAGGTGATTTTGCACCCCTTGCGCATGAAGGCACGGACCTCCTCGGGCGAGGAGGTGGAGGCGCTGGCCATCAACGAAGTGTCGTTGCTGCGCGAGACCCGTCAGGCGGCCAAGCTGCGCATCCGTATCGACGGCAAGATCCGCATGGACGAACTGATCTGTGACGGCATTCTGCTGTCCACTCCGGCGGGCAGCACCGCCTATAATCTTTCGGCCCATGGGCCGATCATTCCCTTGGGCGCGGGCATCGCGGCGCTGACCCCCATATCCGCCTTCCGGCCCCGGCGCTGGCGTGGCGCCCTGCTGCCCCATACCGCCAAGGTGGTGTTCGAGATTCTGGAAAGCGACAAGCGCCCGGTCAGCGCCGTGGCCGATTACACCGAGGCCCGCGACGTGGTCGAGGTGGAGGTGCGCGAGGACCGCTCCTGCGACCTGTTCATGCTGTTCGACCCCGAGCACAATCTGGAGGAACGCATCATCACCGAGCAGTTTCTGCCGTGATGATGCCTTTTTGCCCCTCAGTCGCCGGGCGGACCGCTCGCGCGGTCCTTGGCTTTGTCCGCTGCGCGTTCCCTTCGGTTCGCGCCATAAGGCGCGGCGGCCTTTGGCCTTGCCTCAGAGGACGCGAATGAATTCACCTCCAATTCGCTGGCTTACCGCCCTTGGCCTGGGCGCCGTGGGCGGCGGACTCTTCGCGGCACTTGATCTGCCGCTGCCCTGGATGCTGGGCGCACTGACCGCCACCACCCTGGCTTCGCTTGGCGGGATCAGGCCCGAGGTTCCCGTCCAGTTGCGCAGCGTGATGATCGCCGTGCTGGGTCTGATGCTGGGCAGCGCCTTTTCCCCCGAATTGCTGGGCCGGGTCGGGCGGTGGAGCGATTCCCTGCTGGTCTTGCTGTTGGCCACCGCCGCCAGTGGTCTGCTGGTCACCGTCTATCTTCAACGGAAATCGGACATGAGCCGGGTCACCGCCTTTTTTGCCGCCGCGCCGGGTGGCATCAACGAGATGGTGGTGACCGGCGGCGCCATGGGCGGCGACGAGAGGACCATCGCGCTGTCCCATTCCTTGCGCATTCTGCTGATCGTCTTCACGGTGCCCTTCGGCTATCGCCTGATCGCCCATGTCCATTCCGTGCCCATGGCCGACAGCATGGGGCTTTTGACCGATCTGGGCGCAAGGGATGCGCTTGTCATGGCGGGTTCGGCTCTGGTCGGATCCTTGTTGGCCCGGCTGATCCGTCTGCCAGCCTGGATGCTGACCGGTCCCATGCTGGCTAGCGCGGGTCTGCATCTGTCCGGGCTGACCGCCTTTCGTCCGCCCGCCGAACTGGTGGTGCTGGCCCAGGTGGTGACGGGCGCCTCAATCGGCTGCCGCTTCCGGGGTTTGTCCTGGGCCGAGATGGCGGCGATGGCCCGCCCGGCGCTGGGCGCCACCGCCATCATGCTGGTCCTGTCGGCGGGCGCCGCCGCCTTGCTGGCCATGGGCGGGCATTCGTCCTTCGGGGTTCTGCTGCTGGCCTTCGTGCCCGGCGGCATCGCGGAGATGTGTCTGGTGGCGCTGGCGCTGGGCCAGGATGTGGCCTTCGTTTCCACCCATCATGTGGTGCGGGTGGTGATGGTGATCATGCTGGCGCCGCCCCTCTTCAAACTGCTGGAACAACGGGGGAGGCGGTCATGAAGCTTATCCATTCACGGGACCTGGCCGAACTGAGCGCCCAGGCCGCCATGGGGCCACGGCGGCGGCTCAATATCAACCTGCACCCGGATGCCTCGGACCCGGTCCAGCGCATGGTGATCGCCTTCGAGCCAGAGACCTATATCCGTCCCCATCGCCATCCTGTTCAGTTCGAGACCTTCATCTGGCTGGGGGGCTGGGCGCGCCTGTTGTCATTCACCGATGACGGCCGGGTGGACGCGATCATTGATCTGGCCGGGGACGCGGCGCGCGTGGTGGAAATTCCGCCCGGCACCTGGCATTCGTTGGTGTCGCTGGCCGAGGGAACCCGGATGGTCGAGGTCAAACCCGGCCCCTACCGGCCCACCATGGAGGCGGACTTCGCCGCCTGGGCCCCGCCCGAAGGGCATGGGGAGGCGTCGGCATGCCGCGACTGGATGTCGGCATGTCTTGCCGGGCAAGCCCACAATTACAGGGCGTAATATTGTTGCGGCGCAACGGAACCCGGCTTGTGAATGTTTCATTCCGTCAAGGCAACCCGCTTTCCATTGCCGGATTCTATGCCATACTTCTGCCGGTTACCGCGTAGGGACTGACTAAAGTCGTGCCGATACGGCCTAAGTCACTGGGCGCGGGACAGGCAATGTGAGGAGGGGTCGATGAAGAAGTGGATTGCTTCGACGGTTGTCGCTTTGGCGGCTCTGTTCGCGTTTGGCAACGAGGCCCGCGCCGATGGCGGCGTGGTGTTGGGTATTCTGACCTGCAGCAAGACTGGAACCGGCACCACCTATGTGGTCCATTCCAGCAATCCGGTCGCCTGCGAATATAACGGCGTCGGTGGTCCGTCCAAATATACCGGCACCAGCGGCATCCTGTTCGGCATCGATCTCGAGATCGAGCACATTGAGGGCATGGGCTATCTGGTCATCGGCGGCACCATGACCAACAAGGACAGCCTGGCCGGATATTATATCGGCGCCAAGGCCTCGATCACCTTCGGTCTCGGCCTTGCCGCGCAGGCCGGTTTGGCCGGTATCGGCAACGACATCGTCCTGGTTCCGGTCGGCCTGGGCGGCCAGATCGGCATCGGTGCCACCGCCGGTCTTTCCTATGCGGATCTGAAGGGCGCCAAGTAACGCTCTTCGTCGCGACGAGAAAGGGCGGAACGGGCAACCGTTCCGCCCTTCTTTATTTTCACGGCCATTGCTTGGGAATGACGCGGCCGGGATAGGGGAAGGCCTCTGCCACATGCCAGCTATTGCCCTCGCGGTGCACCAGCAAGGCGCCCTCGGTCGCGGGCAGGTTCAGCCGCTCCTGGCCTGACAGAACGATGGCCCAATCGGTGGGGGCGCCGTTCAGCCAGACCAGGGGATCGGCGACGCTGAAGGCGGAGAAGCCGCGGCTGAAACGCTTGCGATCGTTCCACTCATAAATGGCCATCACCTGGGACAGGCCACTGCCATGGGGGTCCATCACCTCGATGGTGGCGGTGGGCGGCACCATGGCGGGCAATTGCCGCAGAGTCTGGCGGTAGTGGATCTTCATGGGATCGAGGTCGAAGCGGATATACCAGGCGGTGGCCAGGGGTCCGGCCAGGGTCAGGAAGACGGCGGCGATGCCCAGCCCCCTCATCCATGTCCGCCCCGCAAAGCGTCCCAGATAGCGCCCGGCCAGCATGGCGGCGGGCAGGGTGACCGCCAGCCCCACATGGGTATTGTAGCGCCAGAAGGACATGACGTTCAGGCCGTCCTGGGCGCCGAATACCGCCACATAAGTGGTCAGCAGGAACAGGTTGTAGCCCACGAACAGCATGCCGACGACGGCGGACAGACGGTCCAGGCGGTCGCGGCAGCGGATCAATCCCATCAGCCCGAACGCCGATACCGCAAGGCCCAGGCCGAAATGCCCGCCTTTCTGGCTGGCGACGCTGCCCATGGCCTGAATGATGGCCGGGATCAGATGGATGTTCCAATCGGCGAAGGGGCGGACCCCCATTTCCTGGCCGCTGAGATATTGGCTCACATGCCAGCGCCATAATCCGGCGCAGAGCAGGGGCAGGATCAAAGCGGGCAGCCACTCCCGGCCGAGCAGGGCGCGCGGGCCCCGATTACGCACCGTCATCAGCACCGCCGCCCCGAAGGCGCAACCGAACAGCGCGGCATTACCGGGCTTGACCGCCAGAAGCGCCCCGCCGATCAGGCCGAAGGCCAGACCCCAGCGCCAATTGCTCTCGCCATCCTCCTTGGTGCTCAGCCGCTCGGCGGCGACCACCAGGGTGGCGACCAGGAAGGCGGTGATCACATCGGCATAGGCCGAGAAGGCCAGCTTGGGCACGAAGGACGGCGATAAAAGCGTGGCGAACAGCAGGGCCGTCGCCCACAGGCCGGGGCCGGGGCGATTGATGCCCGCCGCTTCGGCTGCCAGCTTTCCCAGAAGGATGGCGAAGAGGCCGAGCACCATTGTGTTGAGCAAGGCCGGGATGGCCTCGGAAAAGCCGATTAGGGCCATGGCCGCTTCGCCCACCATGGGCCAGGCATAGGGATAGGCGGCGCAGCAACTGGCGATGGTCGGGGCATCCGGCCCGCCGGGAAGCTGGTGATAGCTGGCCAGATACCGGAAGGCGTGCAGCCAGTGGCTGAACTCGTCCCACTCCGACCCATGCCGGTCGGACAGCAGCAAAAGCAGCGGCAACAACAGCGCCAGGCCGATTCCCGCCGGACGGGCCCAATGGGCCAGTTCCCCGCGTCGGACCCAGGCGGCTCCGGCGGCAAGGATTGTGGCCGCCGCGATCCCGATCCTCAGGCTGATTCCCGCCACGCCCAAAGCGGTGAGCAACAGGACATAGGCCCCCATGCCAGCGGCGAAGGCGGTAGCCGGGTCGCCGCGGCGCAGCAGGCCGAGGCCCAACAGGACGCCGCCAGTGATGACCACCAGCCCGGTGATCACGGGAAGTGGAGAAACGACCACCCCGGACAGAGTGTCCAAGGTGAGCGGCGCGATCTTGGCGATGCTCATGATTGATCCAGCCCGATGGAAGGAAGACGGCCGAGGATGTCCTCGGCGAAGAGGGAAAGGGTGTCGTCCCTGGCCCCCATGATGACGATGCGGTCGCCGGGCCGGGCCATCTTGACCAGGGCGTCGCCGCAGGCGGCGCGTTCGGGGATCGCCAGGGCCTTATGGCCCCGCGCAGTGACGGCTTCGGCGATATGATCGCTGGTCACCGAACGGTCGACCGTGCCGCCGAAATAGACCGGGTCGGGCATGATCAGAACGTCGTCCGGCCCTAGCTTCCCGGCGAAGCAGGCGACGAATTCGTCCTTCATCAGGCGCAGCGGCCCGAACCCATGGGGCTGGAACATGACCAGCAGGCGTCCCGGCCAGTCGTGCAGGGTGGCCAGGGTTGCGGCGATCTTGTCGGGGTTGTGGGCGAAGTCGTCGATGACCGTCACGCCGCCCCTGCTGCCCACGGTCTCCAGGCGGCGGCGCACGCCGGAAAATTCGCCCAGCGCCCTTGCCGACTCCTCCAGGCCAAGCCCGGCGGCCCGCGCGGCAGCCAGGGCGGCCAGGGCGTTAGCGACGTTGTGGCGACCAGGGACCAACAGCTTGACCGCTACGGCTTGGCCATTCTTTTCTCGCGCCGTGAAACCGATGCCATCGGGGGCGGGCGTGATGTCCTCGGCCCGAAGATCGGCGCCCGTGTCGTTCAGGCTGTAAGTGCGCAGCCTGTCGGCAGGCAAGGTGGCGGCCAGGGCCGCCGTCTCGTCATTGTCCAGATTGAGAACCGCTATCCGCGCCTTGGCGGTGAAGTCGGCGAACAGGCGGCGCAACTCGTCCATGGATTTGTGGTCGAGCGCGATATTGTTCACCAGGGCGATCTGGGGCGTGTAATTGGCGATGGAGCCGTCGCTCTCGTCCACCTCGGCCACGAAGGCCGGGCCCGCTCCCACCAATGCGCTGGAAAAGGGCGAGTCGGGGCGGACGAAATTCTTCATCACCGCGCCGTTCATCACCGTGGGCCGCTGGCCGCATCGCTCTAACACCCATCCCAGCATGCCGGTGGTGGTGGATTTGCCGCTGGTGCCTGCGATGCCGATGGGAAGCGTTGAGGCGTTGAACAACCGGGCCAGCAATTGCGGCCGGGTCAGCATGGGGGCGCCCTGCGCGCGGGCCGCCACCACGTCGGGCACCGTGTCTTCCACCGCCGCCGAGGTGACCAGGACCTGGGCCGGGTCGGTGATGCCGCTGCCATCCTGGGGGAACAGGCGGATGCCTAACCCTTGCAGATATTCGAATTTGGGCGCCAAGCGCCCCTGGTCCAGGGATCGGTCGGACCCGGCCACTTTGTGGCCGCGGGCATGGACGATCAGCGCCAGGGGAAGCATGCCGCTGCCGCCGATGCCGCAAAAGAAATAGGGGGTGTCTCGCTCCATGGGCGGAGGCTACAATTCGCCGACCGGTACGGCAAGGGGATCGACGTAGATGGCGGTGGGCAAGACCAGGATCGGCATCGTCGCGCCGGGAACGGCCATCGATCGCGACATCTCCGGGCGGGTGGCGGCCCTGGCGGAGCGTCTTTACCCCGATGGCCGGGTGGACCTGATCTTCCACCCCCAATGCTTCGAGACCTGGGGCCATTTCGCCGGAAACGACGAGGCGCGGACCGGGGCGCTTGTCCAATACGCCAATGATGACAGCCTGGACGCTGTGTGGTTCGCCCGTGGCGGCTATGGCGCCTGCCGCCTGATCGAGGGGCTGTTGCCGTCCTTAAGCGAGGCGGCGCGGCGCAAGGTCTATATGGGCTATTCCGACGCAGGCTCGCTACTGGGCGCGCTTTACGGGCGCGGCTTTCATCATCTGGCCCACGGTCCCATGCCGGTGGACATCATCCGGCCGGGGGGAGAGGCGGCGGTGGCCCGCGCCCTGTCCTTCCTGGTGGAGCGCAAGATCGAGGCGTTGGAGCCCTCCCTGTCGGCGGAAGTTCCGGCGGCGGCTTTCAATCTCACCATTTTGTGCCATCTGCTGGGCACGCCCTGGCAGCCCGATCTGTCGGACCATGTGCTGATGGTCGAGGAAGTGTCGGAATACATGTACCGCATCGACCGCGATCTCTTCCAACTGACCAGCAATCCCGCCCTGCGCCGTGTGGTCGGGCTGAAACTGGGCCGCTGCTCCGACATTCCGCCCAACCAGCCCGATTTCGGACAAAGCGAGGAACAGGTGGCGCGCGCCTGGTGCAAACGGTCCGGCATCGCCTATCTGGGCCGCGCCGATATCGGCCACGATGTGGGCAACAAGGTGGTGCCGTTTGGATTGTGGCGGGTTTGAACGCTATTTGTGCACCATAGTGCAGGTCCGGGCTAGCCAATCGGGAAAAGCCGTGCTTCACTGACTGCCGGGCAACAGGATTTCGGGCACGGGGGATCATGGTCGAACAGGCGGAATTCGCCGTTCTTTCCAGGCGGTTGGGCGATCGGGTCAAGGCATTCCGCGCCCGGCGCGGCATGTCGCGCAAGGATCTGTCCAGCCATGCCGGTATTTCCGAGCGCTATCTCGCCCAACTGGAGGGCGGCCAGGCCAATGTCAGCGTCAATATCCTGTGGCTGCTGGCCCAGGCCATGGATACCGCCATCACCGACCTGATCGAGGCGGAATCCGAGACCGGCCATCCCGATCTGCCGCTGGCCAAGAAGTTCCTGGATCAGCTGAACCCCGATCAGCAATCCGAGGCTTATGTCCTGCTGCGCCAGAACTTCAAGCGCGGCCTGAAGCTCAAGCGCCGGGTGGCGCTGATCGGCCTGCGGGGCGCGGGCAAGACCACGCTGGGCCAGGCGGTGGCCGAGCGTTTTGCCTCCCCCTTCGTGCGCATCACCTCGGTGATCGAGCAGATGGCGGGCATGGACATGACCGAGATTTTGCTGTCCACCGGTCAGAAGGGCTATCGCAAGCTGGAATATTCCGCCCTGGAGAACACGGTGGAGGCTCAGCCCTCCATGGTGCTGGAGGCGGGCGGCTCGCTGGTCTCCGAGCCCAGAACCTTCGAATTGCTGCTGCAGTCGTGCTTTACCGTCTGGGTCCAGGCGACGCCCGAGGACCATATGCGCCGCGTCATGGGCCAGGGCGATCTGCGCCCCATCGCCGGGCAGCAAATGGCCGCCATGGAAGACCTTCGGGCCATTCTCGATGCCCGGCGCCATCTCTATGGCCGGGCCGACGCGGTGCTCAACACGTCGGGCCGCAGTATCGCCGACAGCACCGAGGAATTATCGCGGCTTTGCGCCCCCCATCTGGGGCTGTGATTTTTCAGCCTGATGCACTATAGTGCAGTCCATGAGCGCCACCCCCCGCACCCATCGCCGTCTCGGTCCCCCCGCCGCCTCGCCCGAATGCGTGGCCGAAGTGGAGGCCCTGCTGCCCGACGATTTCCGCCGCCGCGATCTGCTGATCGAGAATCTGCACGCGTTGCAGGACCGTTTCGGCGGGCTGTTCCGCCGCCATCTTACCGCTCTGGCCGAGGAGATGCGGCTTAGTCCCGCCGAAGTGCAGGAGGTGGCCAGCTTCTATGCCCATTTCCGCCTGCTGGATGACGACGAGGCCGCGCCTGGGGCCGTCTTACGCCGCTGTACCGGCCCGGCCTGCGCCATGCGGATGCCGGAGCGAGTGCCCGAGGGTGTCGTGGTCGAGGAGGCGCCTTGCATGGGGCTGTGCGATCACGCCCCGGCCAGCCTGCCGGGTAAGGGTGTGGTGTCCGATGCGATCCTCCACGAGGATTACCCTGTTCTCGCCCGCTGCCGGTCGGGGGAGCTGCCTCGCGACGAGGTGCTGGCCGAGTTGGAGCGGGCGGGTCTGCGCGGCATGGGGGGCGCGGGCTTTCCCACGGCGCGCAAGTGGCGCGCCGTGGCGGCCCGGCCCGGTCCCCGGCTGGTGGTGGTCAATGCCGATGAGGGCGAGCCCGGCACTTTCAAGGACCGCTGGTTCCTGCAAACCAACGCCGCCCGCGTGCTGGAAGGCGCCCTGATCGCCGCCTGGGCGGTGGAGGCGGACGAGGTCTATCTCTATCTGCGCGACGAGTATGCCGACCTGCATAAGCTGCTGACGGTCCTGATCCGGGCCTTGCCCGGTTCGGTGCCCGTCCATCTGCGGCGCGGCGCCGGGGCCTATGTCTGTGGCGAGGAATCGGCGCTGATCGAAAGCCTGGAGGGCAAGCGCGGCCTGCCGCGCCAGCGTCCGCCCTATGTGGCCGAGGTCGGACTGTTCGGGCGGCCCACCGTGGTCAATAACGTCGAGACCCTGTATTGGGTAAGCCGCATCCTGGCCGAGGGGGCGGAGCTGTTCACCGATGAGGGCCGCAACGGGCACCGGGGCTTGCGCACCTATTCCGTTTCCGGAAGAGTTCGCCTGCCCGGCGTCAAGATCGCCCCCAACGGCATCACCATCACCGAACTGATCGAGGAATTCTGCGGCGGCATGGAGGACGGGCACCAGCTTCGCGCCTATCTGCCGGGCGGGGCCTCGGGCGGGTTCCTGCCCGCCCATGTCACGCCGCCCCTGGCCTTCGGCGCCATCGAGGAGCATGGCGGCTTTATCGGTTCGGCGGCGGTGGTGGTGTTCTCGCAAGAGGACGATCTTCGGGCGCATGCGCTGAACCTCGCCCGCTTTTTCGCCCATGAAAGTTGCGGCCAGTGCACGCCGTGCCGGGTGGGAACGGCCAAGGCGGCGGATCTGTTGGCCAGCCCCCGCTGGGACGAGGATCTGCTGAATGATCTGGCCCAGGTGATGCGCGACGCCTCCATCTGCGGCCTGGGCCAGGCGGCGCCCAATGTCTGGCAGAGCCTGCTGCGCCATTTCCCCGAGGTGGTGACATGATCCGCTTCGTCCTGGACGGCGCCGAGGTCGAGGCCAAGGAGGGCGAGACCATCTGGCAGGTGTCAAAGCGCTTAGGCACCACGATCCCTCATCTCTGTCACACTGACCGGCCGGGCTTCGAGCCAGAGGGCAATTGCCGCGCCTGCGTGGTGGAAATCAAGGGCGAGCGCGTCCTGGTGGCGTCTTGCCGACGCCTTCCCACCCCCGGCATGGTGGTGGAGAGCCGGGGCGAGCGGGTGGAGAAGTCCCGCCGACTGGTCTTCGAACTGCTGCTGGCCGATCATGTCTCGCCCGACCTGGACTCCGCCTTTCTCGGCTGGGCCAAGGCGGTGGGGGTGGAACAAAGCCGTTTCGCCCCCAGGACGGCGTCTTGCGCGCCCGACACCTCCCACCCCGCCATGGCGGTGCGCCTGGATGCCTGCATCCACTGCGCGCTGTGCCTTCGGGCCTGCCGCGATGTTCAGGTCAACGACGTCATCGGCATGAGTGGCCGGGGGGCGCACAGCCGCATCAGTTTCGACTTTGCTGATCCCATGGGGGCCAGTTCCTGCGTCGGCTGCGGCGAATGCGTCCAGGCCTGCCCCACCGGAGCCTTGGCTCTGGCGGGTGGGCCGGTCAGGGCGGAGCGGATGGTGGACAGCCTGTGCCCCTATTGCGGCGTGGGATGTCAGCTCACCTATCATGTGACGGGCGATGCCATCATCGCCGCCACGGGGCGTGACGGTCAGGCCAATCACGAGCGCCTATGCGTCAAGGGCCGTTTCGGCTTTGATTATTCCCGCCATCCCCAGCGCCTGACCGTACCGCTGATCCGAAAGGACGGCGTGCCCAAGGAGCCGCTCGACCCCGCCGATCCCTTCACCCATTTCCGCCCCGCCTCTTGGGAAGAGGCGCTGGATCGGGCGGCGCAAGGGTTCAAACGCCTGCCCAAATCGGCTCTGGCCGGGCTGGGCTCGGCCAAGGGCTCCAACGAGGAGGCCTATCTGTTCCAAAAGCTGGTGCGCACCGGTTTCGGCACCAACAATGTGGATCACTGTACGCGGCTGTGCCATGCCTCCTCGGTGGCGGCGCTGCTGGAGGGCATCGGTTCGGGCGCGGTCACCGCGCCGGTGGCCGAGGTGGCCAATGCCGATCTGATCATCCTGATCGGCGCCAATCCTTCGGCCAATCATCCGGTGGCGGCCAGCTTCATCAAGAATGCGGTAAAACGGGGCGCGCAACTGGTGATCCTCGATCCCAGGGGCCAGGCGCTGACCCGTTTCGCCAGCCATCATCTCAAATTCAAGAACGGTACGGATGTGGCGCTCTTGAACGCCATGCTGCACACCATCGTTGCCGAGGAGATCTACGACCGCGACTTCGTGGCGGCGCGCACCACCGGGTTTGCCCAGCTGGCCGAACATCTAAAGTCCTATTCCCCCGAAGCCATGGCGCCGCTTTGCGGCATCGATGCCGGGACCATACGAATGGTGGCCAGAGCCTATGCCCGGGCCGGATCCGCCATGATCTTGTGGGGCATGGGCGTGTCGCAGCACAGCCACGGCACCGACAATTCGCGGGCTCTCATCGCCCTGGCCCTGCTCTGTGGTCAGCTGGGCAAGAAGGGCAGCGGCCTGCATCCGTTACGAGGTCAAAATAATGTCCAGGGCGCCTCGGATGCCGGGCTGATTCCCATGATGCTGCCCGATTACGGACGGGTGGGGATCGAGGCGGCGCGAAGCCGGTTCGAGGCCGGTTGGAGCGTCGATCTCGACCCCAATCCCGGTCTTACCGTTGTCGAAATGATGGATGCGGCGGCGGCCGGAACCTTGCGCGGTATGTATATCGAGGGCGAGAATCCGGCCATGTCCGACCCCGACCTCGCCCATGCCCGCGAGGCCCTGGCGGGTCTGGATCATCTGGTGGTGCAGGATATTTTCCTAACGGAAACCGCCATGCTGGCCGATGTGGTTCTGCCCGCGTCCAGCTTCTTCGAGAAGACCGGCAGTTTCACCAATACGGACCGCCATATTCAGATGGGGCGCCAGGTGATCGATCCGCCGGGCGAGGCGCGGCCCGATCTGTGGATCATCACGGAAATGGCCAAACGCCTGGGTCTGGACTGGACCTATACCGGGCCGGACGAGGTGTTCGACGAGATGTGCGGCCTGATGGGCTCGTTGTCGGGCATCACCTGGAAGCGGCTGGATGCCGAGGGCGGCATCACCACGCCGGGCGGCAAGGCCATCTTGTTCGGCGAGAGCTTTCCCACAGAGGACGGCAAGGCACGGCTGGTCCCGGCCAAGGGCCTGTCTGCGGCGGAAAATCCGGATTCCGATTATCCCTTCGTGCTGTCCACGGGCAGAGTGCTGGAGCACTGGCATACGGGCTCCATGACGAGGCGGTCGGGCGTATTGGACCGTCTTCAGGGCTTGCCCGCCGTCAATGTCAGCCCGGCCGACATGGAACGGCTGGGCCTGACCGAGGGTGCAAGGGTGCGCCTTGAAAGCCGACGGGGCAGCGTGGAGGCGGCGGTTGCGGCGGATTCCAGGCTGTCGCCGGGGGCCTTGTTCCTGCCCTTCTGCTTCACCGAGGCGGCGGCCAATTGGCTGACCAATCCGGTACTGGACCCGGTGGGCAAGATTCCCGAACTGAAAGTCTCGGCCGTGCGGCTGGTCCCTCTTCGTCATCCCGGATAGCGCTACGCTTTGGCCGGGATGACGGGAGAGGAAAATGATCATGCATTATAATGCTTCTAAGATGGAAAATGCGGTGATATAGTTCCGAAACTTCGCCGTTTCGGGAGCATCGAGCCGTGTCCAAGTCCGCATTCAAGGCGCTGGTGGCGCAGGTAACCTCTTCCATTGCCGGACTGCCGGTCGATGCCTCCTTGGGCGCGGTGCTGAACGCGCGGTTCCCCGAGGACGGCGAGTTGTTCAAATCCATCGAGGCGGCCTGTCACAAAGCCATCGGCGAAGGCTGGATGTGCGAGAACGAGCATGGCGGCATCCGCTATGGCCGGGTCGCCGAGGCCGACAGCGAACTGTCGGGCTTTTCCATCGATGTGGTCCATATGAAGGATGTGGCGGGGCCGCGCCATCGCCACCCCTTGGGCGAGATCGACATGATCATGTCCATCGACCCAGCGGCCAAGTTCGACGGAGCGCCGCGCGGCTGGCTGGTCTATGGCCCCGATTCGGTTCATCGCCCGACGCTCACCGAAGGCGCGGCCTTGGTGCTTTATCTTCTGCCTGACGGGCAGATCGATTTCTCGCGGCCCAAGTGAGGGCTGGCTCATGTGGCGCGAGCATCAGCACGGCCTGATCGACCTGGGCGACCAACGCCTGGAATACCGCTGGGTCCATCCGCACAGGCCGGGCCTGCCCAGTTTGGTCTTCCTGCACGAGGGACTGGGATCGGTGGGCATCTGGCGGGATTTTCCCGATAAGGTGGCCGAGGCCACGGGATGCGGGGTGTTCCTCTATTCCCGCGCGGGCTATGGCCGCTCCAGCCCCGTGGATCTGCCCCGGCCGCTGACCTACATGCATCACGAAGGCCTGGACGTTCTGCCACGCCTGCTGGCCCATCTGGACTTAGGGCCAGTGGTGCTGATCGGTCATTCCGATGGCGCGTCCATCGCCTTGATCCATGCGGGGGGTACGCCTGCCCCCGATATCAAGGGCGTGGTCTGTCTGGCACCCCATGTGATGAATGAGGAGATCTGCGTCGCCTCCATCCGCGACGCCAAGACCGCCTATGAGAGCGGCGATCTGCGGGCGCGGCTGATGAAGCTGCATCACGACAACGTGGATTGCGCCTTTTGGGGCTGGAACGGCGCCTGGCTCGATCCCGATTTCATGAAATGGAACCTGGAGGAATTCCTGCCCGGCATCACGGTGCCGGTGATGGTGATCCAGGGCCGTGACGACGAATACGGCAGCGCCGTTCAGTACGATTCCATCAAAGCCAAGGCCGGAGCGGGCGCCGAAGTGGTGCTGCTCGAATCCTGCCGCCATTCCCCCCACAAGGACCAGCCGGAAGCGGTGCTTGCCGCCATCACGCGCTTTGTCCAATCCGTAGGATGACTCCATGATCCGTTTGCAGAGCTACCTGGCCGGGCGTTGGCAGGATGGTGCCGGTTCGGGCGCGCAATTGAAGGACCCGGTGAGCGGCGAGGTGCTGGCCACCGCTTCCGGCGACGGTCTGGACATGGCCGAAGCCCTGGCCCATGCCCGGACCAAGGGCGGACCGGTGCTGCGTGCCCTGTCATTCGCCGCCCGTGCCGGGCTGATCAATGCGGTGGCAGGCGTGCTGGCCGAGAATCGCGAGCGTTACAATTCCATCGCGCTGGCCAATTCCGGCAATACGGCGCTGGATGCGGCCCTGGACGTGGATGGCGGCATCGGAACGCTGAAATACTACGCCTCCATCGGGCGCAAGCTGGGCGAGGCCCATCTGCTGGCCGAGGCCACCGACGACCAACTGACCAAGGACGAGGCCTTTCGTGGCCGCCATATCTGGACCACCATCCAGGGTGTGGCGGTGCATATCAACGCCTTCAACTTCCCCTCCTGGGGGCTGTGGGAGAAGGCGGCGGTAAGCCTGTTGGCCGGTGTGCCGTTCCTGGCCAAGCCCGCAACGGCGACCTGCCTTCTGGCCTATGAGATGGTCAAGGATGTGGTCGAAGCGGGCGTGCTGCCCGAGGGCGCCCTATCGCTGCTGTGCGGCGGTGGGCGTGATCTGATGGATCATCTGCAGCCGGGCGACGTGGTGGCCTTTACCGGGTCGGCCGATACGGCGGCTCAACTGCGTTCGAATCCCAATGTCATCGCCGCCAATATCCGCTTCGCGGTGGAGGCGGATTCCTTGAACCTTTGCGCCCTTGGGCCGGACGCCAAACCGGACGGGGCCGAGTTCGCCGCCTTCATCAAGGAAGTCTCGCGCGAGATGACGGTCAAGGCGGGGCAGAAATGCACCGCCATCCGCCGAATCCTGGTTCCCCGTGACCGGATGGACGCCGTGGTCGATGGGCTGAAAGCCGCTCTGGCCAAGGCTTTGATGGGTGATCCCCGCACCGAGGGCGTGCGCATGGGGCCGCTGGTCAGCCGCGCCCAGGCGATGGCCGCCTGGGGCGGATTGGAGACTTTGAAGGCCGAAACCCAGGTGGTGGCGGGCGGCGGCAACGACGATGGTGGTTGTTTCGTGCCGCCGACGTTGCTGCTGTGCAACAATCCCCTGGCGGCGACGGCGGTGCATGAGGTCGAGGTCTTCGGACCCGTCGCCACCTTGATGCCCTATGACAGCGTGGAACAGGCGGTGGAATTGGCGCGCAGGGGCGGCGGTTCCCTGGCGGCCTCAGTCTTTTCCGGCGATTGCGCCTTCCTGGCCGATTTCGTTCCCGCCATCGCGACCAGTCATGGCCGCGTCCTGGTGGTGGACGGTTCGGTGGCCGCCAGCCATTCCGGCCATGGCGTGGTCATGCCCCACTGCACCCATGGCGGCCCAAGCCGCGCTGGTGGCGGCGAGGAACTGGGCGGCTTGAGGGGCCTGCGCTTCTACATGCAGCGCAGCGCCGTTCAGGGCAGCCGGGCCATGCTGGATGCCATGACCCAAGGCGCGGCGGTGGTCGCACTTTAAGAAGGCCCTCACCCTCCCGGTCTGACGGCCGGGTCCCTCCCTCTCCCGCGCGCGGGAGAGGGTTGAAGGCGGCGTCCGCCTCCCCACATGCACGATAATGCACGTGAATCGGCAAAGCGGTACTTTAATACCAAATTGCTCTTGCGAATAATTCCAAACGTGCATTATAGTGCATTCAGTCATTCCAACCGAGGCGGCACGCCCATGATCAACTTTCAAACCTCCCCCGAGAGCTACCGTCACTGGAAGCTGTCCTTCGACGGTCCGGTGGCGACGCTGACCATGGATGTGGACCCGGCATCCACGCTGGCGCCGGGCTACGAGCTGAAGATGAATTCCTACGATCTGGGCGTTGATATCGAGCTCTACGACGCGGTGCAGCGTCTGCGCTTCGAGCACCCCGAGGTGCGCGCCGTGGTCATGGCCTCCGCCAACCCCAAGATTTTCTGCGCGGGCGCCAATATCAAGATGCTGGGTGTCTCCAGCCATGGTCACAAGGTCAACTTCTGCAAGTTCACCAACGAGACCCGCAATTCCATCGAGGACGCCACCGACAATTCGCGCCAGACCTATTTGTGCGCGGTGACCGGCACGGCCGCCGGCGGCGGCTACGAACTGGCTCTGGCCACCGACTACATCATGATGGTCGATGACGGCAATACGGCGGTGTCCCTGCCGGAAGTGCCCCTGCTGGCCGTGCTGCCCGGCACCGGCGGCCTGACCCGCGTGGTGGACAAGCGAAGAGTGCGCCGCGATCTGGCCGACATCTTCTGCTCCATCGAGGAAGGCGTGAAGGGCAAGCGCGCCGTGGAATGGCGTCTGGTGGACGAGGTGGTTCCGTCCTCGGCCTTCAAGGCGGCCCTGGCCAAGAAGGCCGCCGAACTGGCCGCCAAATCCGACCGTCCCACTTCCGAGAAGGGCGTGGTGCTCTCCCAGGTGTCGCGCGTCATCGGCACCGACAGCGTCACCTATCCCCACATCGACATTACTTTCGACCGCTCGACGCGGGCCGCCAATATCACGCTGAAGGGGCCCAAGGCCGCCTGTCCCGCCGATCTGGCCGGGATCAAGGCCCAAGGCGTGGACTTCTACCCCCTGGCGCTCGCCCGCGAGTTGGACGACGCCATCTTGCACCTGCGCGCCAACGAGACCACCGTCGCCACCTGGGTGTTCCGCGCCGAAGGCGATTCCGATCTGGTCATGGGTTATGACGCCGCGTTGCAAAAGTTCGGCGCCTCGGACTGGCTGGTGCGGGAAGTCCTTCTTTACTGGAAGCGCACACTCAAGCGTCTGGACGTCACCAGCCGCACCCTCTTCGCCCTGGTGGAGCCCGGTTCTTGCTTTGCCGGTTTCGTCGCCGAGATCCTGTTCGCCGTGGACCGCTCCTTCATGTTGGACGGTACCTTCGAGGACTCGACCCTGCCTCCCGCCGCCATTCGGCTTTCGGGCCTCAATTTCGACGGCCTGCCCATGGGCAACGGCATCTCGCGTCTGGCCACCCGCTTCCTGGGCGAGCCCGACAGCGTGGGCAAGGCGCGTGACGCCATCGGCCAGGATCTGGACGCAGGCGAATGCGCCAAGCTTGGTCTGGTCACCGGAACCCCCGACGACATCGATTGGGAGGACGAGATCCGCCTGATGATCGAAGAGCGGGCCTCCTTCTCCCCCGATTCTCTGACCGGCATGGAAGCCAATCTGCGCTTCGCCGGTCCCGAAACCATGGAAACCAAGATCTTCGGCCGCCTGACCGCCTGGCAGAACTGGATCTTCCAGCGCCCCAATGCCGTCGGCGACGGCGGAGCCTTGAAGCTCTACGGCACCGGCAAGCGCGCCGCCTACAATCAGGAAAGGGTGTAACCGTCATGTCCTCGATCAATTACGCCGAAAAGATCCCCAACAACGTCAACCTGTCCGAGGACCGGAAGCTGCAGCGCGCCCTGGAATCCTGGCAGCCCCATTATATCGACTGGTGGAAGGAGATGGGCCCCGAGGGCACGTCGACCTCCGAGATCTATCTGCGCACCGCCATTTCCGCCGAGCCCGATGGCTGGGCCCAGTTCGGCCATGTGAAGATGGAGGATTACCGCTGGGGTATCTTCCTGGCGCCGCCGGAGAAGGATCGCAAGGTCAATTTCGGCGCCCATAAGGGCGAGGCCGCCTGGCAGGAAGTGCCCGGCGAGTACCGCTCCATGCTGCGCCGCCTGATCACCGTCCAGGGCGATACCGAACCGGCCTCGGTGGAGCAGCAGCGCCTGTTGGGCAAGTGCTGCCCGTCGCTCTACGACCTCAGAAACCTGTTCCAGGTCAATGTGGAGGAAGGCCGCCATCTGTGGGCGATGGTCTATCTGCTGCACGCCCATTTCGGCAAGGATGGCCGCGAAGAGGCCGAGGAGATGCTGGCCCGGCGCTCGGGCGATGCCGACAAGCCGCGCATCCTGGGCGCCTTCAACGAGAAGACCGCCGATTGGCTGGCCTTCTTCATGTTCACCTTCATCACCGACCGCGACGGCAAGTACCAGCTTTGCGCCCTGGCGGAATCGGGCTTCGATCCCCTGTCGCGCTCCTGCCGCTTCATGCTGACCGAGGAAGCCCACCATATGTTCGTGGGGGAAAGTGGCGTGGGCCGCATCATCGAGCGCGCCTGCCAGGTGATGAAGGAGAACCGCACCGACGATGTCCGGAAATTCGGCGTCATCGACCTGCCCACCATCCAGCGCTACCTCAACTTCCACTACTCGGTGACGTCGGATCTCTACGGCGCCGAAGTCTCCACCAATGCCGCCACCTCGTACAATATGGGCATCAAGGGCCGCTATGAGGAAACCAAGATCGGCGACGATCACCAGTTGGAGAACACCACCTATTCGGTGCTGCATCCGGTGAACGGCGGTTTCCAGGCCATCGAGGTTCCGGCCTTGAACGCGCTCAACGAGCGTCTGCGTCTGGATTGGGCCGAGGACGTGGCCAAGGGCGTGGAGCGCTGGAACAAGATCATCGCCAAGCACGGCATCGACTTCAAGCTGACGCTGCCCCATCTGGCCTTCAACCGCGCCATCGGCCACTTCTCCGATATCGCGGTGGACCCCAGCGGTAAGGTCATTTCCACGGAAGAATTCGCGCGTCGCCGTGACGAGTGGCTGCCGTCGGAATCCGATCTCGCCTATGTGCTTTCGCTCATGGGCAGCGCGGTGACCAAGCCCGGCCAGTTCGCCAACTGGATCGCGCCTCCGGCCCGTGGCATCAACAATCAGGCGGTGGATTTCGACTACGTGCGGTTCGCTTAACGTCTGTTCCGTCATGGCCGGGCTTGACCCGGCCATCCATGGACCCCCGGGCCAAGCCCGGGGGTGACGAAAGAACAAAGGATCCGGGCCATGGAACTCAAGCGACAGCATCTCATCGACCCGGTGGTCTGCATCCGCTGCAATACCTGCGAGGAAGCCTGTCCGGTTGATGCCATCACCCATGACGGCACCAATTACGTGGTGTCATTCGACAAGTGCACCGGCTGTCGCACCTGCGTCTCGCCGTGTCCCACCGGAGCCATCGACAACTGGCTGCTGGTGGACCAGCCCTGGAGCATTGACGACCAGTTCGGCTGGGATGAACTGCCCCTGGGTCAGACCGGTCCCGGCCCGGCCGAGCCCGCCCCCTTGCCCCCCGGCGAGGTGAGCGATCTGCTGGCCGCGGCCACTTCCACCACCGGCCCATCCGTGCCGCCACCGGCCAGCGCGTCCAAGCCCTATTTCAACCTCTATTCCCGCGACAAGCCGGTGACGGCGCGCGTGGCGGGCAATATGCGCATCACCGGCGAGGGCGCCGAATCCGACATCCACCATGTGGTGCTGGATTTCTCGCACAACGCCTTTCCTTTTCTCGAGGGCCAGAGCATCGGCATCGTGCCGCCCGGCGTTGACGCCAAGGGCCGCGCCCACAATATCCGCCTCTACTCCATCGCCTCGCCCAGGGAAGGCGAGCGGTCGGGCTGCAACAATCTGGCGCTGACGGTGAAACGGGTGGCGGGCGGCGTCGGCTCCAATTATGTCTGCGACCTGAAGAAGGGCGACGAGGTAAGCGTGGCCGGTCCCTTCGGCCAGGCCTTCCTGATGCCCGACGACCCACACGCCAATATCATCATGATCTGCACCGGCACCGGCTCGGCGCCGTTTCGCGCCTTCACCGAGCGCCGCCGCAGGAATGCCGCCGACGCGCCGGGCAAGCTGATGCTGTTCTTCGGGGCGCGCACGCCGGAGGAGCTTCCCTATTTCGGCCCGCTGATGAAGCTGCCCAAAAGCCTGATCGACGTGAATCTGGCCTTCTCGCGCGTGGCGGATCAGCCCAAGCAATACGTCCAGGACAAGCTGCGCGAGCGCGCCGACGATCTGGCCGCCCTGCTGGCTTCGCCCCAAACCCACATCTTCATCTGCGGCCTGAAGGGCATGGAGCAGGGCAGCGACGAGGCCTTCGCCGATATCTGCCGTCTGCATGGCCTGGACTGGGCGGGCCTGCGCCCCAAGATGCGCGAAGAAGGGCGCTATCATGTCGAAACCTATTGAGCTGGAAGAGATTGAGGCCATCGAAGGCGGCGTGTTCATTCACCGCCGCCGGGTCCATTTCGGCGATTCCGACGCGGCGCGCATCGTCTATACGCCCCGCTTCCTGGAATACGCCATGGAGGCGCTGGAGGTCTTCATGGCCGATGTCATCGGCTATGACTGGTACACCATCAACAAGGAACACGGCTTCGGCACGCCCTTCGTCAAGATCGGCATGGAGATCAAATCGCCGCTTCGGCCCGGCGACCGGGTGGATATCTCGGTCCTGGTGGACAGGGTGGGGGGCTCTTCCATTCATTTCCGCACCATCGGCGCGCGGGGTGACGGCGTGGTGGCCTTCGAGACCAGTTTCGTCTGTGTCGTCGCCGATCAGGAAAAGGTGAAGGCGGTTCCCATGCCCGGTCCCATGCGCGAACGCCTGGAAGCCTATCGCACCCGGCTGGTGGAGGTTGCGGCCCAATGAGCGAGACCATCCTGGTCGCCCGCAGCGGCGACGTCACCACCATCACCTTGAACCGGCCCGAACGCATCAACGCCTTCAATGTGGAGATGCATGGGGCCTTGGCCGCCGCCATCGCCCATGTGGCCGAAGACGGCACCCGCTGTCTGGTGCTGACCGGGGCGGGCAAGGGGTTCTGCGCTGGCCAAGACCTTTCCGACCGGGTGTCCAAGCCCGGCGATCCGCCGCCCGATCTGGGGGCGTCGCTGGATGCGCGCTATAATCCGCTGATCCGCTCCTTGAAGGCGCTGTCCATGCCGGTGGTGGCCGCCGTCAACGGCATCGCCGCCGGAGCCGGGGCCAATCTGGCTTTGGCCTGCGACATTGTCGTCGCGGCCAAATCCGCCGCCTTCGTCCAAAGCTTCTGCAAGGTGGGGCTGATCCCCGATTCCGGAGGAACCTGGACCCTGCCGCGTTTGGTGGGGGCGGCGCGTGCCACCGCCCTGATGATGCTGGGCGATAAAGTGAGCGCCGAACAGGCGGTCCAGTGGGGCATGATCTGGGCCTTTGTCGAGGACGATCAGTTGCTGACCACCGTTTTGGCCATGGCCGCCCAACTGGCGGCCCAGCCCACACAGGGACTGGCCCTGATGAAGAAGGCCCTAGCCCGCTCGGGGGCCAACACGCTTGATGCTCAACTTGACCTGGAACGCGATCTCCAGGCCGAGGCCGGGCGGACCCAGGACTATTCTGAAGGGGTGCGGGCCTTCATGGAAAAGCGCGCCCCCAAGTTCCTGGGGCGATGATTCTTAGATGTATCATTCCTACATGTAACGGGAATGACTTCAGGAGGGCGGCATGGCCGAACGGTCGTTCCAGCATGAAATCGGTTTGCTGCGCTTGGGCGAAGGCGAGACCTTCCGGGGTGAGGGCATCCTGGCGGTCACCAAGGCCCTGCTTCAATCGGGTGTCACCTACGTTGGTGGTTACCAAGGCGCACCCGTCTCCCACCTGATGGATGTGCTGATCGACGCCGAGGATCTCTTGGCCGAGTTGGGCGTGCATGTGGAGGCCGCCACCAACGAAGCGGGCGCCGCCGCTCTGCTGGCCGCCTCACTTGCCTATCCGGTCCGGGGTGCCGTCACCTGGAAGTCGGTGGTGGGCACCAATGTAGCCTCGGATGCGCTGTCCAATCTGGCCTCGCCCGGGGTGATCGGCGGCGCGCTGATCATCATCGGCGAGGATTACGGCGACGGGGCCAGCGTCATTCAGGAGCGCAGCCACGCCTTCGCCATGAAGTCGTCCCTGTGGCTGTTGGACCCGCGTCCCCATCTGCCCAGCATAGTGCGCATGGTAGAGAAAGGCTTCGAACTGTCCGAAGCCTCCAACACGCCGGTCATGGTGGAACTGCGCATCAAGGCCTGCCACGTCACCGGCAGCTTCGAGACCAAGGCCAACAAGGCGGGAGCCGGATTGCAAACCCCCGCCGCCTTCGATTATGGGCGGCTCTCCCATCCGCCATCGACCTTCGCCCACGAAGCCGCCAAGGTGGAGCACCGGCTGCCCGCCGCGCGTGCCTTTATCCGGGAAAACAAGCTGAACGAGCTTTTCCCCGGCACAAGGTCGGATGTGGGCATCATCGTCCAGGGTGGCCTCTATAATTCCCTGATGCGGGCACTTTCCAAGCTGGGTCTCGCCGATGCCCTGGGGAATTCCCAGATTCCCATCTATTGCCTCAACGTCACTTGGCCCCTGGTGCCGGAGGAAGTTTCGGACTTCTGCGCGGGCAAAGAGGCCGTGCTGATGGTCGAGGAGGGCACGCCGGAATATCTGGAACAGACCCTGTCGCTGATGATGCGCCAAGCCGACATCCAAACCCGGCTTTCGGGCAAGGACTGCCTGCCTCAGGCGGGCGAATACACCGCCGATGTGCTGGCCGCCGGGTTGGCCAAATTCTTAGGCTCGGAGCCCGCCCAGGCCATCGTCAATGCGGTTGACGCCCATGGCAAGGCGGCGGCGGCCCTGCTGGACAAGGATCTGCCGGGCCGTCCGCCGGGCTTTTGCACCGGCTGCCCTGAACGCCCGGTGTTCAGCGCGCTGAAACTGGCGCAAAAGGAGATCGGCCAGACCCATGTTTCCGCCGATATCGGCTGTCATTCCTTCGGCACCCTGCCGCCCTTTTCCATGGGCAATTCCATTCTGGGCTTCGGCATGAGCCTGGCCTCGGCGGCGGCCATCAGTTCGGTGACCGGCAAGCGTCCGGTGGCGGTGATGGGCGATGGCGGCTTCTGGCATAACGGCATCATCTCAGGGGTCGCAGGCTCGCTGTTCAACAAGGGTGACGGCGTGCTGGTCATCTTGCAGAACGGCTATACCTCGGCGACGGGGCAGCAATTCATGCCGTCGACCCTGGCCGAGGGGCACCGCAACGAGACTCCCATGGATATCGAGGCGACGCTGAAGGTCATGGGGGTGAAGTGGCTGAAGAAGGTGCGCTCCTACTCGGTCGCCACCATGCGCGAGACGTTGAAGGACGCCATCAAGGGCGCGGGCAAGGGCCTGCGCGTCATCATCGCCGACGGCGAGTGCCAACTGGCCCGCCAACGTCGTGTGAAGGCCGAGGACGCGGCAAAACTGAAAGCAGGCGAGCGGGTGGTCCGGGTGCGCTATGGCGTCGACGACGATATCTGCTCCGGCGACCACGCCTGCATCCGCCTGTCGGGCTGCCCGTCGCTCACCATCAAGCCCAATCCCGACCCCTTAAGAGACGACCCCGTGGCCTCGGTGATCCCGTCTTGCGTCGGCTGCGGCTTGTGCGGCGAGGTGGCCCATGCCGCGGCGCTCTGTCCCTCCTTCTGGCGGGCCGAAGTGATTCAGAACCCCAACCGCTTCGATCTCTGGCTGGACGGGCTGCGCCGCCGGGTCATCGGCTGGATGCAGAAAGGAGCGCGCGCATGAGCCCGGTTTCGCGGCCCATCTGCATCGTCGTGGCCGCCATGGGCGGCGAGGGCGGCGGTGTTCTCACCGACTGGATCGTCGAGGCAGCCCATGCCTCGGGCCTGGCGGTGCAAAGCACTTCGGTGCCGGGCGTGGCCCAGCGCACCGGGGCCACCACCTATTACGTGGAGATCTTCCCCACGCCCCTGGCCGAACTGGGCGAGGCCAGGCCGATTCTGGCCCTGTCGCCGTCCTTGGGCGAGGTGGACCTGATCGTCGCCACCGAGTTGATGGAGGCGGCGCGCAGCGTGGCGCGCGGCTGGGCCGACCCCACGCGCACTCACCTTATCGCGTCCAGCCACCGGGTCCATGCGGTGGCCGAGAAGATGGAGATGGGCGATGGCCGTTATGACCTTGATCACCTGAAATCCGCCATCATGGCGGGAAGCCGGGACCAACTGCTGTTCGACATGGAGCAGGCGGCGAGGCAAGCGGGCTGCATCGTCAATGCCGTGCTGCTGGGCGCCGTGGCGGGCAGCGGAGTGCTGCCCATATCGCCCGAGGTTTTCGAAGCGCAGATCGTGGCTTCGGCCAAGATGGTGGAGAGCAATCTTCGTGGCTTCCGCTTGGGATTCCAGGCGGCGCGGGGCGAGATTCCCGCCGAGGAGGCCGGCTCCCACAAGCGTCCCCATGCCCAGGTGGCGGGCGCGGAACTGGTGGCGGCCCGGCTGGGCTTCCTGCCCGACGAGGCCCGTGTTCTGGCCGAGGAAGGGGTGAAGCGCCTGGCCGCCTATCAGGATGCCCGCTATGCCGGGCTGTATGTGGAACGCCTGCGCACCCTGTCTGCCGCCAGTACCGATCCGGCCCTGTTGGCCCGCATGGCCAGGCATCTGGCGGTGCGCATGTCCTTCGAGGATGTGATCCATGTGGCACGGCTGAAGACCGATCCCGCCCGCATGCAGCGCATCCGCGACGAAATCTCCGCCCGTCCCGGCCAGCCGGTGGTGGTGAAGGATTTCCTCAAGCCCGGCCTGGAGGAGGTTTGTGCCCTACTGCCCGGCTTCCTGGCGCGAAGAATCCTCGATGCCGCTCATCAAGGCGGTTGGGCGGGTAAGGCGGCCTGGGGGCGGCAAATCAACGCCAATGGAATCTTCGGTTTCGCCACGCTTCGCCTTCTGGCGGCCATGAAGCCCTGGCGCCGCCATTCCTACCGCTTTGCCCAGGAACAGGCGGGGATCGAGGATTGGCTGGCGGCGGTGAGTGATGCCGCTCGCCGCTCGCCCGCTTTGGGCCTCGAAGTGGCCGAATGCGCCCGCCTGATCAAGGGCTATGGCGAGACCTGGGTGCGCGGCACCGCCAATTTCCTACGTATCCGCGCCCAGGTGATCGCACCCGCCGCCAACGGTCTGTGGCCGCTGGACTTCGCCCTGGACGCCATCGCCAATGCGCGTGCCGCCGCCCTGGCCGACCCGGAGGGCAAGGGGCTGGAGCGTACATTGATGGCCATCGCGGAAAAGGCGGCGGCATAGGACGGTGTTCAAGCGAAGGATGAGGGTGTATTTTTCTCGTCATTGCCGGGCTTGACCCGGCAATCCATGGATGCCCGGATCAAGTCCGGGCATGACGCAGAAAAGTTACTCCGTCGTGCGGACATTCCTCCCAGTCTTTGCCCTCTGCCTGCTTCCCGCCCTGGCTTTGGCCGAGCCGCTTCGGCTGCAAGGCTATGTGGAGGGGGACTATGTGCGCGTCGCGCCCACCGGGGCCGGGACCTTGGCCAAGGTCATGGTGCGCGAGGGCGACACGGTCGCCGAGGCGGCTCCGCTTTTCGCCCTGGATACGGTGATCGAACTGGCGGCGCGCGATCAGGCCCAGGCCGATCTGGACCGCGCCGAGGCGCAACTGGCCGATCTGCACAAGGGCAAGCGGCCCGACGAGTTGAAATCCATCGCCGAGCAGAAGGCCCAGGCCGACGCCGCCCTTCGCCTGTCCGAGGTGACCTTAACGCGCCAGGATGTTCTGGCCCGCAATGACTATGCCTCGCGCGCCCGTCTGGACGAGGCCAGGGCGGCGCTGGACCGCGACCGTGCCCAGGTGCGCAGGCTGGAGGCCGAATATCGCACGGCCCTGCTGGGCGCGCGCCCCGACGAGATCGCGGCGCAAGAGGCCCTGGTGGGGCAAAAGCGCCTGGAACTGGCCAAGGCCGACAAGCGTCTGGCCGACCTCGCCCCCAAGGCGCCCGCCGAGTCCCTGGTGGAGAAAGTCTATTACCGCGTGGGTGAGTTCGTCGCCGCCGGTCAGCCGGTGGTGTCGCTGCTGCCGCCCGGCAATGTCAAACTGGTGTTCTTCCTGCCCGAACCTCGGTTGGGGGCGCTGAAGCCCGGCGATCGCGTTTCCTATACCTGCGACCGCTGTGCGCCGGGCGAGGCGCGGGTGTCGTTCATTTCCACCCAGGCGGAATACACGCCTCCAGTGATCTATTCGGTGGAAAGCCGCGACAAGCTGGTCTTTCGCGTCGAGGCCAGGGGAGGCGCGCCCTTGGCCCTCAATCCCGGCCAGCCGGTGGACATCGTGGTGCCGGAAAAGTGACCACGGCAGCGGCCATCGACGTGGTGGGGCTGGAAAAGCGCTTTTTGGGCCGCGCCGTGGTCCGCAACTTTTCCATCCGGGTGCCCAGGGGGCGCATCTTCGGCTTTTTAGGGCCCAACGGATCGGGCAAGACCACCACCATCCGCATGCTGTGCGGGCTCTTGACCCCCGATGCGGGGCGCGGCACCTGCCTCGGCCTCGATATCCGCACCCAGGCCACCGAGATCAAGCGGCGCGTCGGCTACATGACCCAGCGCTTCTCGTTCTACGAGGACCTGACCATCGCCGAGAATCTGGATTTCGTCGCCCATGTCTATGGCCTCGACCAGCGCAAGCGGCGGGTGGACGAGGCGCTGGAGGAACTGGGCCTGGCCCAGCGCCGCCGTCAGTTGGCGGGCACCTTGTCGGGAGGCTGGAAGCAGCGTCTGGCTCTGGCGGCTTGCGTGCTGCACGAGCCCGAGCTTCTGCTGCTCGACGAGCCCACCGCCGGGGTGGACCCCAAGGCGCGGCGTGATTTCTGGGACCATATCCACCGGCTGGCGGCGGGCGGCATGACCGTGCTGGTCAGCACCCATTACATGGACGAGGCCGAGCGCTGCCACGAAATCAGCTATCTGGCCTATGGCCGCCTGATGGTGCGTGGCACGGTGGCCGAGGTCATCAAGGGCTCGGGCCTGATCACCTGGCTGGTGGAAGGCGACGGCGCCGACCGGCTGGCATCAAGCATGGAGGGGAGGCCCGGTATCGCCATGGCGGCGCCGTTCGGCAATGCGCTGCATGTGAGCGGTACCGACGCGGCCGCGCTGGAAGCGGCCATCGCGCCCTGGCGCCACCAACCGGCTTTGGTGTGGAGCCGCACCGAACCCAGTCTGGAGGATGTCTTCATCCACCTGATGGGGCAGGCGGAGGACAATTACCGATGAGCGGCGCTTCCTCCTTCTCCTGGTCGCGCCTTCATGCGGTGATGATCAAGGAGGTCATCCAGATGCGCCGCGACCGTCTCACCTTCGCCATGATGGTGCTGGTGCCGCTGTTGCAATTGGTGCTGTTCGGTTATGCCATCAATTCCGATCCCAAGGGCCTGCCCACCCTGGTCCAGGTCCAGGAGAACGGCCCCTTCGCCCGCGCCCTGGTGGCGGGGCTGCGCAACTCGTCCTATTTCCGCATTGTCGGCGAGGTTCATTCCGATGCCGAGGCGGAAAAGGGTCTGGCCACAGGCGATGCCCAGTTCGTGGTGACCATTCCGGCGGGTTTCGAGGCCGCCCTGGTGCGGGGAGAGCGTCCCACTCTGTTGCTGGAGGCCGATGCCACCGACCCGGCGGCGGCGTCCAACGCGGTGGCGGCGGCGGGCGCTCTGATGCGCAACGTGCTGGATTCCGAGTTGACCGGGCCGCTTGCCCATATGAAGGGCCAGCCCGATCCGGTCGATCTCAGGGTCCACCGGCGCTATAACCCGGAAGGCATCACCCAGTACAATATCGTGCCCGGCCTGATGGGGGTGATCCTCACCATGACCATGGTCATGATGACCGCCCTGGCGGTGACGCGCGAACGCGAGCGCGGTACCATGGAAAACCTCCTGGCCATGCCGGTGCGGCCCGCCGAAGTGATGGTGGGCAAGATCCTGCCCTATATCGGGGTGGGCTATGTGCAGGTGGTGGTGATCGTCGCCTCGGCCCGCTGGCTGTTCGGAGTGCCGCTGGTGGGCAGTCTGACCTTGCTGTCGGTGGCGCTTTTGCTGTTCATCGCGTCTAATCTGACGGTGGGGTTCACCTTTTCCACCGTGGCCAAGAACCAGCTTCAGGCCATGCAGATGAGCTTCTTTTTCTTCCTGCCGTCCATTTTGCTGTCGGGCTTCATGTTCCCGTTCCGGGGCATGCCGGTCTGGGCCCAATGGGTGGGCGAGATCTTTCCGCTGACCCATTTCCTGCGGGTGGTGCGCGGCATTTTGCTCAAAGGCAACGGCGTCGCGGAAATCTGGCCCGAGATGTGGCCGATCATCGCCTTCGTGGGCTTGAGCGCCGCCCTGGCCATGAAGCAGTACCGGCAGACCTTGGACTAACCAGCCCTACCGCACCTTGCTGACATAGGCGTTGACCTCGGCGTTCAGCTCTTCCACCACCTTGGAGAGCGCGCGGGCGCTCCAGATGACGCGCACCGTGCCGCCGCAGGCCTGGGCGGTGGATTGCGACAGATGGGCCACGTTCTCGGAGACTTCCGAGGCCTTGGCCGCAACTTCGTCGATATGGGCGGAGATGTCGCGGGTCACCGCTTCCTGCTCCTGCACCGCGCCCGCGATGGCCGAGGCGATGCCGTCGATGGTGCGGATGGTGGCGACCACGCCTTCCACGCCAGCGGCGGCGGCCTGGGCGGCACCCTGGACGGCGCCCACCTGGCGCGAGATGTCCTCGGTGGCCTTGGCGGTCTGGTTTGCCAGATGCTTGACCTCGTTGGCCACCACGGCGAAGCCCTTGCCCGCCTCGCCCGCGCGGGCCGCCTCGATGGTGGCGTTCAAGGCCAGGAGATTGGTCTGGGCGGCGATGTCGTTGATCAGTTGCACCACCACGCCGATCTGGCTGACCGAATCGGCAAGGCCGTTCATGCGTTCCACCGTCTCGCCGATATCGGCGACGGCGTTCTGGGCGACCGAGGCCGATTGGGTCACCTGCTGGGCGATCTCGTTGATGGCCTGGGCCAACTGGCGGGTGGAATCCGAGACGGCCGAGGCCAGTTGGGTGGTGGTCTCCGCCGCCTCGCCCACGGTGATGGAACGCCCGCCGGCGCTTTCCGAGCGGCCCGCCATGGTCTGGGCGGTGCGGCCGATTCCGGTGGTGGCGCTGGCCACCTGGGAGACCATGTCGTGGACGTTCTTTTCGAAGGCGTGGGTTTCCTGGTCGCGGGCGTCCATATCGCCCAGCACCTTGTTGATCATCTCGGCATAGGTGCTGTAATCGCCGCGCAGTCCCTGAAGGGGGATATAGCGGAAATACTCCTTGGCGCCCGCCCGCTTCATGGCGGCGCCGGTATCCTTGGCGAATTCCTCGGTGAGGTCGAGCACATGGTTGAGGCCGTTCAGCATGCGGCCCAGCTCGTCCTTGCGGCCGATGCGCAGCACCCGGATATTGAGATCGCCCTTGGCGGCCTGTTGCGCCGTGGCGGCGCCGCGTTCGATCAGGCCAAGCACTGTGAAGACTTCGCGCAGAACCAGTACCGACACCACGGCCAGTAAGGCCCCGGCCAGGATCAGCGCCACCAGGGCGCCCACAGCGAAACCGGTCGCGCCCTCCGAGGCGAGCAGGCGCCAAAGGGCGGCGATCGCCACCAGCCCGATGACGGCCACGGCGGCGCCCACCATGAATGCGGCGGTATTGGTCCGGCCACGCAAGCTCGGATTGGACATGCCTTAATCTCCTACCGGCTGATGGTCATGACCAGACGGTCATAGCTGTCGAATCCGAGATCACCGATGGTCTTGACCAGGGCGGCGAAGCTCTGTTCCACGCCCTGCTTGCGGTCAGCAGCGCTGTTTTCGATTCCCAGCAGGGTCTCGTAGAGCGGCTTGACGGTGGCGATGGCCTCGGGCTTGGGGACGCGGCGGTTGGAATGATAGCCCACCATCTTGCCGGTCTGATCGTAGCAGGGCGTCACATGGGCGAAGACCCAATAATGATCGCCGTTCTTGGCCCGGTTGATCACATAGGCGAAGACCTCGTGGCCCAGGGCGATGCGGTCCCACAGAAACTTGAAGACGCAGCGCGGCATGGCCGGATGGCGTAAGATGGAATGCGGCGCGCCCAGCAGTTCTTCCTCGGTATAGCCGCTGATCCCCAGGAACACGTCGTTGGCGTAGGTGATCTTTCCCGTCAGATCAGTCTTGGAGACGATGACGTCATCCCACTGAAAGGTTCGCTCCACGTTGGAGAGCGATCGGTCGATGGCCATGGTGGCGCCTTCCGTCCCTGAAAATTATTATGATCGTATTCTTTCAGCGAAGATAAGGCCAACCGGTGCGTGCGGCAAGCTCAGCCTCCGCCTCCGCCGTCGCCAACCAGAGAAAACGGCGCCCAGAACGTGGGATGGGCATAGGAGAACTGCTCCTTGCCCGCTCCATCCAGGGGGCCGGGCCCGTCCATCAGGGCCAGCATGGCCTGACGCAGGGCCTGGGCCCGCGTCAGGGCCGGATCACCGGCCTGGCGGCGGAACAGATCGGTGGTGAGCATGCGGGCCGAGGTGGTTTCCACCGGCCAGTTGCTGACCAGCAGGGCGCGGGTCCCGGCATAGAAGAAGGCGCGGCCCAGCCCCGAGACCGCCTCGGCCCCGGCGCCCTCTCCGGCGGCGGTGTTGCAGGCCGACAGAACCACCCAGTCGGCGTCCAGCTTCAGCCCCATGATCCGCTCCATGGTCAACACGCCAGCCGAGCCGTCCCCGCTCACCTCGGGCGAGGTCAGCGCCAGGGCGGGCTGGTCCAGGCCCACAAGGTCGCCGGGGATCAGCCCATGGGTGGCGAACATGACGATCCGCCATTGGGAGAGGTCGAGGCTGCGGACCCTGGCTTCGCTGGCGCGGGTCTGCAGGAAGATGTCGCGCTCGGGATCGGCGCCCAGGACGCGGGCGATGCTCGACACTTCCTCGGCGGTATCGGGCAGGCGGGGCAGCTGCGCCAGTTCGGCGGTGAAGTCCGGTCCCGGCTTGGGCGCCGAGCGGCGCTTGACGCCCCGTTGGGTGGCGGCGGCGGGCGGGGCCTCATCCATCTGATCCTTGGCGAACAGGGGGTCGCCGAAGGCGATGAAGGCGCGGCGCGGCGTCTTGCGCTCGGGCAGGGCGCGCAAGGTGGTCAGCGCGCCCGCCGAGGGCAACTGGGCGATGGCCACTTTGCGCGCCAGCCAGGGCACGTCGCGGTATTTGGCGAAAAGCGGCCCACCCGCTTTACCGCCCACCTTGGGCGGGGAGGCGGTGGGCAGCAGGGCCAGGGGCAATTGCCCCAGCGGCCCATGGGGGACGGTGAACAGGGTGGTGGCCTTGGCCCAGGCGGGCTCGGTGGGGGCGATGGACGCCGCATAAAGCTTCCAGGCGCTGTCCAGGTCGAAATCGGGAATCTCGTCGATGCCGCTGATGGACAGGTCCAGGGCTCGGCGCAAGGCCTTGACCTGGGCCTCGAGGGCGACGCGGCCCAGGGGCGTTGCGGCCATGCGGGTCTCGCCCGAGGCCGGGACCGCCCAGACATAGAGCCGGTCGTCGGCGCTATAGAAGGCCAGCATGGCCTCGTCGGAGCGCAGGCGGGCCTGAACATCGGCCACGGTGGTGGGAGGGGCGTTCAGCATCCGTGCGTATTCAGGAAATTTTGCGGCCATCCGGCGAAGACCGTCGGCGCGATCGCTGCGGAGGTCCTTGATCCGCTTTTTCAGGGATGAGATGGCGTCGGAATCCAAATCCTCGGCCCGCGCGCTGATGGCATTGGCCAGCATTCCGTTCAGGGCCGAGATCTGCTTTTCCGCATCCTGGGCGTGCCGCGCCAGTTGGGCCAGGGCCGGGTCGGCCGCGGCGGCCCGCACCGCCGAGGCGGCCAGGGCCCGCTGGACCGAACGGCCGCGCGCCGCATCGGCCAGACGGAAGCTTTCCGCGATGGCCTCGGCGCCTCCACTCTTGAGCAGCAGGGCCATATCGGCTTCGAGGATCAGGCGCAGCTTCTGATCGCGGGCCTGATTGCCGGTTTCCTCGTCTTCGTCGTCGCGGCCTTCCACCAGCCGCGGAATCGCCTTGGCGAAATGCTCTTTCGCCTCGCCGTCGCGGCCCAGCGCCGCCAGGGACGCCGCCATGAAGCCCCGCGCCTGGGCGGTGTCGTAATGCTCGTCGCCCAGGCGCTTGGCAAAGGATTCCCATGTGCGCGAGAACAGCCGCAGCGCCTCCTCGGCGCCGCCGGTCTTGAGCATGGCCAGGGCATAGTTGGAATTCTGGGTGATGAAGGCCTCCAACCCTTCCGGATCTTCGGCATAGGCTTCGCGCATAGTGTCGAATTCCGTGCGGGCCTCGGCCCAGCGGTATTGGGAGGCCAGGATGTCGGCCAGCACGCCGCGCGATCCCCCCTTGCCCGCCACGCCAGCGGCCTGGGTGACGTCGAGTCCCTTACGGGCCAGGGCCTCGCCCTCCTTCAGCCGCCCTTGCTCGGCGATGATGCGGCCTAGGGAAACAAGGCCGAATCCGGTGCGCTGCGAGGTGACACCCACGGTGCTTTGAAAGATGTTGAGTGCGATGCGGGCTTCGTTTTCCGCCTCGGCCAGACGGCCTTGCTGGCGCAGATTCTCTGCCAGTTGGGCGTGGCGGTTGCCGACGATATAGGTCCCCCTGGTGTTGGGAGCGTCTTCGTAATTGGCGATGACCCGGCGGATCTTGGGTTCGGCCTCGGCCAGCTTGCCTTCGGCCACGGATACGGCGATGTCGCAGCGCAGTTCGTTGACTTGGCGCCAGGTGGCGGCATTCAGATTGCGCTCGGATCGTTCCGTCGCCGCCCGGCCCGAGGCGATACGGCATTCGTCTCGAGTCTGGCGCGCACCGTCGGCATTGCCCAGCTTGGCGTAGCCCTCGGCGATCAGGGCCAGGTTGCGCACCACCAGATTGGTGGAGTCTGTGCTCTTGATGGCTTCGCGATACGAGGCGATGGAGGGGGCGATGCGGCCCAGATTACCCTCGGCCTGGGCCAGATTGTAGAAGATATCCGCCCTGAGATTGCCGTTGGGGGCGACCAGATGAGAGGCTTTGCGGTAGTTTTTCAGCGCCTCCAACTGGCGGCCCAGCTCGGTGGCGGCATTGCCGCGCTGGTAATAGATCTCGGCCTGGGTGGCAGGGTCCTGGCCATCCGGCTCGGGCTCGGCCAGTTTGGCGGCGGCGCGGGCCCGTCTTTCGGGATTGCTGAGCAGGGAATCGTCGAGAAGCCTGTCGGCCGAGGCCTCTGTGGCCTTGCGCTGCATGTGGCCGCCCTCATCCGACTGCGCCTGGGCGGACAGGCCCGGCAAGACGGCCAGTACGAAAGCGGCCATGAGAAAGAGCCGTGACGTCATCTCAGCTTTCCTTCTGCCAGATCGGCGGCCCTCGTCTGGTGCTATGTTGTCACGATCCGCCACGAACGCAACGGGCCGTGTTGTAGATTCG
The DNA here is from genome assembly GCF_000829825.1 of Paramagnetospirillum magnetotacticum MS-1. Taxonomy (NCBI): domain Bacteria; kingdom Pseudomonadati; phylum Pseudomonadota; class Alphaproteobacteria; order Rhodospirillales; family Magnetospirillaceae; genus Paramagnetospirillum; species Paramagnetospirillum magnetotacticum. Next base: position 685,854 of record NZ_JXSL01000030.1, on the reverse strand, counting down.
GAGTACATCGCCCTGGGGACCTGCGCCGCGGGGCAGGCGGGATTCGTCTCCACTCTTGGGGCTGCTGCGTTGGGCTCCGGCCCCATGTACGTCCAGAAGGCGCATCTCCCCTTGTTCCTCCGGGCCGGGTCTGCCGAAGCCGGGGCCGCCCATGGGGGCACCTCCGGGTGGGGGACCAAATCCTCCGCCCCCAGGTCCGCCTCGCCGCCCCATCCATCCGCCGGCGCGTCCAAAGGCGATGTAGACGGCGAAATCACCCATCACCCGTCCGTCCAGATGGGTCGTCGACGTCCAGGCATAGGGCCAGTCTCGCCGACCGAGGTCATCGGTCATGGCGGTTATGGCGAAAACCTGAGCGATGGCGGCCGAGTTGGTGACGTCGGGGGCACGGGAATAATCGACGATGGAGTGGAGTTCCTTGGCGGTGGGCAGCCGCCAATCGGTGCGCCCTGCGAAATTCAGCCCGGAACAGAACGCCAGTGCTTCGCGCCAGTCGAGGCGGCCGTCCCGCCGGGCCGTTCCGGCCATCGCATCGCGGAACACCCCGTCACCGCTGTCCGCCTGTGTCCAGGTCAGGCCGGTGGCGCGGTCGCTGACGGTGCCATCGCCGTTGTCGGCGAAATCATTGCGGCCGTAATCAGGATTTCCGCGCACGAAGCGGGCGTACCAGACACGCCGCCCCGGTCCGCCGTTCTGGGGATAGCCCTTGATGCGGCCGTCGGCGAAATTGACTCCGAAAAAGGCTTTCTCGCCGCCCATCACCGTCCCCACATAGGCTGTACGGGTCAGGTATTGAGCGTCGATGAAGCGTCCCTGGGCTGGATATTCGAAAGCAAAGGCGCGGGTGTCCAGATAGGGCCTGGCATCGGCGGGAGCCCCGGTCTGCCCGGGCCAGCCCCTGCCGGTGGAGCCATCGAAGCGGATCAGCGAGTACAGTTCCTTGATGGTGGGAACCCGCCAATCGGCATGGCCGCCGGTTCGTGCCTTGGCGGCCTCGGCCTCGGCCTCGGCAAAGCCCAGCTTGCGGAATCCCTTTTCCCACATCAGGCCGGTGACCGGGTCAAAGACGGTTCCGTCGCCATTGTCGCGGTAGGACGGGGCCGATGATGGGCGCTGGCCATCTTGTCCCCAAAAGGGCGCTTCCTTGGCAAGGGGGCAGGAGGCCGCGCCGTGATTGTCGTAACAGCCCGTCTGGCCGGTGCCGGCAATGGAATAGGGGCGCTCTCCGGCCCAGGCCGACCCCAGGAAAATTCCGCTCAGAATGGCGGTCGAGATGAGGTGGCGCATGAAGAACCCTCCCTGGTCCGCCGGACTCCCCCGGCCATGGTGTCACGATCCGCCGCGAACGCAACGGGGGAACGCAATGCCATCATCTAGCCATTGACGGATTGTCGGGCATGGGGTCCCATTCAACGTTTGGTGAATGCCGGTATTGAGGTGGAAATGCGCCGCATCTGGATGTTGTCGCTGCTGCTCGCCCTGCCCGTGAATGCGCGGGAGGTGACGGTGGGGGTCGGCCTGTCCCTCTCACCCTATGTGATTCCCGAACAATTGCGCGGCATGGAATACGACATCGCCAAAGGGGCTCTGGCCCTGGAAGGCCATGAGATGAAGCCGGTCTTTCTGCCGCTTGGGCGGGTGGCCAAGGCCCTGGACGGCGGCCAGATGGACGCCGCCATGACCCAGCGCCCCGGAACCCTGGCGGGCTTGGTCTATTCCGAGGTCTATATCACCTACCGCAATTACGCCATCACCCTTGCATCCCGCGCCTTGAGCATCGAGCGCCTTGAGGATCTGGCGGGAAAGTCGGTCCTGGCCTTCCAGCGGGCGACGGCGTATCTCGGGCCGGAATTCAAGGCGGTGGCGGATGCCAATCCCAGCTACCGCGAAGAATCCAATCAGGTGATCCAGCCTCTGCTGCTCTATAAGGGACGGGTGGATGTGGTGGTGGCCGACCGCAATATCTTCGACTGGTTCGCCAATCAGCCCGAGGTCAGGGACAAGGTCGATACCGGCCAGAAGGTGGTCTATCACCCGCTGTTTCCGCCGACCGATTACCGGATGGCCTTTCGCGACCCAACCCTGCGCGACGCTTTCAATCACGGACTGGCGCGGCTTAAGGCCGAGGGCGAATACGACCGTATCGTCGCCCGCTATTCCAAGGCCGCGGTAAAATAGCCTTGGGAGTCAAATAGCCTTGGGGCGGATGGCGATGAAGGTCATATCGTCGCGGCAGGGCTGATCGCCGCGCCAGGCATCCAGGGTGGCGAACAGCTTTTCCTTCTGCTCATCCAGCGGCAGCCCGGCCAGATGGCCCAGGGTCTCCTGCAGCCGCTTGCGGCCGAACAGGCGGCAATTGGGGCCGCCCATATGGTCGATCAGTCCGTCGGTGTAAAGATAGAAGATGGCGCCCGGCGTAATGGGAACTTCGTGGCTGGCGAAGGTGGCGTCGGGGGGGCTGTCGCGGTAGCCAAGGCTGCGGCGGTCGCCCCGGATCACCTTCATGTGTCCGTCGCTCCACACCATCAGGGGCAGATTGGCCCCGGCGAAAGTGGCGATGCCCTGCTTCTGGTCGAAGACGCAGATGGCGGCGTCCAATCCGTCATCGGCGGGGGCGTCGGCCCGGTCCTGGCGCAGCGCCGACTTCACCAGGAAGTTGAGCAGGGCCAGGATCACCGCCGGGTCGTCATGACCGTGATGATGAAGGATGCGGGCCAAGATGGACGACACCACGGCGGTCATGAAGGCCCCGGGGACGCCGTGGCCGGTGCAGTCCATCACCGCCACCACCGTCTTGTCGCCGAAGGTGCCGGTCCAGTAATAATCGCCGCCGACGATGTCGAAGGGCCGCCAGCCGATGGTGAATTCGGCCACCGCGCCGTCCAGCGCCGTTGTATCGGGCAACAGGGCCGTCTGGATGCGGCTGGCATAGCGAATGCCGTCGGAGATGAAGCGGTTGGCCTTTTCCAGTTCGGCATTGGCCCGTTCAACACCGGCCTTTTGCTGTTCCAGTTCGTGGGTCCGTTCCTGGACGCGTAATTCCAGGTTGCGGGCCAGGGCGGCCAGGGCGCCCTCGGCGGTGTCGCGGCCGTCCAGACCGCGCTGGGATTCGGCCAGAAGGGCATTGACGTTGCGCACCAGCATGCCCAGCTCGTCGCCCTCATGACGCCGCGGCAATTCGATCAGGGAATCGCCGGGGCGGGCGGGGTTCACCTTGGCGACGGCAAGGCCGATCTTCAGCAATGGCTTGGTGATCAGTCCGTAGAACACCGCCACCACCAACAGGCACAGGATCACCGTGCGCGCCACTCCCGAGGCGGCGCTGGCCGCCACGTGGTCGAGATAGCGGTTGAGCATCAGGGCCGGGTCGAGGTGCAGTTCCAGCTTGCCCACATCGCTGGCATTGTCCTTCGAGCGGGTCTGGAGAAAAAGCGAATGCTGGGCGATATCGCCGAACAACCGCTCGGCCAGGGCGGGAAAGGCCGTGACTCCCGGTGGCCGGTGGGTCTCGCCCAGAACGTCGCCGAAATTATCGGCCAGCCGCACCTCGGCGACGATGGGGTCCAGCGCCAGACCGCTGACCACCTCGCCGGCCAGATCGTGGCTCAGCATATAGGCCGCTTCCACCGCCGTACCGCGCACCAGGGCCATATCGGACTTGATGCTTTCCACAACCTGAAGGCGCATGCGCTGGTAATCGGCGGAAAGCTCCCAGACCCCCGAGGCGGCGCCCAGGCCGAGCGCGATGACCAGAGTTGCCACCGCCTGCTTGAAGGACAGGCCGCGGAAGGTTCCGATATCGCGGATCTGCGGAGGGGAGGGAGGCGTAGGGACGTTCACCGGACGGGCTCTTGGGGAAGGCGAAGTTGGCTCCATGATAACCGAGGCGAGGCCTCTGTCACGCGCATTCGCGCGGTGTTGCTTTCTCGGACAGGCTGACTGCCAGCCCGCCCTCGGGAGTGCGGCCAAAGGACAGGCCGAGGCCCCCCAGCGCCGCCAGATCGGCGACGATGGCCAGACCGAGCCCGGAGCCCGGCACGCTTTCATCCAGACGGGTGCCGCGCCGCGCCGCCGCTGCGGCCTGATCGGGCGACAGGCCCGGTCCGTCGTCTTCCACCCGGATCAGGCCGGGTTCGGCCACGACCTGGACGCGCGTCCTGGCCCATTTGCAGGCATTGTCCATCAGATTGCCCATCATTTCGGCCAGATCGTCGGTCTCGGCGGCGAAATCGGCGTCGGGTGGGCACAAGATGGCGATGTTCAGGCGGCGTTCGGCATGGACCTTGCGCATGGCCGCGGCCAGTTCGGCCAGCAGCGGGGCCAGGGCCGTGCGCCGCCCCACGGCGCGGGCCGAGGAGGTTTCCGACCCGGCGCGGGCCAGATGCAGGTCGATCAGGCGGGTGACGCGCTCGATCTGGGGGGCGGCTTGGGGGATGGTACCGCATTCGGCGCGCAGCACCGCCAGGGGGGTTTTCAGGGCATGGGCCAGATTGCCCAGATGGTTGCGGGCATGGCGGATCAGCGTCTCGTCATGGTCCAGCACCCGGTTCATGGCTTCGACCAGCGGGGCGATCTCGCGGGGATAGCGGCCGCCCAGACGGGGCGCGCCACGGGTCAACTGCCCCAGTTCCTCCTCCAGCCGCCCCAGCGGCTTCAGGCCATAGCCCACCTGCACCGCCACCGCCGCCAGCAGCCCCAGCCCCAGTCCGCCCAGGGACAGGGTCAGCAGCAGGCGGAAGCGGGCGATTTCCGCTTCCACCTCGGCGCGGTCGGCGGCCACGGCCACATGCAGCCGCCGCCCGTTCTCGCCCAGCAACAGGTCGCGTTCCAGCAGTTCCAGCCTTTGGCCGCGCGGCCCGTCATCGCGGCGCATCTGGACGGCGCCCGGTTCGCTGTCGGGGGCGATTCCGAGGACCGCATCCCACAGCGAACGCGAACGCACCAAGATGGCGGCACCGTCGGAGACCTGCCAGTACCAGCCGGAATAAGGTTGTTCGAAGCGGGGTTCGCCCACCGGGCGCCCCACGGTGACGGCGCCGCTGTCGCTGGCCTCCACCGCCGCCAGCAGGGTGCGCAGATGGGTCTCCAGGCGGTGGCGGAGGGCCTGTTCGGCGCTGTCGGCGAAGGCGTGGCCCAGCACCCAGCCGCCGACGCTCAACGCCAGGAGAACCCAGGCCCCCGCCCCCAGGATCAGGCGGCGGCGCAGCGAGTCATTGCCCGTCACCAGGGGCCTCCATGCGCCAGCCCTGGCCGCGCAGGGTGTGGATCACGTCGACGCCCAGCTTGCGGCGGATGCGCGCCACCAGGACGTCCAGAACGTTGGAATCCGGGTCGGCGTCGCGGTCATAAACGTGTTCCACCAGTTCCGAGCGGCTGATCACGCGGCTCTGGTGATGGGCGAGGTAGGAGAGGATGCGGAACTCCTGGGCAGTCAGCGCGATGGGCAGGCCCGCGCGGCTGACGCGACCGCCCATGGTGTCGATCGCCAAGGGTCCGCAGGTGATCTCGGGCGCGGCATGGCCTGCGGCGCGGCGGATCAGGGCGCGGATGCGGGTGACGACCTCCTCCATCTCGAAGGGCTTGGTGACGTAGTCGTCGGCCCCGGCATTGAAGGCCAGGGACTTCTCGGCCCAGCGGGCGCGGGCCGTCAGCACCATCACCGGCATGGCCCGCCCGCTTTCCCGCCAGCGGCTCAGCACGGTGATGCCGTCGATCTTGGGCAGGCCGAGGTCGAGAATCACCGCGTCATAGTTTTCCGTATCACCCAGATGCCAGCCGTCCTCGCCGTCATAGGCCTTGTCCACCGCGAAACCCGCCGCCTCGAAGGCGCGTTCCAGGGCCAGGGTCAATTGCGGTTCGTCTTCGACAACCAGGACTCTCATCGCCTTTCCTTCACCTTCAGCCGGGTGCCGTCGGCGGCGTCGTAGTAAAGCTTCAAGAGCCGTCCGTCGCGGGTCAAGCGTTTGATCTCGTAGACCGGGCGTCCGTGCTTCTCTTCCAATTCGGCCTCGATCAGATCGCCGGGATAGTCGCGGTCCACCTGCTCGAGGATACGGTCCAGCGGCAGAATTTCTCCCGCCAGCACCGAGCGGCGGATGCGGTCGTGGTCTTCGCCGCCAAAGGCGGGGAAGGCCAGGAGAAGCAGGAGGGCGATCAGCGCTTTCATATCCGAAATCATCGTCTTCGCCGCATGAACGGCGGATGAACCAGCGGGTCACGTCCGGTTCAGGGGCCTTGCTCCATCCTGTCCCCAGATGAATGCACCCACAAGGAGTTCCCTCCATGCTGACCCGTATGATTATCCACGGTCTGTTGGCCGCCATGATCGTTGCCGGGGGCGCCTATGCCTATGCCTCCACCGTGCAGCCGGTGTCCATTTCCTTTCACCAGGAGCGCCACTGATGAACGCGCGCTGGGAATTCCGCCTGCTTCGCCTGTGGCATGCCGCCCTGGCCGGAGGCTTTCTGGTGGCCTATGTCACCGCGGACGAGGACACCTATGCCATGCATGTGTTCGCGGGCTATTGGGTTGTGGGCGCCATCCTTTTGCGTCTGGCTCTGGCCATGATCGGCTCGGCCACCGGGCCGCTGGCGATTCATAAGCCCCGCCTCGCTTGGGCCAAGCCTGGCCGCAACCCCCTATTCGCCTGGATGGCCGCCGTTCTGCTGGTGGGCATGGTGGTGGCCGGAGTGACCGGCATTGCAGCCGACGCTCTTCCGGCGTTGGAGGATCTGCATGAAGGTCTGGCCGAGGCCTCGCTGTGGCTGGTCCTGGCCCATGCCGCCATCATCGCCTGGATCTTTCAGGGGCGCCGGGTGCGCGAACTGCTCAAGGGCTCCGCCGCCGCTCTTCTGGTGATCATTCTGCTGGCGGTTCCGGCGGCCTTCGCCGCCGATGCCGCCCGCGACGTGATCAAGGCCGGTTATGCCCGCCAGGCGGGGCCGGGCTTTTCCGGGTTCTCGGCGGAGCGGGGCCGGGCGCTGTTCGAGTCCAAGAATACCGCCAGTCCCGATTACGCCTCGTGCACCACCTGCCACACCAGCGATCCCACCCGCTATGGTCAGCACGCCAAGACCGGCCGCTCCATTCAGCCCGTGGCGGTCTCGGCCAATCCCAAGCGCTTCACCGACGCGGCCAAGGTCGAGGAACGCTTCGACCGCGACTGCCAGACCGTGCTGGGCCGGGCCTGCTCGGCTACCGAGAAGGGCGATTACATCGCCTATATGGAGAGCAAGTGATGAAGCGCCTGATCCTGGCGGCGGCGCTTTGCCTGGCATCCCTTCCCGTCCGGGCCGATCATGTCCGCCCGCTTACCGATCCCGAGACGGTCAAGGCCTGCTCAGAGTGCCATATGGCCTTCCAGCCCGCCTTCCTGCCCGCCCGGTCGTGGACCCGCATGATGGGCCAACTCTCGGATCACTTCGGCGACAACGCCTCCATGGCACCCGACAAGGCCGAGCGCATCCGTCAGGTGCTGGTGGTGGGCGCCGCCGATACCGGGGGCGGCAAGGCCGGGTCCAAGGCGATGCGGGGCGTGGGATTCAACGACGTGCCCTTGCGCATCACCGAACTGCCGCGTTTCCGGCACAAGCACGACAGGATTTCCGAGCGGGAATGGAAGCGGCCAGAGGTGATGACCAAATCCAACTGTCCGGCCTGCCACAAGAGCGCGGATATGGGGTCTTACGAGGACGAGTGATCGGGGCGAGGACGCGTGATCGGGCGCCTGCCCCGCCTTACCCCCTGGGGCGGGCGACCGGCGGGGGCGATGTTCGGGGAGGGATGAGCCCTTCGGACATCGTCCCCCGCTACTCGATCCATTCGCCCTTATAGACGCCCCAGATCTCGTCGCGTTTGAACCAGCCCTGAATCTGGTTGATCTCGACGCGGCAGAAATCGCGGTTGCGCGGGCATTGCAGCAGGCGGCCCAGCACGCCGGGCTCCACCTGGGCCAGGGCGTCTGCATTATCGGAATCAGAGGCGCGCAAGGTGCGCTGGCTGCCCATCACCACCATCATGCGCCGCCCCGACAGCATGGATTGGTGCAGCCAGCCCTCGGTGCCCTGCCAGTCGCGGATCTTGCGCCAGGCCTCGAACTCGGCGATGACCTCGACGGGCAGGTCCTTGCGCGAATAGATCCAGTCGATGGGATAGCGCTGTCCCGGCCCGGCCCGCAGATTGACCTCGTCCGAGCGAAGAGAGACGAAACGGGGCAGCGGCAGGCCGCTGGCCTCGCCCGCCAGCGCGGTCGGCGCCCAAACGGCCGACACGAGGCCCAGCAGCAGGGCCGCCAGGGCGCTCGTCCCCCATTTACGCATCTCGGCTATCCCCCAACGACGGCAGTCCATTTTCCCTCCGGCGGCGTATTATAAGGTCGGCTCGCCCGACCCGGTCAAGGCGGGTGGATGTTTGCGTTTTAAAGAAGGTCCAATTGGGCTCTGGACAAGGGGTCCCCGAGTTGCTAGGTCGATAGGGAAACGTTCCGGGAGGAGACAACAAATGCCCAATAAGAAACCCGTCGTCGTGGTCAGCCGCAAGCTGCCCGACGTCATCGAAACCCGGATGATGGAATTGTTCGACACCCGGCTGAATGTCGATGATCACCCCATGAGCAAGATGGAGCTGATCGAGGCCGTCAAGATCGCCGACGTGCTGGTCCCCACCGTCACCGACCGCATCGACGCGGGCGTCTTGTCCCAGGCCGGTCCCAATCTGAAGCTGATCGCCAATTTCGGCACCGGCGTCGATCACATCGATCTGGCGACCGCGCGCAGCCGGGGCATCATCGTCACCAACACGCCCGGCGTGCTGACCGAGGATACCGCCGACATGGCCATGGCCCTGATCATGTCGGTGCCGCGCCGCATCGCCGAGGGCGAGCGCCTGATCCGTTCCGGCGACTGGAAGGGCTGGAGCCCGACCTTCATGCTGGGACACCGCATTTGGGGCAAGCGTCTGGGCATCATCGGCATGGGCCGCATCGGCCAGGCCGTGGCGCGCCGCGCCAAGGCCTTCGGCATGTCCATCCACTATCACAACCGCAAGCGCGTCCATCCCGATATCGAGACCGAGCTGGAAGCCACCTATTGGGAAAGCCTGGACCAGATGCTGGCCCGCATGGACGTGATCACCGTCCATTGCCCGCATACTCCGGCCACCTTCCATCTGCTCTCGGCCCGGCGTCTGGAACTGCTGCCCAAGCACGCCTATGTGGTCAACACGGCGCGCGGCGAGATCGTCGACGAGAACGCCCTTACCCGCATGTTGATCCGTGGCGATCTGGCTGGCGCCGGTCTCGACGTGTTCGAGCACGAACCGGCGGTGAATCCCAAGCTGCTGGCCTTGGACAATGTGGTGCTGCTGCCCCATCTGGGCTCGGCCACCATCGAGGGCCGTGTCGATATGGGCGAGAAGGTGCTGGTCAACATCAAGACCTTCGCCGACGGCCACCAGCCGCCGGATCGCGTCCTGGCCTCGATGTTCTAGAGGATGAGCGGCGGCGCTCGACCGTTTCGCGTTCACACGCGAACGGTCTAGCGTCCCGCCACCATCAGCCCGTCGATGCGCAGGGTCGGCGAGTCGATGCCGTGGCGTAACGTCAGATCATTGGCCGGGGTGATGTTGAGGAACATGTCCTTGAGATTGCCTGCC